>WJJT01000036.1 GCA_014729555.1 Candidatus Woesearchaeota archaeon
CTTGCTACATCGATGTCGGCTCTTCCTATCCTGGCAGTGCATAAGCTGCCAAGGGTGAGGGGGTTCACCTATCAAAAGGGATCGTTAGCTGGGTTCACAACGCTGTGAGGCAGTTGGTATAATATCTACTGGAGATGTTAGACGTCTGAGGGGAAGGACGCCATAGTACGAGAGGAACTGGCGTTCGAGGCCACTAGTCTACCGGTTATCTGACAAGGTATCAAGCCGGGCAGCCACGCCTTGGGGGATAAGTCCTGAAAGCATCTAAGGATGAAGCCCTCCTCGAAAAGAGACATCTTAGAACATAGCTAAAAGAGCTGTTTGATGGGATCGGCGTGTAAGCGCAAAGGTAACGATGCGTTCAGCGTGCGATTTCCAACGTTCATCCCCAGTATTTTTGGTCTAGCACGGTTTCATTTAATTTTTTAAGAAAATGAACGCAAACACATTTAATCCGTTTTTGAAAGCAAAAATCATCGAGTAATTTTCATAGCGTTAGCGCTCGATGATGAAAAAGATTCTTCTGATTTTATGATGATAACCGACATCGGCTGAGAGCTTAATCTTTTTTGTTTTCTTTTTTTCTTTCGAAATTCTTCCGGATTTTTTGAGCAAAAACATATAAAGACTTAAACATGCATTATACCACATGGTTACTGCACGAAACTTTAAGGATCTTGAAATTTATCATTTAGCTCACCAGTTTGTTCTCGACATTTACGAACTTGTAAAGGACTTTCCAAAATCCGAAGATAATAATTTAACTTCTCAATTACGAAGAGCTGCAACTTGCTTGCCTCTCAATATTGCAGAAGGCTCTGGCGCGAATTCCAATAAAATTTTCTTGAACTTTCTTATCTTTTGCTACCGCTCCTGTCTTGAGTGCGAAGCCTGCCTGCGATTAAGCAAGGATCTTGGCTACATTAACGAGCAAAAGTTCGGCATTTATTTTGAGAAGCTCGACAGGTTCATAAGAAAGCTTTACCGCTACATGCAGTATCTTGAGGACAGCACAGGAAACAGGAAGAAAGACAGGTCTGATTATTACAGGCAAAGCAAGCATTATTTTGATGACAATATGAAGAAAAGAAAAAGTATGCGGGCTTTATGTTAATAACAGTTCAGGTCCTTCAGACATCTAGAAGTTGCATATGTTACTTTCTCTTCACATCGTCTTTTATCTTCTTGACAATCTCTGGAAAAGAAGATATCTTGAAATGACCGTTCTTGCTTTTGTAGATGATGATCATTGCGTTCTTTAATTTCTTTTCATATTTTTTGGCCTGCGACACTGGAACAGTTTTGTCATCCTTTGAGAACATCAAGTAAAGATTTTTAGATTGTTTTTCGATTCTTGACAGGTCTGACTTAAGCTTAAAGCCGCCGACCAAATCTTCACCAGGCAGGGAATTATCAAACGGCGGGCAGACAAGGTATGTTGATAGGATCTTTTTTGGGAACTTGTTTTCTGACAGGTATTTTGCGAGAAAAATTCCTCCAAGAGAGTTGCCGATCAGGATAATGTTATTCTTCAGGTAAGGAAAATACCTCTCAAAAGCAATCTTCCAGTCAGAATACTTTGCATTTTCCTGCAGAGGCATGCGCGGCTTAATGACTTCAAAGTTTTTGCCTAGTTTTTTAACCAGGTAATCACCAGACCAGCGTATTTTTTTCTTCAAAGATAGCTTTCTGGTTTTCAGGTAGTGCAGATAGTCTTTCTTGCTCCTGAAAGTCATTCCGCCGTGGATTATGAGTATTTGTGTTTTTTTTGGCATATGACTCGTAAAAAAACAGCACTATATTAATTTTTTCAAAAAACAAAAACAAAAAAACACAAAAAAACAGGAATTTGGGTCCTTGCGGACAGATAAAATTGTATATAACATCATTAACACCATTTTCAGTTTTCAGAGGCAGGCTCGCGCCTTGGCCCGAAAAAAGTCTCCTCGCGCATCACCTGCACTGCGTGCTTGTCAGGAATCCTTATTGTGAATTTTGCTCCTTTGCCGTATTCGCTGTCAACAAGTATCTTTCCCCAGTGGCTTTTCACAATCCTGCGGGCAACAGCAAGCCCTATACCATGCCCTTTGCTGCCTTTTGTGGTATACCATGCATCAAATATGCGCGGCAGATCTGTTTCCTTTATGCCGCATCCGTCATCCTCAAACTCAATAAAGACATACTTTTCCTTGTGATAAGAGCGAACATAAACATTTTTAGAGCGTTCCTTAGGAAGACCCCCATAAGCATGCATTGCGTTCTGCATCATGTTTGTAAAAACAGTCTCCAGGCCCCCTGGATATCCGTCAACCTCAGGCACATCATTCAGATCTGCAACTAACTTAATCCCTTTACTATTGTATTGAAATTCATAGAGGCTGATGACACTGTTTAACAACTGATTAAAATAGACTGTTCCTCTTGTAAACTCTCCGCGTTTTGAAAAATTAAGCAGATTCCTCATCAACTCATTTAATTTTTCTGCAGAACTAAGTATAGTGCCATACAAGAAAGCATTCTCTGTATCTCCTATTTCTTCAGCACTTCTCTTGCCTGCTTCTGCCAGGCCGATTATTGGAGTTATCAAGTTGTTGGAATCATGCGCAACACTTGAAACAAGAAAACCCAGTACGCTGTGTTTTTCAGCACGGACGAACCTGCTTAACCTGTCTTCATCAACAGAATCATCAGGCCCAAAAATGGCCTTCAATTCTTTTTCAATATCTGATTCTTCTGACATCCCTATTGCACCAGGATTACTATATCCTTGTTTAGAGATTAAGATTATATAAAGGTTTGCCACAAAATAAAGTGAAAGTTTGTCCTTGCGGACAGATAGAAGTTGCATAGAGAAACTTTATAAATCGCAGCAGGATTTCTTTAATCATGATATGCCTTGGAATAGAATCAACAGCACACACGTTCGGAGTAGGTATTGTTACGTCTGAAGGGAAAATATTAGCTAATGCTAAAAAAGTATTTACAACAGAGACAGGCGGAATGATTCTTCGTGAAGTTGCAAAGCATCATGAGAAAATTTGTGATTCTGTTGTTTCAGAAGCTATGGAAAAGGCCAATGTTAATTGGGATAAAATAGATTTGATTGCTTATTCACGCGGGCCTGGATTAGCACCTGCACTTAAAGTTGGAAAAGATTTAGCAAAAAAGTTGAGTTCTGAACATAATAAACCTATTATTGGAGTGAATCACTGTGTTGCACACTTAACAATTGGTCAATTATGCACTGGTGCAAAAGATCCTGTATTTCTTTATGTTTCTGGAGTTAACACGCAGGTAATTGCAATTGCCGGCGGAAAGTTCAGGATATTCGGTGAGACACTAGACATTGGAATAGGAAATGCGCTGGATAAATTCGGCCGTGAAGCAGGATTAGGATTTCCAGCAGGACCAAAGATAGAGGAACTGGCTGAAAAAGGAAAATACATAGAAATGCCGTATGTTGTAAAAGGAATGGACACTTCATTTGCCGGCCTTGTTACAAAAGCAACACAATTATTGAAAAAAGGAGAGAAGATTGAAGATGTTTGCTGCGCATTTCAGGAAACTGCATTTGCAATGGTTACAGAGGTCTCTGAAAGAGCTTTAGCTCACTGTGAGAAAAAAGAATTGTTATTGATTGGCGGTGTTGCAGCAAATAAAAAATTATGTTCTATGCTAGATAAAATGTGCAAACAGAGAAATGCTAAGTTTTTTGCAGTTCCTCTTGAATATGCAGGTGACCAGGGTGCAATGATTGCGTGGCAAGGAATTCTTGAACAAGGAAAAAGCAAGGAGATAGAAATAGATATCTATCCTTATGAAAGAACAGACACAATAGAAGTTGTCTGGGATTAAATAGAAAAAAATTATTTTTTACGTTTTTCTTCTGTCGTTTGGGTGCGGTATTCCATACAGCTGCTTGCTTTTGCAAGCAAGATCGTCATTTGCTCCAATAACTCTTATTGAAACAATGTTCCCGCTTTCATTGATTACCATCCCCCACCTTTCACTATAGACACCACCCAGATCTATCCGCGCGATTTCGCCGTCTCGAGCTTGTTCTTCTGGTGATTTCCAATCTGTTACTGGTTCTCCTAGACCTTTCATTAATTTCTTCAAAACATCACTTATATCTGAATCTTCTTCACTCATTTTTGTACCTCCTATTTTTTTAAAATATTATTATTTGGTGATAACTATAAATTCAAGAAAAAGTATAAGTATTTTGCATATATGCATATGTATACATATTCTTTTAGAAAACTTTAAATAATAGCTAAACTAACTGCACAGTATGGCTAAAAGAAAGCTGATAAAGTTTGGAAAAGCAAGCTATATGACCATTCTGCCAAAGAAATGGATAGATTCTCAACAATTGAAAGAAGGGCAGATGCTGAATATAGAATTCAAAGACAACATACTAACTATAAGTCCTGCTGAAATCAAAATTCCTGAGAAAATCAAGAGAATTGAATTTTCCAAAGATGAATATCTCAAATTATTGAGGGATAAGATCATTACTGCATACCTTAATGGATTCACAACTATTAAAATCTCGTTTGAAGAAGTTCTTACTAAAAAACAACTGGGAATGATAAATGAAGCATTAAGAAGATGTACTGGATTGTCTATCAGCTCTCAAACAGAAAAATCTGTGACTATCAAAGATTTGTTGGATGAAACAAAAATAAGTGATATAAACCAGCAATTAACGACAGCAAAGATGAGCCTTAGAAACTGCTTTTTCTCCTTGGAAGAACACCTACAAAAAAAAGCAAACTTTGAATCAGCACAACCAGTAGAACTGGCAACAAATTCATTATATCTTGCGATAAGATCATCTGCAATAACCAGAGAGGAAAAATACTCTTATTTTCTAATTTTCAATAATATGCTAACAATATTACAGACAATGTACAATATAGCTGACTTGAAACCAGATAAAGTAGTGATAAACAAAATGAATGAAATAAAAGAAGTATATGACAAAACTTTCTTTGTGCTATTAAATAAAGATACTAAAAAATTAAAGGAACTGAACAGAATAAGAAAAAACATAAAAACAGAGTACAAAAAGTTAATAGGAAGCAAAAATTCTAACACTGCTCTTGTGGGAGCGTACTGCAGAAGAATTCTTTATCTGTTAGGCATCATATCTGAACTTAGTTTAGATTAAGGAACATCAACAAAAGTAGCTCTTTTTTTCCAGTTCTGCAAAGGGATTTCACCAAAATCACAATCCTTGCAAGTCCAGTCAAGATAAATCCAGTCATCATTCTTCAGGGTGCCTGGAGCATCTGCAATCTTGACGCGAACATAAGCATGCCTGGCAATAAAAACAAGCTGTGCATCAATGCCGATAGCCTCCTGAAGAGACGCAAGGGCAATAGAACCAGACTCACAATCCCCGCCGCCTGCAACAAGAAACTCCTTAGGATCCTCAACATACTCAACACCCTGCGGGTCTGAAACATACTCATAATTATCCCGCAGGAAATAAAACAAAGCCTTAGAGTAACAGAGCAGGCCCTCTTTACAGGAAGCAGTCACAATCTTGTTGGCAGTGAGCTTAATCTTCTGGTCAGAAGGATTAACCAACTCCTTTAAATCCTCCTGACTGACAGAATTCTTTGGCTCTGAAACATCCTTCTCCATGCCATGAGCCAGGGCCTTTCCGACAGAGGTAATCCTCTTAGGCTCTTCATACGCCCTGATCCATTGGTAAGGAAACATATACAGAATCACAATCATCACAAGAAAAAGCCCTACAAGTAGCCAGACCCATTTTCTTGACTTGTGCTCTCTGTGCGGCTCTTTATCAATTTTTCTCGCTTCCTTCAGGACGTCCTCAGGCGTCATCAAATAAACAGAGTGAAGAAGGATATATAAATTTATGCAAAAAGCATGTGCACTGCGCGCTTGGTTTTGCTTCTTTAACTGAGTGTTTCTCAGATTTATTTTTATTATAATCTTTTCTGGAGAGCTTTGCAGGCGCTATCACACGCCTTTTTAAAAAAAAACAAAGCGTACTGTCTTGTAGAAAGAAAGGCAAATTTATTTTTTTACTTCTTTTTTTTCAGCCCTGTAAGGAACTTCTTAAAGCCAGATGATTTTTTCTTGGATTTCTTTTTAGCCTTTTTTTTTGTTTTCTTCGCCTTTTTCTTTGGCTTCTTTTTTGCTTTTTTTGGCTTCTTTTTTGCTTTTTTTGGCTTCTTTTTTGCTTTTTTTGGCTTCTTTTTTGCTTTTTTCCCGGCTTTTTTCTTAGGCTTTGACTTTGTTTTCCTGCTCACTGCAGGCTTTGTAAGAGGCATTTTTTCCTCTACAACAGGAGCGAGTGGCTCGAAAATCAAGCCGCAGTCCCTGCAGATAATCTGCTCTCTTACAGTGCCGTGTATTATGTTCGTGCTTCCACAGTCAGGGCATGAAGTTATTTCCTTTAAGTCCATAGTGTGATTTCCTGATAAAACTGGTATATAAATGTTGTGGCAGTTAGTATTTATTTTTTATATAAAAATTAAATTTGTTAATTTACTCGAATTCAGAAATATAGTGCTGCGCAACAATGTGGCCGCTGAAATTCCTGCACAGAGTTAACAACTCCAGAAGCTTGCACACTGCGAGGCCGTGCGTATTCAACAGCTTTCTGCCCTGTGCATCAAGCGGCGGCCAGCTGCTTATCAGCTTTGAAGCCAGCTCCTGGTCTTTTCTGTAATAAGCAGTATAGCAAATGTTGAAATACTCACTGCATTTCACGACAAAATCAAGCAGGCCCTAACTGCCCAGGCCCAGCAGAGCTGCACAGGTATGTAAAAGGTGAAGAAGAAATAACCGCTAAATATACAGACCATGTTTCAGAATGCAAAAAATACTGCCAGCCAGCAACAAAGATATTAAGTGAATCAGCTTAAGCTGATCTGCTTAAGCAAATCCTCCTTGCCTTTCCAGTCAAGAGCCTCCTTAAGAACCTCTATAATATTACCAACAGCAATAATTTTTACTTTCTTTAATTTTTCCTTGTCAACAATAATGTCCTTCATGTTAGACTTAGGAACCAATACTTTCTTCATGCCAGCCTCAATAGCAGCCTCAACCTTGGCAGAGACACCCCCAATTGGAAGAACCTCTCCACGCACTGACAAAGAACCAGTCATTGCAGTATCCTGCTTAACAGGAATCTCCTTTAAAGCAGACAAAATAGAGGTAGCAACAGCAATAGAGGCAGAATCACCCTCAACCCCCTCATAAGTCTGCAGGAACTGAACATAAATATCATAATCCTTAAGTTCCTGGCCAAAAAACTTCCTGACAATAGCAGAGACATTCTTGACAGCCTCTTTGGCAATAGTGCCAAGCTTTCCAGTGGCAATAACCTCCTTCTCTTTACCGCCAGGAGTGACCTCTGCCTCAATAGGCAAAACAATTCCAGAGAAAGTGCTAGCACCGCCCATAACAGCAAGACCATTAACACGGCCAACCTGCTCGCCCTCTGAAACAATGATATCATACTCCTTTTTCCGTTCAATAAACTTGTCAGCAATCTGCTTTTCAAGAGGCCTTGCAATCTTCTTGGCAGCCTCAACATGAGCCTTTGTAACAAGCTTGGATTTTTTCTCAAGAGACAAATCACCAGCAGCCCTGATTAAACCACCCAACTCCCTGAATCTAAGGGTCAAGTGATTCTTCCTGTTAGCCATCTTCCTGGCTTCCTCAATAACAGCAAGAACAGCATCCTTATTGAAATGAGGAATCTTGCCGTCTTTCTTGATTTCCTGAGCAACAAACCTCGCAACTTTTGCTCTGTTTTCTTCAGTATCAATCATTGTATCCTTCATATAAACCTCATAACCATAACCCCTTATTCTTGACCTCAAAGCAGGATGCATGTGCTGAACAGTCTCAACATTACCCGCAGCAACAAGAACAAAATTACAAGGAACCGGCTCTGTCCTCACCATTGCTCCAGAAGAGCGCTCTGACTGTCCTGTAATAGAGTATTTTCCCTCCTGCAATGCAGTCAGCAATTCCTGCTGAGTAGCAGGAGCCAAAGTAGCAATCTCATCCACAAACAAAACACCCATGTTAGCCTTGTGAATCATTCCAGCAACAACACGCTCATGCGCAGGAGTGCCGAGCCCTCCAGACTGCAGAGGATCGTGCAAAATATCTCCAAGCAAAGCACCTGCATGAGCACCGGTTGCATCCCAGAATGCTGCTTTCTTTTTTCCAAAATTATCAACAATAACCTTAGGAAAACTAACCTTTGTGCCAAGGCCTCTTTTTCCTAAATTCAGGAAAATAACAAAAGCTGCCAAGAAAAGCATTCCGCCTAAAAACATGGCAGTAAACATAATAGCACCGCCAGTAGGGCCAATCTCTTTAGTGTAGTGTGAACGAGCCCACCACGGCATAATCATAGCCAAAATAAGCAAAGCAAACATCAGGATATTCTGAAACCTGAAAAAAGAATTATTCTTTAATCTTGACTGCTGAACAATCTCCCTGCCATGGCCAGCAGGAACAACACGAATCATGGGCTGATTTTCATCATTAGGATTAGGGTAAGAAATTATATCTTTCAAGCTCTCTTTTGGGAGAAGCTCTGCTAATGCAAGCCCAAGCATGGACTTTCCAGTGCCAGGCTCTCCAATCAATAAAACGTGCCTTCTCTGCTGAGCAGCCTTTCTGACAATCTCAACAGCCTCTTCCTGGCCAATCACCTGCTCTGCAACATTAGCAGGAACATTGATTTCTTTAGTAGATTTAAAATTAAGCTTTTTCATCGTGAATAAAAAGAAGGCGGTCATTTATAAAGGTTTGCTATACTGAAATCAGCCATATTTGACCACTCTTAAGTGGTTAAATACCGAAAGATTTAAATACTACTGCTGCTTTGACTCTCTATAGAACTATGCGTTTATAATAATGATTTAAAAAAACAGAGGCTACAATGATAAAAGTAACAGCAAACACAGAGTGGATGGTGGATGACAGAAAATCACTTTCTGAGAAAGGATACACACCACAACCAAACAGGCTTCTGCCTAACAGCTATCATGACCAGGCTCCTTTTCGCGACGGAGAGCTGGATGACCAAACAGAAATCGCTGTTTTTGCAGGAGGAGATGATGATTCTAAAAGACTTGCTGTCAGGATGGCAAAAGAGGCAGTCAGCCTGGGCAAGACAGTAGACCTGTATTACAGGCCGCATTGGATGCCTACCCAGGAAAGGCTGCCATCAGAACAAGGCAACACATTCCATGCAACAGCCACTGACACTGCAGCATTATCAGACATTGTTAAAGGACTGAACAGCCCCACAGCCAGAACAAAAAAATTAAGACAGGTGGACGACCTTGCAGCAGACCTGCAAGGAAAACAGTATGGCAGCACATTTGTTGTCGGAACATACTGGAACAGATCAATTCCTGAGATAAGAGAGCTGGGAAAGCTTACAGGATATTTTGCAAGCGCAGTAGACTGCGAAAAAGGAAACAGCTTCTTTGCACACTTCATGGAGAGATACCTGCTTGAAATGACAGACGAAATCAGGACTGTTGATTCAAAAAACAGGCAGGTGCTTGAGGACAGGCACAATAGCTTAAACAAAGACATTATTTTTGTGCATGAACAAGACAGTCCGCTGAAAGGGCTTAAAGTATTGTTCTTACCAGAATTCGACCTTAAGTTAGACATGGTTCCAAGATGGAGGGCAGAATGGCCTGCAACAAACCTGGGAGACTATGGAATAAGATACAGAGTAAGAGGTGCAGTAGAGGGCCAGACATACAGGCCCACTAAAGAAGAAAGAAGACAAGACCCAAACAGGGCAAATGTTGAGATAGACCACACAAAATCCGAAGATTCACTAAGAAGAGTAATGCCAGACATAGACTGGGCAGATGTAATAGTGTTCCAGAGAACAAGCAACATGTTCTCAAAAAAAGTATTTGACTATGCAAAGGCAACAGGCAAGCCAATAGGATATGACATAGACGACCTGACATTCGGGGACAGAGCAATCCCTGTATTCAAGACTATGGGCATTGACAAGAGAGTTGAGGAACAGATGAGGGACGCAGACTTTGTGACAGTAAGCACAGAGGCGCTAAGAAATGAAGCTGCAAAAGTCCGCGGAAGCACAGACAGCATATTTCAGATAAGAAACAGGCTCCAGCTAAAAGAGCTTGCAAAAATAAAATCAAGAAAACACGAAGAGAGACACAATGATATTAGAATAGGCTGGGCAGGCGGAAGCGTACACAAGCCAAAACTGCTAGAATCAAAAAGCATGGTGCATGACTTATATGACAAGTACGGCCATGAGGTTACATTTGTACTTAAAGGATTTGATCCACAATCAACTCATTTCCAGGAAATCTGCGATGCATTCAGAGAAGGCGGAAGAGATGTGAGAATAGAGGGATACGGATACACCCCCACAAAGAGCTGGACAGACTATTACAGGGACCTTAAGGCACTTGACCTGGACATATTCTTTGCACCAGCAAGAGATGACTCTGAACACTATGGAAAGAGCGAGCTAAAATACCTT
The DNA here is from genome assembly GCA_014729555.1 of Candidatus Woesearchaeota archaeon. GTDB lineage: Archaea > Nanobdellota > Nanobdellia > Woesearchaeales > ARS49 > WJJT01. The sequence goes on from WJJT01000036.1 coordinate 10,553, forward strand.
GAAGCAACACACACGGGTGTGCCAATAGTAACACCTGCAGTGGGTGAACACGCATGCGTGATAAAGCACGGAATCAATGGCATGCTTGCAGACGTGAAAGACATGAACAACACAATGTTTGCTTGCATAGACCAGCTGATCCAGAATCCTGCACTAAGAGACAAAATCACAAGAAATGCAAGAAGAAGAATTGCAAAAGATTATGACGTCAGCAAAAGCGGAGAGGAACTGCACAACCTGCTAAGACAGGTATTACAAAAATAATTCTTTAGTCAGCCTGACCGCCAGACGGAGGAGGCGGAGCAGGTCCTGGCTCTTTCTTTTTTTCAGGCCTAAGCAAATACCAGCCAATCAAGAGAAATAATAACAGGATAATCAATATTTCATCAATGTATTTGCTCCAGTAATACAAATCAAGCAGGCCAGAAAAGCTCAATAAATAAAGCAGCAGGATTACAACAAGAACTATTGCAACAGGCAACAGGTATTTTTTGCTTTTTTCCTCTGTAACACCAAAAAAACTGATAAAAACCATCAGGAGCAATGCGCCAATAACCACAAGAACCAGGTAATTCAAGGCAACATTCATGACACCTGTAACAGCAGAAGAGACAGCACCAATCAATGCAATGACCAATGCAACAACAGCATTAAAACGGCTCTTGGGCTTTCCTTTTTCACTGCCTAAAATCATGGTCTTCTCAAGAAGAGCATAAACAACAGCAAAAATAAGCATAAATGGAATAATAAACTCCCAGATTCCGTAGTAATCTAAAAATTTTATTGCATCAACAAGCACCATATACAGAAAGTTAATGCTCTTGTTTATAAATATTTTTATCTGACCTGCCCTTTAGCCATAAGCTCCTGAATAGTCTCTTTTGAAAGATTCTTAATAACTTCGTTCATATCCTTCACAGTAAATTTACCAGAAGCCGCAGCAGGATGCTGCATTACACCAGAAAGAATCTCGCGCTTGGCATTTTCTGACAGGCCTGACAGGAATTTATCCAAATCAACAGGAGAAGAACCGCCCTCAGGCTCTTGCTCTTTTTCCTCTTCTGCCCCTCTCTTCTTTTTTTCTTCAGCTTTCTTCTTTTTAGATTTCTTTTTTTCCTCTTCTGTCAACTCTTTCTTTCCTTTGCGAAGGATAATCCAGAGAATAAGAAAGAAAATAATCAGCCCTACAATAACACCCTCATACCTTCTCAAGGCATTCCAGTCAAGATAATCAAACACTCCAAGCACGTATAAAGAGGCAGTGCCAAAAACAAGCACAGCAATTGCCATGAAATACCATTTTTTGTGGAATTCCTGAAAACCAAAAAAACCAAAAATAACAGCAATGCACACTGCAACAAGAATCAAGATAACAATCATCTCAGAGAAAACGTTGATTACATTAAGTGTATCAACAGCAATCAAAACAATGAATCCTGTGACAACAGCAAGCATTGCGTTAAAGCGGTGCTTTGGAGTGCCGTCTGGATCTGCACCCAAAACCTTTGTGCGCTCAAGAATAGCATAAGTGACAGTGAAAACAAGAATAAACGGCAGAACAACATCCCAGAGGCCAAGCCTCCCTAAAAATGCAATAACATCCTGAACAAGAGCCATTATTAATCCTCTTTTTGGCAGACACCAAAAAACTCGCACTGGCCAGTTGAATACTTGCAGAGACCAGAAGGCCTCTTAGGGTAATCAGTCATATTATCTGACTCTGTTTTTTGATGAATCAACTCAATCTCCTTCCTAGCAAACTCAAGTAATTGCTTGTCTACTTTAATAAATTTTGGTTTATCTTTCAAGAAGTAAATACCTGCAAAATCAGGCAGTTCACCATGAAGCTCTTGATATAATAAAGCATAAATAGCTAACTGCAGCCTGTGATCCCCAAGATTAAAAGAACTGCTTGTCTTGTAATCCATGATGCGAATCTGGTCATTGAATTTCTCAACAGCATCAATATAACCACGCACATTGAAAACCTTGCTCAAATAGAACTTTTCTCTGGCTGGAGTTAAAAGCCTGAAACGCTCCTCAAAAGAGCCTTTTTGAGAGAGCAATTCATTAGAAAAATGCTCAAGCCAGTTAAAAAGCATCAAAAGAGTTTCCTCAAAATAAAACTGGTTCTGGTCAGATGAGATGTCTAAATTTTTAAGTTTAGGCTTTGCAGCAGCCCACTCCTGAAACAACAACTCCTGCAGCACTGTAGTTAACCTCTGCTTGAAATTATCCAGAGTTAGGTCTTGCAAAGGAATATCAAAGAATTTCTCCAAAACAGAGTGGGCAATATTACCCCGTATCTGATGAATGTTTGGAAGAGTCTCTAACTGCCGGATATATTGATAAAAATACTTTCTAGGACACTGATGATACAGCTTAATAGAACTTGGAGATTGCACCCTTTTTGCCATTACAAAAGGTTTTTAGGGGTTGTTTATATGTTTTATGATTATTGAAAACATATGTTTGTAAAGCTTTCGGAAAATTCTCAAAAGAGCATATAAAGAACAAAAACAATAAAAAGTCAATGAAAATCTACATTGATACAAATATTTATCTTGATTATCTTTTAGAAAGAAGGAACAAATATGGAAAAGACCTGAGCAGGCCTGCATTTGAGGTTTTCAAGAGAGCTGCTGCATGCGAGTTTCATATTATATTGTCATATCACCTTTTAAACGAATTGCATGCAAATATCAAAGAAAGCGATACATACATGCTCTTGAAATTTCTCAAGAAGAAACTCATACTTATAGAGGATGAACAAGGATATAAAGGTGATGAAAAGCATGCAGTTCTTGCAAAAAAAGCCGGAGCAGACTTGATAGTGACAAGAGACAAAAAACACTTTTGTGATTTTTCAACCAAGGCCGTATTGCCGGAAGAGCTCTGAAGGAGTCATTTTCTTAAGCTCTGCTTTTGCTTTCTTCTGTTCTGCCTTTGTGAGCAAACGGCCTTTGCCCCTGAGCATCTCAAGGCCGCGGATTGCTTTCTTTTTCTCGTATTCATCAATGCTTTTCCTTATTGCATCACGGATGAACTCTGTCATGTTCGCAAACATGCCTGTCTTGACTATCTCATTCATGCGCTTCTTAAGCTCTTTTTCCAACCTTAAATGAACTAATTCTCCCATATGTATCAAGGGTATACATAAATGATATATAAAGATTTTGGTTTATAGTCGGAAAAAATCCGGAAAATTCTCAGAAGAGCATATAAAGAATAAAAACAAAAAAAGTTTCTATGAATGAAAAAATGCTCTTGATAACTGCACTGGCTTGCATTATTCTGGGGCTTCCTGTACTGTATATTGCTTCAAAGTTTGTCTCTTCAGATGATCCAAGAGTTCTAACTGAATTAGTTGGAGTGGTTGAGAGAGTGAGTGCTAAAGAAAAAGTGACAATAATCTCTGTAAAACCAATCACAAACATTCCTGTGGTTGCATTTGATGATTTGAATGTCAAGAAAGGAGAGAAGATAAAAGTGAAAGGGCAGCTGAAAAGCTATAATGGAAAATTGGAGTTTGTGGCGGATGAACTAAGATAGTTTTATATATAATGCAAAACCAATGCAATCTATGAAAATATACCTGATAAGGCATGGTGAAACCACAGGAGACATTGAAGACAGATACGGCGGGGACTACGAGGACCACCTGACTGAAAAAGGCAAACAGCAGTCAAAAGAATTAAGCCAGAAACTCAAGGGCAAGGGTATTGAAATAGTCTACCACAGCCCGAGAATAAGAGCAACTGAAACAGCAAACATTATTGCACAGGCTCTTGGCCTTGATAAAGAGATTGTCCAGGACTTAAGAGAAAGAAATGCTTATGGTATTCTGACAGGCCTGACGAAAAAAGAAGCCCTTGAAAAATATCCTGCAGAGATTGCTGAATTAAAAAGAGACAAAAAGCGCCACAAAGTAAAAAATTCTGAGGATTATGACCATTTCAAAGAGAGAGTAACTAAAGCACTAGATGAAGTCACAAAAAATGAAAAATACTCAACAATTGCAATCATAACTCACGGAGGGCCAATCAGCTGCATTGTGCGAGAGATTCTAAAAGCAGGGGAATTGAAAAAGCTGGGCGACTGTGCAATACTTGAACTCAAACGAAAAGATAATAATTACCAGCTTATAAGCATGGATGGTGCTGAATTAGAGGATTAAAAATGCAACTTCAATCAACAAATCCAGCCACGGCAGAGATAATTAAAGAATTTGATTCTGCCACAAAAGAAGAGGTGCAGAATTCCATAAAAAGAGCAAAAGCTGTACAAAAAAACTGGGCTAAACTAGATAAAAAAGAGAGAATCGCGATTATACTGAAATTAAAAGAAGTATTAGAAAGCAACAAGAATGAACTTTTTTCCATAGTTCAACAAGAAGCAGGCTATCCTCCAGAAGAAACAGAAGCAGTTTTCCTTGACATTCTCGCAGGAATTGATTATTATTGCGAGAGATACCAAAAAATAAAGAATATTAATTTTCCATTAAGCGATGAAACTCAACCAGAAACAACAGCAGAGGTTCAGCTAATCCCACAGGGAGTAGTAGGACATATAGGTATCTGGAACTATCCTTTTTGGCAGACAATGATTACTGCAATTCCTGCTTTATTAACAGGAAATACTGTAGTCTATAAACCTTCTGAGTATGTATCGCTAACAGGATTAAAAATTGCAGAGTTTATTCACCAAGCAGGTATCCCCGAAGATGTGTATATACCTGTGTTAGGCGGGTCAGATGTGGGCCGACAAATCGTCTCTTCTGATATTGATGCGGTTGTCTTTACAGGCGGCATTGATGTGGGGAGAGAGATTATAAAAAATGCAGGAATAAAGCCACTTATTTTAGAGCTAAGCGGAAATGATGCTGCAATTATTTGCAGTGATTGCGACTTAAAGCAAACTGTGAGAGGAATCGCATATGGGGCGTTTCTTCACTCAGGGCAGTGCTGCATAAGAATCAAGAGAGTCTATGTAGTAAAAAATATTGCTGACAACTTTATTAAAGAATTTGTAGCGTATTCAAAAAAGCTCAAGATGGGGGAGCAGATAACACCAATAATCAGAGAGGACGCGCGAAAAAACGTGCATAGGGTTGTAGAGGATGCAGTATCACAAGGTGCAGAATTATTATTAGGGGGAAATATCCCTAAAGGAAATGGTTTCTATTACCCTGCAACAATACTGCAGATAAAAGATGATAACTTAGAAGTTGTTAAGAAAGAAACCTTTGGGCCGGTATGTTCAATAAGAGTTGTGGAGAACGAAGATGAAGCAATCCAGCTTGCGAATAGCACAGAGCATGGTCTTGGTGGCACTGTATGGACCCAGAATTATAAAAAAGGAAAAGATATTGCTGAGAAACTGGAGACAGGGACTGTGTGGATAAATGATTCTAATATCCCTTTGGTATGCGGTGAATATACCCAAGGAATGAAAAGTTCAAGCATTGCCTCTTCACAAGAAAGAATAAGGATGTTTCTCAAGAAAAGAAATATTATTTCGTTTAATTCAAACAAGTGTAGAGATTGGTGGTTTTAGATGCAAGAGATGGAAGTAAAAGTAATTGACATCAACAAAGAAGAGATAATCAAAAAATTATTGGAATTAGGCGCTGAAAAAGTATTTGAGGGAGACATACAAGCAAGCTCTTATGATTTTGAGGATAACCGATTGGCAAAAGACCACGCATTCATCAGATTAAGGAAAAAAGGAGACAAGACATTCCTGACATACAAGAAAAAGATAAATCAAGATTATGCAAAAGTTATGCAAGAGCTAGAGACAGAAGTAAAAGACTTTGATGAGATGCAAAAAATACTTCTTGCAGCTGGATTAAAGGCTGCAAAGGATCTTGACAGAAAGAAAAGGACATCTTTCCAGATTGATAACATATTGTTTGAGATAGACGAACATGAAAACGTTCCTGCTTACATGGAGATAGAAGCTCCTACTTTAGACCTGATAAATGAATATGTTGAGAAGCTGGGGCTTGACAAGGAAAAAGTAAAAACCTGGACAGGAAAAGAACTACTGGAGCACTATGGAATCAAAGTTGATTTCATGAGAGTCTGAAAATCCTCCGGAAAAATCTGGCAAAGGCATATAAAAACAAATTTCTAAAATTAATTCATGCAAAAATACTATCTTGATGCCTGCATCTGGATTGATTATTTTGAGAACAGGAAAGACAGGTTCAGGCCGCTTGGAGAATGGGCATTAGACCTAATCAAAAAAATCATTGAAGACGATGCTTTAATTCTTTACTCAGAATTAGTTGAAGAAGAGTTAAGCACAAGATATTCACCAAGAGAGATCAGTGCGATATTAAATATTGTTCCTTCTGAAAAACTTGTTAAGGCAGAAATATCTGACGGCCAAATCAGAGAATCAATGCACATATCTAAACAGTCAAATATTCCCAAAAAAGATGCATTGCATGCAATACTTGCAAGAGACAATAATGCAGTGCTTGTAACAAGAGACAAACATTTTCAGGAGCTGCAAAAAAGCAACATTATCAAAAAACCAGAAGAAATTAATCTAGATTAATTCTGTGTTTTTTTGCAATTTTCCGGAATGCAAGCTCTCCTGCCATTTCATCACTCATCCTTGCCTTTCCTTTAAGGCTTCCTTTCAGGGCAGCAAGTTTTCTCAAGGCTTCTTGTTTTTCCTGCTCTGTCAATTTATGCCTGATAGCGTCCCTGATAAATTCAGTTCTTGTGCTATACATGTTCTTCTTTAGACTTTTGTCAAGTGCTTTAAGAAGTTCAGTATCCAGTTTCAAGGTTATTGCTTCCATGGTAATACTTAATATATACAAAGTATTTAAGCCTTTCGTTGGAATTGCTGAAAATCCTCCGGAAAAATCTGGCAAAGGCATATAAAGACTATTTTCTGTAAATATTAAATGATATGGCAATTAATACTCGCAATAACAATAGGAATCATCTGTGGAATAATCACTGGATTGACACCAGGAATACACATAAACTTAGTTTCAGTATTGATTGTTAGCCTTAGCTCAATATTCCTGGAATACACATCTGCATTATTTTTAGCCACAATCATCATTTCAATGGGGGTAACACACACATTTCTTGACTCAATCCCATCAATATTCCTGGGAGCTCCTGATTCTGACACAGTAATGGCAGTCCTGCCAGGACACAAGCTGTTGTTTCAGGGCTTGGGCTGGGATGCAGTAAGGCTTACTGTAATTGGTTCTTTGCTTTGCCTGCTTCTTTGTGTTGCAGTAATACCAGCACTTGTGCTTGTTTTTCCGATTTTATATTCACTGATTAAGAACTATATAGGGTATCTCCTGATTTTAATGGTTGGATTCATCATTCTAAAAGACAGCAAAAAGATTTGGGCAATTATCATATTTGTTCTTTCTGGAACACTTGGATTGATTGTTTTAAACTCAGAAATATCACAGCCATTGTTTCCAATGCTTTCAGGGATGTTTGGAATATCTGCATTGATTATTTCATTATTCAACAAAGTAGAGGTTCCAACACAAGTAGACGAAGAATATGTGCAGGTAAGCATCGGAGAATACATCAAAAGCTTGATTGGCGGGGTCTTCTCAGGCAGTTTTGTAGCACTGTTTCCAGGAATAGGGGCTGCACAGGCAGCAGCAATGTCAACAGTATTGTTCAAAGTAAAAGAATATGGCTACCTGATTTTAGTGGGAGGCATCAACACTGTGAACTTTATTATCGCACTGGTCACTGTTTATACTTTAGACAAAGCAAGAAACGGAGCAATAGTTGCAGTAATGGAAATATTAGCAAATATGGATATGGCCAGATTAGTCACATTTGCAGCAGTTGCATTGATTGCAGGAGGAATTGCCACGATTTTAACATTAAAGATTGCAAAACTTTTTGCATTCATGATAGAGGAAATTGATTACAAGATAATATCCTTTTTGATTATGTTATTTATCATTGGACTTGCGTTCTACTTATCCGGCTCAACAGGATTACTGGTGTTACTGATAAGCACTGCAATAGGAATAGTGCCACAGATAACAGGAGCGTGCAGAAGCAATGCAATGGGGTGCCTTTTACTGCCAGTAATAGTATTTTACCTGCTTTAAAATCACAATAATTAAATACACAAACAACAAATACATAAAAAAGCAATGGCAAAAAAACCAAAAAGACCTAGCCTTTTAAGGCATGCTGTTATTGCGTTCATTGTATTTCTAATAACAGCCATGCTTGCAGCAGAAATAGTAAGAACAGTAGTCTGGCCAAGCCTGATGATAGGAGTGATTGCAGGAATAATAGCAGGCATAATCACGCTTGTGGTGCTAAGGAAAAATAAGTGAACCATAGAAAAGCTTAAATAAAACACAAGCACAAAAACAGCCATGGCAACATCACAGGACTACATCAAAAGATTCTTTGCAGGAATGCAGCAGAGAAACAGAGTTCTACTTGACAAACTGAGTAATAAACAAAAGATTGATGAAAGAATAAAGCAAAGAGGCAAAATACGTGATATAGACATTGCCAGACTAACTGCACTAATCGGAGAAGACAGCAAAGCAAGAAAAGGCAAGCTGGAAGACCAGTCAATAAGATACCTCTTATGGAAATCAGCAAAAAGCGCAGATTTTCTTGCGAAATGGAAAAACCGATTAACTCAAGAAATTTACACAGGCTTTAATCCAGCAAAAGAAACAGATAAAGAAATTGCAGAAGAATTAGAAAGCTACCTGGACTGGATATCAGAACAGCTCTTAAACATCAAACTATACGCAACAGAATTTGAGGAAATATACGAACAAGAGATAAAATACCTGGCAAGCACGCAGACAGTAACAGGATACCTGCAAAACGTGAAGCAAGAAGAAATTCTTTTGACTGCTTCCACTGAATTCAGAGACAAACTTATTGAAAAAGCAAAACCGCGCATGAACAAAATACTCTACTTAACCAAGAAAAACCCAGCAACAGCAGTATTCGCGGCATTCATGGCATTCACATTTGTTTGTTTACCACTGCTGCCAGGCTCATTTGCCCCAAAATCAGAAGAAATCCCCTTATTCCCCATATTTGCAGCAATAGCAACAGTATTATACGCAACCACCAAGGGAAAGAACATATTATCAGACATCCAGGCAACACTGGAAAGATTACAGAAAGAAGTCTGGACAGACTAAAAAAACCAGAAGCCAATTCTATAAGTTTTAAATACACGTGATTTTCAGCCAGAAATACAGTGACTGAAGAGAAAGAAATGCAAACAATCTATGCCTTTGTTAAAAAATACAGGGCAGAAAAGGATATACAGCCAATACCAGGCCATAAATTCGAGCCGTCCTGCATAATAATGGGGGAAGGGCGTAACCTGCTGTACTGCCAATTGGTTGCCACATCAGAAGGCACAGGCAGCTGGAGAGAACTCCAGCACTCAGACATAAGACAGCTGGTACTGAAAGAGATAGAAAAAAAACAAACAAAAACTTTAAAAACAGCGAATTCTTGCTAGTTAGTATGACAGCTAAACATAAAGCACTGGATTTAAAAAATGTCCTGATTAGCTGGCGCTCTATCTTCTCAGCATAAACGCAGAAATTCTACAGCGACAGCTCTATACCCATAGAGCTGATTCTATAATACACTACAAAAGGTGATTCAAATGGCATTACCACACGTCATACAAATGCAGCTTATCAAAAAGCGAATAAAAGGAAAAGAAGGAAAACAAAAAATCAATGAACTCAAGCAAATAATGCAGGAACTTCCAGGATACAAGTCAGGGCATTATGCTGACATAAGAAAATGGATCCAGGAAGAGATTGCAAAGACCAAGACCAGGACAAAAGTAAAGCACCAGGACTGGATAGGAGTCAAGAAAGAGGGTGCAGCCCAGATTGTGCTAGTCGGAGCTCCGAACATAGGAAAGAGCTCCCTGCTAAAAGCACTCTCAGACATACAGATAAAAGTAGCAAACTATGCATTCACAACACTTAAACCAATACCTGCAATAATAAAATATGAAGGAACTGAGGTCCAGTTGGTTGAGATTCCCGGACTGATTAAAGGAGCCCATGAAGACAAAGGAGGAGGAAAAAGGCTCCTGGGAATAATCCGCGGAGCAGACGGAATAATCCTGATGCATGACCTGAGCAGGAATACAGATGAAGTCAAGATAATCCTGAATGAGCTGGATGAAGCCGGAATAGAGAAGCCGATGATAATCGCAGCAAACAAGATAGATCTAGGAACAGAAAACCTGGAGAGCCTGAGAAAGGAATTTCCAGACAAAATAATCATTCCAGTATCTGTAAAGCAGGGAATCGGACTGGAAAAGCTGAAAAAGCAGGCCTGGAATCTAACAGGACTCATAAAAGTCTACACAAAAGACAAGAAACAGCCAATTGCCCTGCCAAAAGGAGCAACTGTCAAGCAATTGGCTGAAAAGATCCACAAGGACTTTGTGAAGAGATTCAAGTTCGCGATAATAACAGGAACAAGCGCAAAATTCCCAAAACAGAGAGCAGGATTAGGGCATGTATTAGAGGACGGAGATGTAACAGAGATAATAACATAGAAAACACAACCTTTTTAAACACCCTGTTACTCCACTAAAGCCATGAAGGCAAGAATAACCAATTTCAGGGGAAGCAGAAGGATAAAGACAGGAAACCAGATGATACTAGAGATAGAAGGAATAGACAGCAAGGAAAAAGCAGAAAAAATAATTGGAAAAACAGTGAGCTGGACTGCTCCTGGAAAGAAAAAGACAACAATAAAAGGGAAAGTCTCTGCAGTGCATGGAAACAGCGGAGCTGTAAGAGCTGTCTTTGAGAAAGGACTGCCAGGACAGGCAATCGGGCAGGAAGTCAAGATAGAATAATTCTTAAGGTGAAAAAGATGGGGGAACTAACTGATATAGTACTTACGGCATCAGCGATTGTGGCAGGCTCTCATACAGCTGCAACACTCGGCAAGGCATATGCAAGATACAGGATAACACAAGAGTATTATCCAACAAAAAGCTTTTTGGAGAGACTTCCAAGATGCGTTTACAAGCGAGCTGCAAAGCCAGAGACACTAACATACACAGCAACAATAAGCATACTTGCAATGCTGGCATACTACACTCTTAGAAATATTTAAATATTACAAGATTAATTAAGGATTAATATGGCCAAAAAAAAGGTGACTTTAGAAGAAATAAACAAAAAACTAGACAATCTTTCTAAAACACTCAAAAAATGCCTTTTATTAGAAGAAAAAATAGCAGCAGAAGAGCACGAAGAGCTGCAGAAAGAACTGGAAGAGCTAAAAATGCTGGAGCGCCTGGAAGAAAACCTGGAAAAAAGAGGCCCTCACCCGCTCAAAAAAATAACATACAAAGACTTTGCAAAAGGCGCACTTGGAGCATTCATAGGGATAGTGGCGCACTATACCGTCATCTATGGAATACACATAGCAGAAAAGCTCACAATAACCAGGGCAACAATACTGTTCATACTAGCCTATGTTCTGGGAGGAGTATTTCTGTATGCAACAGGATTCCGGAAAGTAAGCACAAGACTGATCTGGTTCCTTCCAGTGAGACTGACAGTCTTATACGGAATATCGCTTGTGATGAGTGTTGCAGTATTATACCTGTTCTTCCCAGACTTCATACACCACTTCTTCTGGGAAGGCTACAAGCAGGTGGCAGCAGTCACGCTCACAGCATTAATAGGAGCATGCACAGCAGACCTCATAGGAAAAGAATAAAAAATGCCAAAATCAAAAGAAAGCCCGGCAGAAATTAAAAAAGCAGTTATAGACCTCCTCCTGAAAAGAGATGTAAGAGACCAGCCACTGCTTGACCTGGCAGTGCTTGAGCCAGGAATAATGCAGGAAAACGTGCTCAAGAGAATTACCCATCTTAACAGGGTAGTGGACACGCAAATCAAAACAAAAGGAGCCACACCAAGCCTGAAGGCACAAAAAAAGATAATCACAGAAATAATAAAAGAGATAGAAAAAGAAGACACAACAAGCCAAAAACTAAAAGAACTGCTTAGAGAGCTAAAGGCAGTATGCATTGAATGACCCTCAAAAACAAGACAATCTGATTCTACTTAAGCCAAGCAGGCATCATATGAGCAACAAAAGGCCAGACATAAGGGGCGGCAACAACAAGGGCGCCAATCAATGCACTGTGAAACCATGTTTCTTTCATGCCAACACTGACCCCTCCTACAGAACCCTTTATTGCAGCACTAGCACCATGAATCTTAACCATAGTAATAAAACCCACTCCAATCTGAAACACAATAGGGTATTGTATCAAAGGAATACTCTGCAAAAAAGAAAACGTGCTGTAAATAAAGGCAGCATTCATAGTGAAAAACACTGCAATGACTGCATAAACCAAGGCGTGCATCATGTGGCCAAACCTGTGCGTAGGAACAGTGACATCCCTGTGCAAAAGAATTGTCTCATAAATACCGATAATCAAGCCAATCAACAATGCAGGAAATATAACAATTTCGGCCATCAAGTATCACCTTTTTCGATAATACTTAAGAACTCTGGCTTAACTGTATATAAATTTTTCGGGAAAAACAGGGTTTTTCAGCTTACTCGCTTTTTTCAGAAGGAAAGCCTTCTGGCCAGTCAAAAACTTCATTGTTTCGCCTAATTTCAAGCTCATCAAGCCAGGCAAGATCCTCTATCGACAGCTTATCTGACCGGTTTCCATCACCAGTGTCACACCTCAACAGAACTGCAGGCCATTTTCCAGGGTGCTTAAGCCTTCCATTAAGCTCCATCTCTTTCTGGCGAGCAACATATCTTTGCAATGTATCTTTATCTTCAAACGGATAATTCCATTCTCTAAATTCGTCATTGCTTCCGCCAAAGCCAAAAGGACAGCAAGCATTAAGAGTCAACATTCCTGCATAAAGCGCGTGCATTGGTCTCATTTCATATCCTAGTATTTTCATTTTGAATTACGCCCCACAATTATATTTACTATCAAACGGTGATTATTTAAAAAGATTGCGGAAGATTTGCGGGTTTTTAGAGGATAAACATATAAAAACGAAAAAACAACATTAAAAGCATGCAAGAGATAGCAAGATGGAAAATACGGCCTTCAGCAGTCGGAGACATATACGGAAAAAACCTTGAGCTGGAGAGAAGAATAATACCAGTATACAAGCCAATACTAATAGGCACATTAGCAGGGCATTTTCAAGACAATAAAGGAGAGTGGAGCTATGAGCTTCTTGAGATAGATGAAGAGACAAACAACACACTAATTAAGAGAATGCTTCAAAAAAAGCCTCAGCTGGAGAGTGTTGTGAACAATGCAGGGTTTCAGCAGGTTCTCAGGATAAATCCCGCCAGATACAGGCACATATCCAGGTTTCATGCAATACTGGGCACAAAACAGGGTAATTTGTACATTGCAGACCTAGAGAGCAAGAATGGCATATACACAGGCCTGCCTGCAGAACAAACACGCTCTGCAATACTGCGAGATGGACAGATAATATACTTAGGCGGCAAAGCAAAAGACAGTGCGCAGATAAAAGTACATGAAGCAATTAGTAAGGCATATGCACTGCTTGTAGGAGTTGATTACAAAAACCAGAACAGCAAAGTAATTGAAAAAGAGATTTGGCAAATAGATCAAATGCTCAGAAAACTGGGCGTGCCGTATGAATGCAGAACATTAAAACACAGCCATGCAACAAAAGAAAACATCACAAGTTATCTGCAAAGAGCAGAAAGCCTGCCAGAAAACAACCTTTTCTTTTTCTTTTGTGGCGCACATGGAAGCAAAGCAGCAATATCGTCAGCAGATGGAAAGCTTGCAAAACAAGAGCTGGCCGGGCTGCTGAACAGGATACAAGCAAAAAAAATCATGATAATAGACATATGCCATGCCTGGGGCGGCTGGCAGGAGCTTGACCTTGACAGCGGGCTGTATTTTTTCTCTTCACAAGAAGAGGAAACAGCAAAATGGGGGGGATTCACACCAGGATTAGCAGAAAGAATTGCAGAATTACTAAACAAAAAAGAGCCAATTGACATGAAACAAATAAGAATCAATGACCTGGCAAGAGCGCACACACCAGCAAAAAAAGGAAACAAGTCAATAATACTGTATTAATCAAAAATCTCGCTTATTTTCAGAAAAACATAATGCAAGGCAAGAGTTGCAAACCCTGCAAAAGAACCGCTTCCGATAACACGCGTATACTCATTAAAATAATCAAGAAAAGAATCAGGCAGAATGCCATACACTGCCCCTCCAAGAAGAGTGCCTGTAACAGCACCAGCCACACCAAATGCATTGGCCTGATCTATAGTCAGATTAATATCCAGCCTCTTGGATTCCAGGCTTACAGCAGCAACATTAAACAAAGTACCTGAAAAAGAGCTAATGCCTGCAGAGCAAAGAGTCTCAGTAACACTATAACTAAAACCAGTTGCAGTGAAATACAACATAGCAGCAGCAACAGGAGCATACATCATGCATGCAACAATACATCCAATACCCCTGCCTGAAACATCATGCTTATCAACCGCAGGCTCTTGTTTTACAGGAGATGCATAAGGCATGTCCCACTCACCAGGTGTCTGGGCTGCCCTGAGTGCATTACGCATCTCTGAAGCGCTCTGAAACCTCTCACCAGGATTCCTGCTCCTGCTCTTCAGAATAATATCATCCAGTCTTTTGTCACCAACAGACTCATAAGTATATAACGGCTCGTCACCAGTAAGCATCTTATAGAGCACAGTACCAACAGAAAAAACATCAGATCTTGCATCTGCACTTCCCTGCATCTGCTCAGGAGCCATATAAGCAATAGTGCCGACAACCCTGCTCCTCAAGTCTTCATCAATATCCCCAAGACTGTGCTCTAACTCCTTGCCAGCAAGATTAGGATTAGTGATTGTTGCCCAGGAACTCCTTATTTTTCTCTTGTAATCCTTGAACAAGCCAAAATCAGCAAGCTTTGCAAAACCTTTTTTATCAAACAAGATATTCTCAGGCTTGATATCCCTATGAATAATACCCCTGCTATGCGCGTAATCCAGGCCCTTCAGGACATTAACCGCAATATCAACAGCAGCGCCCTTTTCAAGTGCAGTGACATTAACCCTGTCAGCAAGGCTTTTGCTGCACAACTCCATTTCAATATAATTTCTGCCCTCATCTTCACCACAGCTATACACTTCAACAATATTAGGGTGGCCTTTAAGCCTCATCAAGACCTCTGCCTCTTTATCTGCAGAAGGGTTTGGCTTTGTAAATACCTTGCAGGCAACCTTTTTGCAGGCAGTCATGCTTAAGGCTTCATAAACATCACTAAAAGCACCCCTTCCAATACGCTCATCAAGCGCGCAGTTTCCTATCATCTTTCCAGACAAGTTTTCCATGAAAAAACGTCTGGTTTTATTCTTTATATGCCTTTGCCAGAAAAACCCGAAATATTTGCGAAAAAACTGAAAATCTGAAAACTTGCCATCAGAGCGAAATATTTATATAGAAAATAAATAGAGTTGAGTATAATATAGAAAAGAGATGAATAAATGGCAATACTTGATAATTTAATGAGTATTTATCAGTCTTATCCCTGGGTATTTGACGGAATAATCATATGTGTCCTGCTGGGCGTGTTGTTCAGAATTCTTTTTGAAAAAGGAAAGATAGGAGATGAAAAACAAGCCAAAAAACTAGGCGGAATATTCGGATTCTTCCTCGGCATAGCAATGATCGGCTACATGCAGTACAGAGGCTGGACACTGTTCATTGACGGCGGGCCATGGGTTTTTTCAATCGTGATAATATCATTAGTTCTTGTTTTATGGGCAGTCATGGATGGCCTGCTAAAGCACGAACACAGGTCAGTAACACTGCCATTAGCATTTGTGGTTGCAACAATGCTAATCTATGCATTCCTGAACTTTGTCCCATCATACATGGCAGGAGTCGGTAACTTGTTTGGTGATTCTGTCTGGATATGGCATCTCATCATGTGGTGTTTAATGATATTCATACTTTTCTGGGCGTTACTTGGCATGATGGCAGGAGGAATGCCAAAAGCAGGAGAGGGATTTTGGGGTGCAGTAGGAGGAGCAATAAAAGCACCATTCAAGGCAGCAGGCTGGGGGCTTGAAGGGGCAGGCGACATCTATGACTGGTGGAAAGACAAGAGAGCAGACAGAAAAAGAAGAGCCGCAGCAAGAGAAAAGCCAGCAGACACACCAGAAGAAACTGAAAAAATAGATACAGACACAGACACAGACCTTGCAGATGCAAGCGAAGAAGCAGAAAAAACAGACAAGGCGCTTGATGCTGCAAAAGCAATAAGCTCAGCACTTGCAAAAGTGCTCAATGAAATAAGAGCATCTGCAAACGGAGCAAGGCAGTTTCCTGCAGAATTCAAGCCAGAAAACTACAGTAACATAAGCAAATGGCTGAAGGCAAAACAAGGTGAATTAAATTCAGAAAAAAAGAGCTTTGATGGAATAAAACTTGTTGAAAAGCTAATCAATGCACAAGAAGCACTGCAGAAAGCAAAAGCAGATGTTAATGCAGAACTGCAGAAAATAGGCACATATACAAAAATAAATGAAGCAATCACAAAAATAGGCCAGATAAGTGATGACAATCCAGAAAAGGCGCGGCTGCTTGCAGACGCACAGGCAGAACAAAAGCATCTTGCACAAATAGTCTCAGGACTGCAGGCAGTAATAAAACCATTTGAAGACGCAATAAATGAAATCCTAAAAAAAGAAGAACTTGCCCAGACAAAATCAAAAATAGAGGAATTAGACAACCACATAACAGCACTGCAGGCACTATTGCCAGCAGTAATCAAAGACCTTGCAGAACTGGGAAAAGAGATTCCAGAAGAGGCAAAAAAACCACTTCAAGACAAGATCAAGCCAAACTGCGACAAAATAATCACTTCAGCAACAAACGCAATAGAAACACTCGGAACACTAAACAAAGTCATTATAGACGGGCGGCTAAAACAAGGAGTGATTGCAGCAGAAGCTGCAATAACAAGATTTATTGAAAGCAAAAAAATATACATAAAAGACTTTGTGCAATTACAGGCAGACGTTGACGCACTGCTTGCAAGAATCAATCAAATCCTGTCAAAACAAATGTCACCAAAAGAAAAGACAACAATGGTCACAGCACTTGATAACATAAAAAACACAATAGCAACACAAAAAAACGAACTTCTCACACTGATAACAGAAGCAGAAAAATTCATCAAAGCCATCAAAAAAGCATGGGAGATACAGACAGAGACAAAAAGAAAGATGGAGACAGATATAGCAATAACAGAAAAAAAGACAACAGAAGAACTCATAAAACAACAAGAAGAAGAGGCCAGAGCACAGATAACAGCAGCAATAGAAGCAGCAAAAAAAGAGCAGACAGACACAGTAAAAATCCTTACTGCAGGAGCAGCAACAGTCAAAAAAGCAAAATCAGAGCTTGTGACAGCAAGAAACATGCTCTCACAGCTGGTGCAGAAAACAGCAGGAAAAAGAAGGAAAAATGCAGAAATACTCCTAAAAAACCTGAATTACATGCTTGAAGAAGAAGAGGAAATACAAAAAGGCCTGAACTTTCTTCGAGACTATGAAAAATATATAATAGACACAGTGCTGGCAAGAACAGAACTGCCAAAAACAAAAAGAAAAATAGGCTCAGTAATATACGAATTAAGAAACAAAATAATCAAGCCGCTTAAAGAAATCGTGCAGATGCTTGACGAAGAACTCATATTCCTGACAAAAGAAGAAAAAGAATTAACTGCAGAGCCTATCTCGCCGCCACCACCATCAGGAGCAGCCACAAGACCAATAGAAATGCCTGTGCCTCCACCGCCAGCCTAATTCTAAGCAGCAGAAAGCTTTTTATTGCAGTCATCCAGGTTTTGTTTTGCTTGTGCAAGCCTTGTCACAGCAACCTTGTTCTCAGGATTCTGAACAAGCTCCTGCTCAACAGCAGCAACTGCCTTTTGATAATGCACTCTGGCAGACTTGTAATCCTGACTGTGCTCATAGAAAATATTACCAAGATTATTATGCGCAACACACCTGATTAAATTATCCTTAGGTTCTGTAGCAAGGAATTTAGCATAAACCTTCTGCTTAAGCTCATACGGGGCATTATTCTCCTTAAGAGCATGCATCCAGCCCCAGATCTCTTTCTGGTGCTCTGCCTTGACCTCATCAAGCATCTGGCTGTATCTGTCATCCTCATCCTCAAGAGTAGGCAATGAAGCCTCCTCTGGCTCATGCCAAGGAGCATTAACTTTCTTTCTGTCCTGACCTACACGACTGCCGGACTTTGCCTCTTCAATCAAGTCTGAAACAAGAACAGCAAGTTTTTTGCCTCTTGAACGCAATTCCTGCAGCTGCTCATTATCATTAAATTCGGCATTCTGCGCAAAAGCACTCTCTATAAAAGCATACCACTCTGCAACACTATCGCCAAGCTCAGCAAACCTGGCACTGTATTGCGCGAATAAAGCATCATATTCCTCTCTCATCTGAGCACTGTCTTTTTTTGCTTTGTCTCTTTCCTGCTCAAGACCTGCGCTCTTCTCAGAAAGCGTCACAATATTTTCATCTGCTTCAAGAAGCTGTCCCTGCAATTTATCAATCTCCTGCATGTACTCATGCTCTGCATACATAAGCTTTTCCTGCAAGTCCTTGATTTCAGCAGCACTTAGCTTTTGATCATGCTCATTAGCAAGAATCCTTTCCTGTAATTCCTGCATTTCAGCCTGCTTGTACTCTAATGTTTGAGCAAGATCTAACTGCAAGTTTTTTTTGTCCTCTTCAAAAACAGCTTTACCTGCTTCAAGACCAGAAACTCTTTGTTTTAAAGTATCATTTGCAAGTGTAACACTTCTACAGGCATGGCCAGCCTCTGTCAGTTCTGTCTCAAGTTCTGCTTCTCTTGCCTCAATTACTGATTTTTCAGCTGCCTGGGCTGTTTTATCAGCCTCAAGCTTAGCAACGTCTCTTGCAAGAGCTTCTTTTTGACCTGCAACTTTCTCTTTATCTGCCTGGACTTCTGCTTTTGCAGCCTTTGCATCAAGCACTTCATCCTCAAGCATGTTTATCTTCTTTTTACAGGCATGCCTGACCTGAGTCTCAACGTGTTCACCTATTGTAAAAATATTATTAAGCGCGTCAATAAAAGCAGTTTCATCATATTTTCTAAGCCTGGGCTCATTATTCAAAAGATACATTGCAATATTTTCTGCAGCATTCTTCAAGAAAGGCTGAACATTGTGCGGATTTATGTTGCTTGGATCAATTCCGGCAAGATCCTCTGCTTCTACCAAAATTCTCGGAATACAGGCCCTGGCAGCCTTTAAAATGCTTTCAGAGGCACTTGCCTCGCCTGTTCCATCTTCTTTGTCTTTTTTCTCAACAAGACGGAAAACAACCCTTTCAACAAGGCCTCTCTCATCTGGCGTGACACTGTAAGAAGGCTTTTTCTGCACACCTTTCAACTCTTCAGGTGTAAAATACTCTTTGATTTCACTTCTAGGAATATAATGCGCTGCAAGATCAGCAACAGCACTATGCAAATCTTGAAATGTTCTTAATGGATTTTCTGATTTTTGTGATTTTTTATTTTTTTTTGCCATATTACTCTGCCTCTGCTGTGACTGTGTTTTCTTTTAATTGATTTTCATAAAACTCAACATTATGCTCAAGCATGCCCCACTTATGCAGTGATTCTGCACAGGGGTTTTTAATTAGTTCAGTCTTGCTCACTTGTCTGGCTCTTCTTGCATAATTGAATGCTTTCTCACACTCGCCCCTGCCTGCGCTTGTCTCTGCCAGTTCACTCAAAACATAAACCAAAACCTCCTTGTCTTTTGACTTACAGCCCTTAGCACCTGCATAGGCTTCAAAAACATAATTCCTGAACTCTTCTGCCTCCTGCTTTTCAGCATCAGGGGCAGTTGCATAAGCAGTATCAACCTCTTCAAGAGCCTTTTCCCAAAAACACCTGTTCTTTTCATCAATAACAATTTTTTCACCAGATGCAAGCTGCAGGATTACAGAATATTTCTCAGTAACACTAACTCCTTCATATGGCTGTACATTGCAATCAGAAGCTTCTGACGTACTGTCAAGCACAGACTCAAGCTGCTCTTCAGAATCAGGAGCCTCTACATCTTTAAGCTGTTCTGTTTTTGTGCCAACAATAACCGTATCATCAGTATCATCAAGGTCCTCTATAACCCGCGTTTCCAGCGCAGCAACATACTCTCTTTCTTGTTTTGAAGGCCCTGCTGGAATCGCAGTCTTTGTATCATGAATATCTGTTTCAGCAGGAGGAAAATCCTGTTCAGGCGCAGATTCCTCTTGATGAGTTTTCTGCAATCTACCAGGCTGATCACTAGTGCCTGCAAATTCCTGCACTTTATCAAACCCCACCAGATTAGGATCTGTGCCACTACTGACTTTTTCTGCCATACAATCAGCCGTATCTCTTTCCAGTTCGTCATCCTCAAATGCAGCAGGAGCTGGTGCACATAATTCAGGAACATGGGTTATATTTCTAGGATCAACTTCAGGAGCTGGCTCTGCCTTTTCCCTGGCTTTATCAGCTGCTCTTTTCTTTAATGTTCCTGTCCAAGCAGATGGCCTGCTCACCTTTTTTGGCCTTTTTCTCTGAGTCATTTTAGTCTTTACCCACAAACTATGGTTTTTTACCACTATTTGGTAGTATTACTCATATATAAAGCTTTTGGTTTTGAGGGGTTTGTTGGGGTTTATTCCTTTATTTCAGCCCTGTAAAACGCAAGATTCTCTTCAGCCTCTTTCAAGTTATCAGATAATTTCTCCTTGCACAAGTTCCTTGCCCTTGCTGCATAAGACTCTGCCTCTGCTTTTTTGCCGTCATCATAAGCTGAACCAGCCAGTTCACTCAAAACAAAATACATAACTTCAGGATCTCTTGAGGCTGCAATGCTATACAATTCAAAAGCACACCTTCTTACTTCTGAAACATACTGCGCCATAAAAGCAGAATCATTAATCTCATCAGCAGCAGGAACATCAGCAACTGCATCAGACAACTCATTCAATAAATTCTCTGCTTTTTCATCAAGGCCTGCAGGAGCTTCTTTTGCCTGCCTTGCCTCTGCAACAGCATTTTCTGCAGACTGCTTGTAACCAGCAACTTGTGCCTTGTAAGCCTTAACAACAGACATAATTTTATCCAGAGTTTTAATGTAACTTAACACTTCAAGAGCATGCTCAACACTTGGAGTTTCTGGCTCCTGCTCTTCTTGCTTTTTCCTGAAAATAGCAGTAACTGCAGAATCTTTAGCACTCTTTACCTTTCCAACAATCCAGTCAATTGTGCTGTCTTTTGCATCAGGCTCAGCAGCTTCAGGCTCTTGCTCTAAAACCTCTGCTGCAACTGCATCAAGCTTTTTACAGAGTGTATCAAATGCATTCTTAAGACCATCATATGGCTTTGCAGCATCTTTCAGGCTGGAAATCTTATTCCTTAGCCCGGTGATATTAGCCTGGTAAGTTTTAAACAGCCCTAAAAGCTCTGCAAACTCTCGGCCCTCTGCTGCACCTGAAGGAAAAACTTCAGCCAGCAGAGCTCTAATATAATCATCACGTGCATTGACCTGATCTTCAAGTTCCTGATATTCCTCTGTATCTTGTATATCTAAAACAGACATTTCTTCGGGCTGCTCAGGCACTTTGACAGCAAGCTGATCCTGCATACCAGTAATCTTTGTTTGCATTTGCTTAAATTCTTCAGCAAGCTGTGTTTTCTCAGCTTTATTTAAGCCATATTTATGAACAATTGTTATTGTCTTTTTATCAGGATCTGTTAGGAGTGTAACCATCTCAACCCTAAGCTCATTATCCTCTGTCCAGAAATCAGGTGTATTCACAACATCAGATTTATTTAACATCTCATAGCCTTTATCTGAAAATTGCTTGGCAAAATCATCAAAATTGGTTTTCCTGCCTATGTGAGCTCCTAGTTCCCCGTCTTCCCAGGACTTATGTTCATCCATCTTTAGCCTCTGCAAAATAATCCTTGAATTTCTGGATCTCTGCCTTTATTGATTCTTTGCTTTCTTCTGGTGCAAGATCAAGAGCTGTCTGGCATAATGATTCTGCCTTCTTCAACTGCTCTTTTGCTAATTTTTCTTCGCCTTCTTGTGAATAGGAATCACTAAGAATCCCATGCAGATAAGCCTGCTGAACAAGCTCAACTGGGTCTGCGGGAGAAAGTGCAAGACTATATCCTGCTTGATCTGCCTCTTCTTTCAGGCTGGTTATTACCTCAACAAGGTATGGAACTGGCTCTTTTCTTAACCTGGTTTTATCAAGTTCCTTTCCTATTAAATACTGGGGCATATTGCTAAGCGCAGGTGCATGCTTTTGATTTTCATGGCCATAATCTGCAATCCTGTTTTTTTGCTGTAGTAATTTATCAAGCGCATATGCAGCAACTTTGCCTTCTGAATCAGATGCATTTGTTACCAAACTAGACAAAAATTCTTTTTCATCTGGAAAATGCTCAAGAAGCCCTTGGTACAGCCTCTGTATTAGTTTCCGCTGCGTAATTGCTGCCAGTATCGTGTCTGAAAATATATCTTTGTAAGATTCTTTTTCTTCTTCTGGCTTTTCCCCTTTATTATCTGCATCCTTCAGGCTATCTGCATAATCAATCCTGCATCTTGCATCTGCAACTGTATCAGGAACTATCTTTGCAAGGCAGTCCATCAGTTTGTTATACTTATCATTTGCAGTATCTTCTTTACTATGTGCTTTCATAAGAGCTCCTTGAACACGGGCCTCAAAGTGTTTTGCATTCTCTATGGTCACCCGCAGAACTTCCTTAAACATAAAATCCTCTCTTGATTCTGAAGGACTGCCATCTGCACGCGCTAAGATTTCAGCAGCCTCAGTCTCACCTGCATAGTCTTCTAAAATTCTTTTATTGCTTTTGCATAAATCTACGACAGAAAGAATAAATGTCTGCAATTCTTCAAAAGCCTCAAACTGCCGCACCCTGCTCTGCGCTGCCTCTGCATCTTGTTTGTACCGTTGCTTTTTAAGATTAGAGTCTCTTATTTTCTTTTCTAGATCAGCAATGATCTCAGCATCAGGTCTACGAAACATACTGATTGCTCTTGCAAGAATACTAAGTCTAGGTTTTTTCTGTCTATTTTCATCAGGCATTTTTTTTTCAGCCATATCACACCAACCAAGTACTACTTAATAATTACGAATAAGTAAAATAGCTAAAATAGCGACTGTATAAAAAGATTATGGTTTAAGAACAATATAAATACCGAAAAATAAAAGAAATAAAATGGCTTACTTAACAAGCCACATATGCAAACCAATCAAAGCAATGACAATAGGCCATATTGTCAAGCCGCCTGTGCTCAGGTATCCAAGGTCAGCAGCCATGAACCAAAGGCCAACCAATAGAACAAGAATTCCAAACCAGCCAGGGCACTTTCCTGGTGAGCAGATCATTCCCATGCTTTTTTTCTTAGCCATCAAATCACCTCAAATTAATTTAATTAAACATTAAATCCACAAACGCAATATATAAATTTTTCGCCAAAAACCTTGTTTTCTTGAATTTAGAACTTGGACAAGCTCTAATTTTCGCTTGACTTAAGAAGAAAAGTTTAAATACTATGCTTTTCCTTGTCCTGAGTACAATGGCAAAAAAAGAAAAAGAAAAAAAGAAACTGACACTCACAAAAAAACCAAAAAACCCCACAGTCATAGAGGGCTTCCCAGGCATAGGGCTTGTTGGCACAATAGCCACAGGATTCCTGATAGACCACCTTAAGTGCGAAAAGATAGGAAGTTATTTTTTTGAGACAGTGCACACACCCTCAATGGTGGCAATACATGAATGCAAGATGGTAGACCCAGTAGGCATCTACTATAACAAGAAAAGCAACATTGTAATAATACATGCAATAACAAGCGCAGCAGGGCTTGAATGGCAGGTAGCAGAGCTGATAATAGACGTGTGCAAGCAGTTAGAGGCAAAAGAGCTTGTGACACTAGAAGGGGTAGGGTCAACAGGAGAACCCTCTGGAAAAGACACAAAAGCATTCTATTTCACAAAAGACCCTGCATTATCAAAGAAGCTGGACAAGCTGGGGCACAAGTGCCTGAATGAAGGAATAATCGTTGGCTCAACAGCTGCAATACTCCTGAAGTCACCCTTCAAGACAACATGCCTGTTTGCAGAGACACACACAAAAATGCCTGACAGCAAGGCAGCAGCACAAATAATAGAATTAGTGGACGATTACCTTGGGCTGAAAGTAGACCCAAAACCGCTGCTAAAACAGGCAGAAGAGTTTGAGAAAAAACTAAAGCAGATAGTCCAGCATGGTGAGAAAGCCCAAAAACTGAAGAAACAGAAAAAGTTCACTTACATAGGCTAAGGCGGGAAAGATGAACAAAACAATAGCTTCTTTATTCGGGAAATTATCAGATATTATGCCAAGATATTTCCAAGCAGAAGAGGTGGCGCACTTTAAAAATGTGGAAGAATTGAATAATTTTAGCCGTCTATTCCAACAGTATCTAGAACTAGGAGGCTGGATGAATGATTCAACACAGCGAGAACTGGACAAAATATTAACTAAAGACGAAAAATTGCTTAAAAAAGTAAAGAAAAACGCAGCATTAATACGCTCAGAATTTGAAAAACTAAAAAAACAAGGAAAAATAAGCCAAGAATTCTTAAAAACAAGTCCGCCAGCCTACCACAACCCGCAGCTTTTTGAGGGTGATAAAATTGAAAAAATAGTAGACACAGCATTAGAGGCAATGAGCAACCTGTCTATGCTTTATAATCAATACGGGCGCAAAAACATGGCTAAAGTTGTAAAAGATTCTAAATCATATCTCAGACAAATACAAAACCAGCTTGTTATATTGCGCGGAATATTACTAGAAGTTCTAGAGAAAAAGAAATAAACTCACTTTTTCTTTAATTTGTTATTCTAAGCCAGTATTCCTGGGTTTAAGCCTAATCCAGAACCACTGTTAAAACTACCCAAAATTACCTCAAAGCCAGTGATTGAGAATACCTATTTTTCACGCCTTGTTAGCCAAAAATCTAATGGTGCCTAAACCTCGCCGCTCTTAAATTCAGGGATTTTCCCTGCATTAATATTCAAATTTTTCCTGGAAACAATTGTTCGCTCTTGTTATCCTCACTTTTCAAAGGTGGAAAAATTTGGTTAGTATTTCAGAATATATTTTATAATATTACTTTTGTATTATGTTTTTTATTATGTGTTTAAGTTAGTCTATTGTGTTTTAATCAATGTTTTGTTTAATTTATCTCGTAAAAGACAAGATGTCCCAATAAAGCAGTGACAAAATCAATTTTTTCAATTTACAGAGGATAAAAAAACAAATCCAAGATACTCCAAAATAGGGACATTTTTGGCCAAAAATGCCAAAAGTGAGAGTTAGAGAAAACTAGTGCTTAACCATTGCTTTTTGATACTGTAAGGGATTATACCAGAATTTTGAGAAACTACATTACTTTTGCAGGATTTGGTGTTGAACCACGGTTCTTGATGATACGCCCCTTGAACTCATTTGTCGGGCAAATCACAGAAAGTCCAGGAAAATCTCTGCTGTGTCGGAGTTATACCAGAAAAAGTGGTTTTTTGAAACCTTGAAAAAAGACTGGTTTGTGAAAATTGTCGGGATTTTAACAAAACACACGTTAAATTTGGCTTGAAATCACCCACTTCAGAAGGCCAGAATACTCTTTTTTGAAAAAGTCTTCTCAGATCCAAAATATGGGCAAATTCTGGATTTTTTCAGAAAAATTCAAACTTAAAAACCCAGAATGATTATAAGTTTTAAGCAAATATTGTTTGTTTTAATAAATTAGACTTTTAAGCAAATCCTAAAAGTTTTAATTGTCGGGGTAATACCGAAAGAAATTTAAGTGAGTTCATCAAAACAAAGCACAAAAGAGGTTTTTGAATGAACATCCAACTAGGAAACAACGAAGTTCTACCAGACGCAGATGTAGAGGAAATGGCGCGAATACTGCTGGCCAGATTCGGGCTCTTGCCAAGAAAAAAAGACGGCTCTGCAAAAATGCACAAACTGCTAATAGAGCTATATGAGCGCAAGAAGCAGGCAAACAAGGAGAAAAAACCAGAATCAGCAGTGATGCCAGTAGAGGAAATGGGCATATTCGCAGGAATCAAAAGGCAGACCATGTACGACTACCTCCACAGGTGGCTGCACCTTGGAATCCTCAAGAAAACAAGCTTTGTCTCAGAAGGAAAAGTGATCATAGGGTATGAACTGAACGGCAACAACCTTGAGAGCGCCTTCAGAAAAGCAGAATCCACTGTAAAAAACCATCTTGAAGACAGTTTCAGGCTCCTGGGCGAGCTGCAGAACCAAATCAAAAAAGAGAAAATCTCGAGTGCAATCAATGCACCCAATACGACAAAGGAGTATTAAGCCCAACAACACAGTGCTTGGCCTGCTTGTCCCTGAAATTCTGAGTAAGATTGATGTAAACCCTGCTGCTGGAGTACCGCTTAACAATCGGAACGCCTTTTTCCACGATATTAGCCACATACTGGGCAATCAATGACTCTGAGATACCAAGCTGTGCAGCAAGCTCCCTATAGGTGACAAAGGCCTTTGTGGAGCCCAAGCCGTAAATCACGCGAAAAACCTCTTTTTCACGCTTTGTAAGCTCCTTGACCCTGAAATGCGTTTCTTCTGAACTGCCCTTGACTAAAAGGCTCATCTCCTCAATTTTAGAGGCTAACTTGTCGATTTTAGCATCCAACTGCATCAAGAACTCGTGATTTGTCTGGATCTCAGTTGTGTTCTCATTAATGGATTCACGATGGTCATCCAGCTCCTCTTTAACAGCCTCAAGAATGTATGCAAAATTCTCGCTAAAAACCACACCACTATTCAGTGTTACCTCTTCTTTTCCTGTCTTCAAATTTACCACCCCTCACAGTAGCCCTCTTAAACAAAGGGCTTGTTTTTAAACATTTATGTTCTGCAAAATCTATTTTCTGGCACGCTTTGGAAGCTCTGAAACATACACTTTCTCCCTGCCAGAGCTTATAACCGTGATATCTGCCTCTTTCTCAATCTCGTCCAAAAGCCTGTAAAACGAGCTCTTTGAACAGAGCGCCTGCTCATCCACGATAATCTCCCTGAGGGCCATTGCTGAAATCCTGTTATACTTGCGAATCAGGGAGACAATCATGCTCTTGATGTAGTCCTTGGAATTCCTGGTGATCTTCTTGATCATCTTCTCCCTGAGAGCAGAGGCAGGCCTTGCAGCAGGGGCTGTCTCCCTCATGACAGGCCTTTTTTCTTGGGGCTGCACCCTTCTTTTTTCCTCAAGATGATCCAGCTTTTCAGAGAGCTGGCTCATTCGCTTTCTTAGCTCGTCAATGTCGTAAAAAGAGTCAACAATCCTCTTAACATCTGTCATTGACTTAGGGGCAGATTCCAGCTCTTCAAGCTCTTTTTTCATGGCATCAATCCGCTCTCTCTGATGCCTTACCAAAGCCTTCTGCTTGCTGGATTCCTCATAGAAAAAATCAAGCCACTGGTAGATGGCTGCAGTATCCTGCCTGACCCTGTTAAAGGAATCAGCAATTTTTGCATCCATCTGAGCAAGCCTTTCATCCACCCTTTTTTTTGAACTCCAAAACATTTCAGGATTAAAATACCCCAGGACTATAAAAATCTTTCTGCAAAAAAAACAGTCCCAAGACATTCCCAGGAACAAGGCAGGAATGGGAATGGGAATACCTTGGGAATATTCACCGACGACAAATGCGCCGGAAATGGGACTACACGGGACTAACTGGGACTATCCCAAGAAAAAACCAAGACTATCTGGGAACAAGATTGGGACTGGTTATCGACGAGAAAGCCTTATTCTTGGGACTAACGGGGAATAAATTGGGAACAATTTGGGAATATACCCCGACGTAAAAAGCTTTATTTCTGGGACTAATTGGGAATAATTTGGGAATAACTGGGAATGAGACTTGCAAAAGGTTTAAATAGTAGTTTGGTTTAACTACAAAAAATCAAAGGCAAAAAAAACACCTGGCTTTTGAAATTAAAAAAAAACAGAGCCAACAAAGCTTGGCTTTGGGAATCAAACAAACAAATTCCAAAAATTAGCTCAAAAAAACATATTATATATAGTAAGCAAAAAATGCGGTTTTTGAGCCAAAAAGTGAAAAGTTGGCAAAAGTGCCAGATTTTGCCTGGAAAAGAGGCCTGAAAAACAGGCTAAAAAGCCTGGGCAAAAGAGACAAACAAGGGTCTTGAGAGGGGCTTAAAAAGGCATTTAGAGGGGCTAATAACTGCTTTACAGGTGCCAAAAGCGAGGCCAAATTTTGGTGTTTTACCAGAAAAAAGCCCAAAAAGTGAGAGTTCATAGGAATGTTGAAACCGGCTTGAAATAATTAGGCACTAGTAAAATCACAACAAGATTCTGGAATAATACCGGAAAAAAGCAGTAAAAGTGAGGGTTGAAACAAAAATAAAATGACTAAAGTAACCAGATTCTTCACAAAGAAGCTCCCTGGCGGGCAAATAGTGAGGATAGAGGGTGAGGAAACCAGGCACATGAAGGTCCTGAGGCTCAAGAAAGGGGACCAGATATGCTTATTTGATGGTACAGGAAACGAGATAACAGGCCAAATATTGGATATAGGGCCTAGAAAGTTAGAAATAAAGGTGGTTGCAAGGGAAAAAGTGAGAACAACAGAGGTTTTGGTTGATCTAGCCATATCTGTGCCTAAAGGAAAACGATGGGACTGGATAATACAGAAAGCCACAGAGCTCGGAGTGAGCAGAATAATCCCAGTAGTGACAAAGCGAGGAGTAGTTATACCTAATAAAGAAGGGAAAAGTGAGCGATGGACCAGAATAGCAGTAGAGGCAGCCAAACAGAGCCAGAGAGCAACAGTACCAGGGATAACAGAGCCAGCGAAATTCGAGGAAATGCTGGATTTTACAGAAGATTATGACCTGAAACTGATTGCTTTGCCGACGGCAAAACAAGACATAAAGCACGCACTGCAAAAAAGAAGGCCCAAGAGAATACTGTGCCTAATCGGGCCTGAAGGAGGATTTACAGACGAAGAACAAGACAAAGCCAAAAAAAGAGGATTCACGCCAGTAAAACTGGGCAAGGAAATACTAAGAGTCGAGACTGCAGGAATAGCAATGCTGGCAATGATAAAATATGAGTATGGGAATAGGATTTTCAGAGGTTAGAATTGCAAACAATTCGTAACCTTTATAAAGCACCCAGGATTCCAGAGGATAAAATGGAAATCAACATTCTCGAGGAAAAAAAGAACAGACTCGTGTTTGAGGTAAAAGGGGAAGGAAACACACTCTGCAATGCACTACAAAAAGAACTGTGGACAGACTCACACGTAAAGGCAGCAGGGTATAACATAGCACACCCCTTGGTAAACATTCCCAAATTTGTACTAGAGACAGACGGTGCAGACCCAAAAAAGACTATTTCTGCAGCAGTAAAACGACTGACAAAAGAATCAGCAAAGCTAAAAGAACAGGCCAAAAAAATCAAGTAAAATGCTGACTGCTAAAGACAGGCAAGAACTAATAAAACTTGCAAAAGAGGCTGTAAAAAGCTATCTGGACAAAAAGCCCTACCAGGTTCCAGAAGCAATAAAGAAAAAATACAGCGATAAAAGAGGGGTATTTGTGTGCATCAAAAAAGGCAAATACCTGCAGGGATGCATAGGATACATTGAACCAGAACACCCGCTATGGTGGGCAGTGGTAAATGCAGCAAAAGGGGCAGCATTTGAAGATCCAAGATTTCCAGCAACATCAAAACAAGAACTTCCAGAGATAACATTTGAGATATCAGTATTAACAGAGCCAAAACTGCTGGAATGCAAGCCTGAGGAGAGGCCGAGCAAGATACAAATCGGCAAACACGGCCTGATAGCTGAAAAAGAGCAATACAAAGGAATATTACTGCCGCAGGTATTTCCTGAATTCAATTCAGATGCAGAATCTGCACTAAACATGACGTGTGAAAAAGCAGGACTGCCATCAAGAGCCTGGGAAAGCCCAGAAACAAAGATATACACGTTTGAGTGCCAAGTGTTCAAAAAGTAGTGTGGAAAAGCGTATACTGGCCGATAAGGCGAAATTCTTAAATATTACATAGTGCCTAAACAGAAAAATGGCGTTTGTCAGAATAAAAAAACTAAAAGGAAAAGAATATGCCTACCTCGTAGAAAATGAATGGACAATCAACGGAAGCAGGCAGAAAGTAAAAGCATACCTAGGACGGGTTGTTAAGCCATTGCGAGAGAAAGAGAAAATAACAGATATTCAAGATTTGGATTACAAAGATGCAGTAATTGCCTTGGTTAAACAGGAATTAGTTAATCATGGATTTAGTGAAGACCTCAAGTATGACTGTGTAACAGTTGACTTGGTTGAGCAGAAAATATTGAATGGAAAAAGAAATGCAGTGATAGCACTAAACGAAGGGTTTCTTTGTTCACAAACCTTAAAAGACGCACTAGAAATACAACCAACAGGGCATGAAGAAAAAGCAGGAATACAATTAGCAAAAGCATTACTTGAATCAGGGCTCAGACTGCCAAAAGACACATTTGTACAATTGTTTGAAAAAATATATAAATGAAATACAAATACGGGTGTATAGATGGAAAAAGTACCAAGACATGTGGGTATAATAATGGATGGCAACAGAAGATTTGCCAAAAAACTAATGCTAAAACCCTGGATGGGCCATGAATGGGGGGCCAAAAAACTCCGCAGTGTACTAGAGTGGAGCAAAGAACTAGGCATAAAAGAAGTCACGTTCTACGCATTCTCAATACAAAACTTCAACAGGCCAAAACACGAGTTTGATTATCTAATGGGCGTGTTTTGCAAGGAATTTGATGATTTGATGAAAGAAGAGAACCTTGCAAAGCTCAAGGAAGACAGTGTTAGGATAGATTTCATTGGCCGGCTTTCTAAATTTCCTGAAAAAGTTTATTCCAGAATGCTAAAACTCATGGAACTGACAAAAGAGCATGACAGATATCACATTCACTTTGCAATGGCATACGGCGGAAGAGAGGAAGTCATTGATGCAGTGCACAAAATAGCTGAACAGGTCAAGAAAGGAGAGCTGGATATCAGTGCAATAAATGAAGAAACATTTGCAGATAACCTTTATTTGAATTCAGAGCCAGACTTAGTGATAAGAACAGGCGGGGAGAGAAGGACTTCGAATTTTTTAACATGGCAAAGCACGTATTCTGAGCTTATATTTTTAGATAAACACTGGCCAGAACTAGAGAAAGAAGATTTTATCGCTGCAATACAAGAATACTCTCAAAGAGAAAGAAGATTTGGGAGGTAATTTAGGAGGTAAAAAAATGGCAAATATGAGCGCGGGACTGGAATACAAAACTGTTAAAGAAGCAGTTGCAGATGCTGCAGCAAGCTTAAGCAAGTGTTTCAACATAATGAACAACATTCGCTTTGAAGACATATCAAACAAAGAAAAACAAAAACAGATTGACGAGATATTAAGAACAGCCGGAGACCTGATTACAGACATGCAGCAATCAAAAGAAGTAAAACAAGGATAATCAAACCTTTATTTCTACAATCTTTAATTTAGTCAAGTAATAAGGAAAAGGATTAGGCTTTTCAACATATCTGATAGGCAAAACCTTGCTCTTGTAAGTCTTGTTATAAGTCTTGAAGCCAAAATTAACCAATAATTTTGAAGGAGGCTCAAAAAAAGAACCCTGCATAGGCCTCTTGAAATCAACCTTAATCAAGACATTAGCAGTATCATCAATGGCATTAGTGACAACAACAGTGCCCTCAACATCCTCTGCCTCAAACTCGCCATTAGGCCTTGTGACCTTAATGCTATTTATCTCACCAAAAACACCATCAAAGAAAACAAAGCCGTCAAACACCAAAGTTTTCCCTGCAGTCTCAATAGAAAGAACAAACTCACCAGTCAAGCCCATCTTAAGATTCTCCTTAGCAGAGGCAGCCAGCTTGAAACTAGTCACGCCGTCAGGATCAAAAACAGCATCAAAAGAGTTAAGTGTAATAACAGGACTTCTTTTATCAGAAACAACAGCCCCGCTAGGGGTGCTGATGGAATAAGTCAAAAAGCCCCCAACTAAAGCAATGGTAATCAACATAACATATGCAGCCAAAACAGTGCTTTTACCCTTCTTGCTCATAAGATAGTCTTTATAAAAGAAGTATATAAAGATTTCTACTGCAGACTACGAAAACTTTATAAATGAACCATCAATTCACATAGTCATTACCCGCATTACAACTCTTTGAGTTGGAGGGACGAGATGAACAAAGAAAACTTCAAAAAAGCAATAGAACTAATAAAAAAGAATTCTCCAGAAAGAAAGTTCAAGCAGAGTTATGACCTAATCATAAACCTAAAAGACCTGGACCTGAAAAAACCAGACCAGCAGGTAAACACCTGGACAACAACAAGATACGGCAAGGGAAAACCAGTCAAGACATGCGCACTAGTGGGACCAGAACTGGCAGAACAGGCAAAAGAAAACTGCGACACAGTCGTGATGCACGCAGACTTTCCAAAATACGCAGAAAGCAAGCTTTTAAGCAAAAAACTGGCAAAAGAACACGATTTCTTCATAGCACAGGCAAACATAATGCCAGACGTCGCAAAAACATTCGGAAGAATACTTGGAAGCAGAGGAAAAATGCCAAACCCCAAACTGGGATGCGTAGTTCCTCCAAACACAAACCTAAAACCATTAGTGGAAAAACTGCAGAGAACACTGCCGCTGATTGCAAAAACAGAATTAAGCGTGAAATGCCCTGCAGGAACACAAGAAATGCCAGATGAGCAAATACTTGACAACATACAAGCAATATACAACACACTGGTGAGCGTGCTACCAGGAGAGGAAAGAAACATACAAAACATACAAATAAAATTCACAATGGGCCCTCCAGCAACAATAACACAAAAAGAAGTCAAAATGCAGAAAGCTGAAGAGGCTGCGAAAAAATGAGCGAAAAAACAAGCAGGGCGGCGCCAAAGAAAAAGAAAACAGTGAAAGAGATAGTTGACAAAATAAAAAAATACCCAATAATCGGCGTTGTAAACATGGAAAACCTGCCCACACCACAGCTCCAGAGAATGAGGGCCCAGCTAAGAGACAAAGTAGACCTGATGATGACAAAAAGAAGGCTTATCCTGAAAGCACTTGACCAGGCAAAAGACAAGCCAGGCCTTGAAAAAATAAAAGAAATAATGAAAGGAATGCCTGCATTA
Organism: Candidatus Woesearchaeota archaeon; assembly: GCA_014729555.1. Taxonomy (GTDB): domain Archaea; phylum Nanobdellota; class Nanobdellia; order Woesearchaeales; family ARS49; genus WJJT01. Next base: position 44,012 of record WJJT01000036.1, read on the forward strand.
CTGTTCACAGAAGAAAACCCTTTCACACTTTACAAAACACTAAAACAAAACAAGTCAAAAGCGCCTGCAAAAGCAGGACAAACAGCCCCTTCTGACATCATTGTGCCAGCAGGACCAACACCATTTGCACCAGGACCAGTAATCGGCGAATTAGGAGCAATTGGAATCAAGGCTGCTGTAGAAGGAGGAAAGATTGCAATTAAATCAGATACAAAAGTAGCATCAGAAGGAGACGAAATAAGCGAAAAACTCGCAAGCATGCTATCAAGACTAGGAATAGAGCCAATGGAAATCGGCTTGGATTTACTGGCAGTGTATGAAAAAGGCACAATCTACCCAAAAAGCGTGCTAGACATAGATGAAGAGAAATTCATGGGCGACCTGATGATGTCAGCAAGCCAGGCGCACGAGCTTGCACTGCAAATTGGTTATACCACACCAGAGACAATAGAGCCAATGATACAAAGAACATACAGGGCAGCAAAAGAGATAGCAAGAGAAGGAAACTTCATGGCAGACGAAATAGCAGCAGAACTGCTGGAAAAAGCAGAAAGAGAAATGCTTGCACTAAAAGGACAGCTGCCAGAAGTAAAAACAGAAGAGAAACCAGCAGAAGCACCAAAAGAAGAAGCAAAAACAGAAGAGAAAGAAGAAAAGCCAAAGGAAGAAGCTAAACCTGCTGAAGAAAAAAAGGAAGCTCCAAAAGAAGAAGAAAAGCCGGCAGAGCAGCCTAAAGAAGAAGCAAAGGCTGAAGACAAGCAACACCCAAAACAAGGGGATGTATCACAAAATCAAGCTAAAGATTTACTGAAAAATCTTCAGGAAAAAGGAACACTAAGAGAAAATAAGTCATAATCAAGGGAGGTCGAAAAATGGAATACGTATACGCGGCAATGCTGATCCACAAAGCTGGAGGCAAAGTAGACGAAGCAACAGTAAAGAAAGTGCTGGAAGCAGCTGGAGCAAAAGCAGATGATGCAAGAGTAAAAGCACTCGTAGCATCACTTGACGGCGTCAATATTGATGAAGCAATAAAAAACGCCACAGTTGCACCTGTTGCAGCAGCAGCGCCTGCAGCGGCTGGTGGAGAAGCGCCAAAAGAAGAAAAGAAAGAAGAGAAAAAAGAAGAAAAGAAATCTGCTGAAGAAGCAGCAGCTGGACTTGGCGCACTATTTGGCTAAGGAGGTAGTAAGTTGTTGTTTTTGCTTTTTTTATTCACAACAACAGAGTTAAATAAATGCATCCATCGAACAGCGGAACTTCAAAACAGATAAATGAGCTCAGAAAAGAAATACAAGAGCTAAGAAAGAGTCTTAACCAGATTAACGACCAAAAAGAAGCACTCTTTGACAAGCGTGAAAAGCTTGGAAAAGAAATCATTTCTCTCATCAATACCACAAAAAATCTAAGAAAAAAAAGAGATGAACTAACCACGTCTGTAAAAGAATTCAAGAAAGAAAGAAAAAATCTTAATGAACACATAACCAAAAAAATAGAGAACATCAAAAAACTGAACAAAGAGAAAAAAGACCTTGAACGCAAAAAAGGAATAAAAGAAAGCCCGTCCCAGCTCAAGAGAGAGATAGAGGGAATAGAATTCAAGATAGAAACCAGCGCGCTAAGCTTTGACAAAGAACAAAAACTGATGAAGCGGCTCAAGGAATTAAAGAAAAAATTCAAGGAATTAACAGAAATGAGCGGGGTGTGGGAATCAACACACGGCCTGTCCAAAGAAATAGATGAAGAAAAGAAAAAAGCAGACGAATACCACAAAAAAATACAAGACCTTGCAAAAGAGAGCCAGGAAAAACACGAAACAAGCATAGAAAACTCCAAAAAAATACAAGAACTCAAAGAAAAAGAAGAAAAAGTCAAGAAAGAAATAACAGAGAAAAAAGAAGAAATAAACAAAGTCAATGAGAAGCTGAAAGAGAAACTACAGCAAATAGGCGAGCTTGATGCAACCTATAAAGAAGAGAAAAAAGTCAAACAAGAGAAACAAGAGAAAAAACGCAAAAAAACAATATCAGAAAGACAAAAAGAAGTTGAAGACAAACTAATAAGAGGTGAAAAGTTAACAACAGAAGATTTGCTTGTTATGCAGAATATTGATTAGAAATAAAAAAATTACTTCTTCTTTTCCTTTTCCTCATTCTTACTAGCAGACTCAAACTCTGTGTATTTGCATTTTCCGCAGTAAGAACGGCCTTTGTGCTTTGCCATGAAGAATCCCTGGCCGCATTTTGGGCAGGATTTTCTCTTTCTCTCCAAGGAATCTCCTTTTTTCTCGAAAAAATCAGCAGTCTTGACAGGCTTTCTCTTTCTTCTCGGCTTTTTTTCTCCCATTATTCAGCACCTTCCTTTTTCTCTTCAGGCTTAGCCTCTTCCTTAGGAGCTTCTTCTTTTTTTGACTCTTCTTTAGGTTCTTCTTTCTTCTCTTCAGGCTTTGCTTCTTCCTTTTTCTCAGGAGCAGCCTCTTCTTTCTTCTCTTCCTTAGGAGCCTCAGCAGGCTTAGCCTCTTCTTCAGCCTTTTTCTTAGCCTCAGCAGCCTTTTTCTCTTTCTCTAACTGCTTCTTGGGCTTTGGCTCAATCCTGTCAAGCTCTTCCTTTGAATTGTAAACAAAAGCAGTGAAATCTGCCTGGTGAGAGCCAAGAGTATTCCTAATCTTCCGCATCTTAACAACAGAAGGCTCAATCTTCATCTGAGAAGCAATGCCCTGCGCAACCTGCTCATTAGAGGGCGTAGTACCATCAAAAGAAACAGTGCCAGATACCTCAATCCTTGACAACAAGGGATTTTCCTTTTTTTCCTTTATTTCTATCTTCATTTTAAGTCACTTTTATAGCATATTCTCCCTTAACTTTTGCACCAAGCTTTTCTGCAATCACAGACTTGTTGGCATCAATAATATACAATCTTCCCTTCCAGTTAGTAATGAACTGAGAGCCCTTGCAGACAGGACACTCATCACCCTCAACAAAAATCTTGCAATTCTTGCATGCTTTTTTCTTCATTTTTTCTTACCTTCTGATTTTTTTGCAGCAGGCTTTTTTGTTTCCTTGGCCTGTTTTTCCTTGCCTTCTTCCTCAATCCACTCCAGCTTGCCAAGACCCTGCTGCCGCATTGTCAAACCAATCTTTGGATTAGTGATGTCCTTGAATGAAACTGCAATCACCCTTGCCCTGCAAAGGTCACCAACTTTCAGGACCTTCTTGCTGTCCCTTCCAGTCAGGACCTTTTCCTTTGCAAAACTCACAAAATCATCCATTGTCTGGCTGATGTGAATCATGCCGTCAACAGGACCCATTGTGAGGAAAGCACCAAAATCAGCAATATCCTTAATCCTTCCAACAACAACCTCCTGCAATTCAGGCTTAAAAGCAATAATCTCAAATGTTGTCTCATAATACGAAGCGCCGTCACCAGGAATGATTACACCCTCGCCAATATCCGTAACATTCACAATATCAATAACAAAGCCAAGCTCTGCATTAGTCAAGCCGTTATATTTCAGCTTGACAGACTTCAGAACTGCCTCCTTGACATCCAAATTAAAATACATCGGAGGCACCCTGATATGGTCTTTTAACTCAATTCTGTAAAACATTTTTTAATCCTCGCCTGCATCAACACAGGAAGGCATTGTTTCAGAAACCCCCTGCATCTCACTATACCTTAAGAATAAAGAGGTGTTTAAAAAGGTTGTGTTTTTAACCTTGAAACCAGCTCGTGCAAAATATCCTTTGTCAAAAGATTAAAAGTGTATTTTCCTCTTTTCTCACGCTCAAGACGCCCAGCAGACTCCAACTTTCGGACCGTGTTGCTGACACGCGCCTTATTCCAGCCAAGAGCATCTGCAATCTGGGTATTTGAAGCCCAAATGCAATCTTCATTAGCTTCAGCTCCATCTTCTCTAAGGGCCTTGACAAAAGAAGCCTCATCTGTAACAGGACTTGCAGTATCAACCGGAGCAGAACTTCTTTTTTGCATTTGCTCGTATTCTATTAATTTCTTTTGCGTACTCCTGAATGCTTTTTCCAACTCAGTTATCTCAGCAACAACAGGATTCTCAGGTAAAGCCCTAAGATACTCTGGGCTCTGCCTTAACTCAATAATCTGATTATTAATATCCCTTGCTTCTGCCTCTGCTGTTTCAATCAGATGAGGCAGGGTCTTTTCAGTGAGCTGCATGATTTGCTCATCAAGACTGTCAACAGAAAGACCGCATGTTTCATAAACTGCCCTGAAATCACTGCAAATATCAAGAGCCTCTGCAATCTTATCCTGGTCATCAACAGACAACTGCTCTGGATCAACACCAACACAGGCATAAATGCGCTCAAGAGCCTTAAGAACAGAGGGTTCTTGCTTAACAGGCTGTTCTGGCTCAGGCTTTGTTTTAGATTTTGATGTCTTTGCAGGCGCACCCTTTTCTTCCTGCTCAAGCAATGCAGCAAGAGCCGCGCCATTGCCCAAGGCAGTCTCTGCCCCAACAAGATTTCTCTGAACAAACTTTCTGAATTCTGCCTTATCATGTGAAGTATAACCATTCCTTGGCTCCCATTTTGCAGAAGCCTTATTTTTCCCATTGTATGCCGACTTGAACAGATTAAAAGCAGGATCAAACCACATAACCTCAACATTATTAAGTTTCAGGCGCTGGCCAGTGATAGTCTCAGTACCAACAACATTCTCAGCAGTCAAAACAGAATACAATTCTGCTGCAATATTCATCACATCCTTATCACTTGAAAGAATATACACTTTCTTGTCCTGCAAAACAGACTGTGCAAAAGCATAAGCAACAAGACGTTCATCAGGCTCGTCACCAGAACTTGGCTCTTTCTTAAGTTCTGGAAAATCAACAACAAGCTTGCGAATAATATGTTTCATTGCAGAAAAAACCTTGTCTTCTTCTGCAGACTTTTCAAAATCAACTCTCTTTGGACTATTAACCTGTTCTTCAAGCTTCTGGTATGAATCAATAAGACAGGAGTATAAAGACGTGCTGCCAGAAGAATGCTGAATCTCGCTTATTACTCCTGCTATACCATCATTCATTTCCTCCCTGATATCTTTTGGCACAAGCACCCTGTCAGCAGGAAAATCCCTTAGATTTGACTCAAGAGCAGCATTGTACTTAAGAATATGCCCAATATTAGCTCCAGGCACGCCCTTCAGGTGCCTGCTGTCAGTCCAAGGAATAACATTATTATCAAGAACAACAAGACCCTGCCGGGGAATTGCCTTAAGATACCGTGTGCATGCCTCCAGCTTTTCAGGAGGGGCATCATACAAATGAAAATATTGCTTTTTTGCTGGCTTCATTTTCACGACAAAAAAAAGCAGGCCATTTAAAAAGCTTGTGGTTATTCACCCCTTATTAGTGAGAAACAAGTTTTAAGTGGCTTTTCTGGCGCAGCACAACAACAGAAATGCCTTTTTGTTTCAGTTTCCTCTTTAACTCAGCATCTGTTGTTGCAACAATCGTGTCCCTGCCTGCAATATCAAGAATCAATTCATCAACAATCCTGTCTTTTTTTGTCTTGATTGACGGAATCTTCTTAGCCTTCAGGATGGCCTTTGCCAGTTTAGCATCTGCCTTGGACTTGCCTTTCTGGCTTTCAATTATGTTATCCAGCTCATCAAGAGTCTTGTCAATAACATAAATTTTATAAGGAAAATCAAGGATTCTTTTCAGCTCCTCCACATAATCAACCTTATGACTAGCACAGTGAATCAAAAAATCAGTGTCCAGTATTACTGCCTTTACCATATGCCTTAATGTCATGACGTATCCTGTCGTAACATTCAGGAGCTAAAAAGTAATCAAATATAAGATTTGCCCTTCCAAACTGAATCTTGTCACCTGGCTTAATAACAGTTCCCGGAGGATTTGGCTTTATCATTTTATTATTCACTTTAGTCCCGCAGGTTGAATCCACATCAACCAATACAAAACCGCCTGAAATCCTCTTAAGATAAGCATGAAGCTTTGATACAGACTGGTCTGGCACAGTAATCTGGACATTTGAATCATACATATTCCTTCCAATACCAATCCTGTCCTTAAATACCCCTTGTATTATCTCCTGGAGCTCCAGGTTAGAAGGGATACCAAATACAAGAACACCTCTTGGATCGCCATCACTCATGACAAGAAACTGCTGCAGTGTCTTAAAACCATCTCCCTGTGCAGTGCTGCTTACACCATGGCCATATAAAAAATCATGACTGCAGAACCTGTGCGTAAATACATCTCTAGTGACATAACCAGGAGCCTCTGGATCTGCAATCAATCTCTCTAAGACAGCAAGACCCCAGGGCATTATTATGCCTTTTTCATCATCCATTAATACCCACCAAAAACAAGAAAGTATCTGCACTATATAAAACATTCTAAAGTTTATTATACATTTTCAGGGTCTTTACAGCATCACCAAACGTGTCAGGGCTCTCGTTTATGATTCTTATGCCAAACCTATATTTCTTAACCCACTGCAGAACCTCCTGGATGTCTTTTTCAGGCGTTAACACGTGCCTTTTCTCACCCTTAGGCCCCCATTCAATACCAGACATGTGCGCTGTCAAGGGCTTAAACTTAAACTTCTTCATCATGTCAAAAACATACTTCCAGTTAACCTTTCCGCGATAAGCTGCCTTGAGATGCGCAAAATCAAAACAAGCAGCACACTTTGTATCCTTGTGCAGCTGATACAATTCATCAATTGTTCCAAAAGAGGAATCCCTGCCCATGAGCTCTGGAGCAAGCATGACCTTCCACTTGCTATCCTTGATTACATCCTGCATATCCTTTATAGCCTTTTTGATGCCCTCATACGCCTGAAGTCTAGTTAATTTGCCATAATAACCAGCATGAAAAACAATATACTTTGCACCAAGATAATGCCCTCTTTCTGCACTTGTAAGAATCCTCTTTTTAGAGGCAGCAATCTTTGACTTGTCTGCAGAAACAAGATTAATATAATACGGGCAGTGAACACTCAAGTCAATCTTAAACTTCTTTGCAGCCGCACCAACTGTCTTAGCAATCTTATTGCTATTCATATAAATTGCATGAGTGAAAGTTACTTCTGCACAACCAAGCCCTGCATCCTTAAACCTCCTGAAATTAGATTCATAATCAGAACCAATGCCTCCAGGACCAAGACAAACCCTCATTTTTTAGCAATAAAAAACTTATCCTTGAAAGAGGACACAACAGTGGAGAGAATAATCGAGTACAGGATAAAAGCAAGAGTGACATCAAGAACAATACTGATGCCAGGAATATAATAAATAGTCCCAGGAGTGTTGTATATAGCCAATAGAAACACAACAGCAGCAGTAGAGATGCCCTTAGGAGCATTAAGAGTGATAAACCAAATCTCCCTTGGCTTTAGCTTCTCTTTCCTGAAGCTGGCGATAACAGCAATATACCTCACCAGCAAATAAGCAGCAAACAGCAAAAGAGACCTTATGAAAAACTCTGCAGTCAAGGGAATCTTTATAGTCAAGCCAAGCAGTATAAAAACAAAAATAAAAAAAGCCTTTGTCAAGACAGACTCAACAGACAAGACCTCCGCCTTTTCCCTGACAGAGACATTGCCAAAGAAAATACCCAGAGTAATCACAGCAAGAACGCCGTTGCCGTGCAGGTTCTCCGCCAAAACATAAGCAAGCAAAGAAGCAATAATAACCGCCAATGGAGAGTAAAGCGGAGAATACCTCTTCTGCATAACCTTAAACAAAATAATGCCAACAAAAATACCAGCACCAATGCCAACAACAAACTTTGTCAAAAAAGGAACAATCAACTCAACAACACCAGAAATCTGGGACTGGCCCTGTGTAAAATCAATGATGACAAAAGGAAGCAAAACATTCAAAGGAGTGTTAAAAACAGACTCAAGCTTAAGAATAGCAATAACCTTGTTCTTGGCCTCCTGCAGAATCGAGAGAACAATATCAGGGCTGGTGCCAAGAGTGATGGTGACAAACAGCAAAGCAAGAACAATAGGAATGCCAAGCAAAAGCTTTGTGGCAAGAGTAAAAACAACAAGACTCAAAACAGTAAGGATGCCAACAAATTTCAGGGCCTTGATAGAAAAAGTATCCAGCTCCTTTAAGCGCAGTTTTGAAGAACTGTCAAAAACAATCAAAGCCAGTGCAAGCAGGCTCACAGCAGTAAGAAAAGTAGTAGGAAACTGAATCAAGGGCTTTCCCTGATAAGTCAAAAAACCAAAAACAATACCAACAAGAATCAAAACAAGAATCTCAGGCAGGTTCAAACGCTTGGCCAAAAGAGAAAACAGCACCCCTATCAATAAGACAACTGAAATCGCTGTGAGTATGGACAGTGCTTCTACCATTATTACCCCTTTTTTAAAGAATTAATTCGGTACTAGTATATTTAAATTTTGCTTTTTAATGACAAATCAGGCAAAATTTAAAATATGTGAACTTTTCCTTTTTAAATACCAAAACAAAAGTTCACATATAAAAAGATTTTTATACCTCATTCTTACTATGTCTTATAATGAAGAAAATACTCAAACAAGTGCTTGAAGAGATAAAGCCAGAGAAAGAGAAAGTAAAAGAAGTAGAGGAATTTCTAAAGAAACTAAATTCTGAGATTAAAAAACACAAAATAAAGGCAAAAGCAGTTGCAGGAGGGAGCTATGCAAAAAAAACATGGTTAAAAGGGGATTATGACGTTGATATCTTTGTGAAATTTGGCATGAAATACAGGGATAAAGACCTAAGCAGGATGCTTGCAAAAGTGCTCAAGAAATTCAAGCCAGAGACAATACACGGAAGCAGGGATTACTTCTGGGTCAAGAACCTCATAAAATTCGAGATAGTGCCTGTCCTGGATATCAAGAAAGCAGAACAAGCGCAAAATGTAACAGACTTCTCACCACGACATGTTAAATGGGTAAACACAAAAGGCAAAAAATACAAGGATGACATAAGGCTGGCCAAGAGATTCATGAAAGTCAACGGAGTATACGGCGCAGAAAGCTACATACACGGGTTCTCAGGGCATGTGGTTGACATTCTTGTCATATATTACAAAGGATTCATGCCAATGCTCAGGGCAGCAGCAAAATGGAAGCCAAAAGTAATAATAGACCCCACAGGAAAAATAGGGAGAAAAGCACCACTTGTGCTGAACAAAAGCAAGATACAGGGGCCCTTAATTGTTATTGACCCGGTGCAGCCAGACAGGAATGCAGCAGCAGCAGTGAACAAGAAAAACTTTGATTATTTCATCCAGTGCGCAAAAAAATTCCTGAAAAAACCAGCAAAAGAATTCTTTGAATACAAGAAATTCGATAAAGACTATTTCAAGAAAAAAGGAAAACTTTTGATGGTAGAAGTAGATGTACCAGAAGGAAAAGAAGACCCAACAGGAGCAAAACTGATGAAAGCATACCATTTCATAAGAAAAAAACTCAAAGACTTTGAGCCGATAGAGGGCGGATGGAGCTGGGACAAGCAGAAAAAAGCCACATTCGGGTATGTGCTGAAAAAAGACAGGCTGCCAGCAACATACGAAAGACAAGGGCCTCCAGCAGAGATGAAAGAGGCAGTCAAGGAATTCAAAAAAGCACACAAAAAAACAAAAACAAAAAAAGGACACATAACCGCAGAGATAAAACACAAACACAGAAACCTGAAAAAATACCTTGAAAAAGAGGTATTTCCGTCAGAATACATGAAAGACAAGGTGAAAAAGTGCAGAATCAAATCCTTATCCTAATCGGGCTTACATTATTACCGTTCCTAGAACTAAGGGCAAGCATACCCTACGGAATACTGAATACCGACTTAAACTGGATGGCAGTGTTTATTACCTGTGTGATTACAAACATAATATTAGCACCAATAATTTATTTTTTGCTTGACAAGGTGATTCATTTTTTCTTTTTTATCAAGCCATTCAAGAAAGTGTATGATTACTACATTATCAAAACACAGAAAAAAATCCACAAATACGTGGAAAAATACGGAGAAATAGGAGTCACGCTCTTTATAGCAGTGCCCTTGCCAGGCTCTGGAGTTTATTCAGGGGCGCTTGCAGCATACATATTAGGGCTAAGCTACAAGGACTTCCTCAAGGCAGCAGCAACAGGGGTATTAATAGCAGGAGTCATTGTGACAGCAATAAGCCTGACAGGAAACGAAGCATTTAAATTCCTGATATGAACTAAGGTGTGATAATGTTCAAAACAATAATAGAGAAGCTAAATGCAAAACTAAATGACCACGGCAAAAGCATCATACTAAATAACAACACAGCTGTGCGAATAGACAAAAACCAGTTCTACAGCATAGCAGACAAAACAGCCAAAAGAACAGCTTTTGTAGACGGAGGAAATGCAGAAATACTTGGGGGTGGAAATTTTTCCTTACAATTACTAAGAATATACGCAGGAATATTTGAAAACAACAAAAGAATCAAGCAGAAAAAAACAGAATTTTATTTGCTTGTAACTGCAAAACACAAGAATGGCAGGATATTCTATGACACAGAGGCATTTAACACACATCTACGCATTGACAAAGAATTCAATGCATTTGAACAAGGACTCTCAGAACACGGACACAAAGCAGAACCAAACAAGATAGCAGAATCAGCCAGAAAAATAACAGAACTACACATCGCAGAAGAGCTTGCAACTGAACTAGAATCAGGAGATATCATTGTTCGGGACGGAGACCTGACAGAAGGAACAGAGCAGGAGAAAAAACAAATAGAAAAACTACAAGAAAAATCACAAGGAAAAGGGATTATTGTAGCAGGATTGTCAAAAACAACAAGTTTATTGACTGACTCTGGAAACAGTGCATCAGCTGTGCTTAACAAAATCGGGCCTTCCTGCGCCTGGTATTATCCTGCAACAAACAACATTGGATTTACAAAGCTAAACAAAAACTCCAACTATGTCTTTAGATTAGATTTCCTTATGCCAGACAAGCTCGCAGACATATTAGGAGGTCTTAAGGCAAACTCAAAAGATGCCTGCTTTATAGGGTATCCTTACGGCCTAATAGATGCAGACAGGTTTGCGCGCGTTACAACAAAAGAAAAAGAGAAGCTGAAACTGATGCTGATGAGCAAAGGAGGAGAGAATTTCAGGGCTCATCTGGCAAGCATAGATGCTCATGAGATACTTAACAAGATAGTTTAATTACTTTTGAATAATAACAAAATTTTATATACGTTGTTTCAGAAAACACTCTTTATAAAAAGATTAAATACAACAAAACGGAGGTTATAAAAATGGACTCAAAACTAGGACACTGGGCATTCATCGCAGGCATCCTGATAGCAGTAATAGCCGGACTAGTGCCTGCATGGAACACCCCAACAGTTATGTGGATACTGGTAATCTTAGGATTAGTAGTAGGACTAATGAACATAACTGCAAAAGAAACAGTTGAATTCCTTGTAGCAACAATAGCACTAGTGCTAATCGGAACAGCAGGAATACAGACACTGCCTGCACTAGGAGAAATAGTCACAGCAATACTGGAAAACATTGTAGCATTTGTAGCACCAGCTGCATTAATAGTAGCATTAAAAGCAATCTATGAACTGGCAAGGAAATAGACTTATTTTTTTATTTTTTTTTCTAATTCTAACAAATATTCAGAAAGAGGTCTTGCAGGCTTTAATACATCTAGAATATAAGCAAAATTCTCTCTACACCACAAATTCGGCATTTGCTCATGTAACTGCCTAAGCACTTCAACAGCACGCGGATGGTCATCAGGAAATCTATCAGTCAAGTCATCAAACTCAACCTGGGTAAGGATATCTTCCATATCAAAAAAATGCCCTGCGCGGGTATGAATCTGCAGCCTTAAACCTGCAATATTTGCATGCCGGTATATTGTGCCATAAACAAAAGTATAATCCTGCTTGAAATCACACTCGCCTGCAGCAGCACAAACTATCTTATGCTCTTCTTCTGAACCCAACAATATACTGTGAGTCATAAAAGATCATAGAAACACTTGATTTTTAAAACTGATGGTCACTGCCCAAATTTCCCCTTCAGAGGAACAAACATAAAATCACCTAACTTCTCAGGATGAAGCTCTCCCTTGACCATTCTTGCGCGAACAAGGACCTGGCCAGACAAAGGACCGACAGGAATCACGATAACACCACGCTCCTTAAGCTGAGAAGCAAGAACCTCAGGTATCTCTGGAGCAGCAGCAGTGCAGATAATCCTATCATACGGCGCCTCTTTAAGATAACCCTTAGAGCCATCACCCTGAATAACCTCAACATTCTTTATATTACACTGCTTAAGATTCTCTTTTGCAAAATGAACAAGCTCAGAAATACGCTCAACAGTTATGATCTTGCCCTTTAAACCGACAATCTCAGCCATCAAGGCAGCATTATAACCAGAACCAGCACCAATCTCCAAAACCTTCATGCCAGGACCAAGCTCAAGAGCCTCAAGCATCATCACAACAGCAGTGGGCTGGGAAATAGTCTGCTCTTTCTGAATAGGCAAAGGAACATCCTTGTAAGCATCAGACCTGAATTCCTTTAAAACAAAAAATTCCCGCTTTACTTTCTTGAAAGCACTAAAAATACCAGGGTTCCTGACAATACCCTCTTTTCTCCAGTAATCAATCAAGAGCTGTTTCTGGTTCTGCATTTTATAAATAACAATAAAAGGATTATATAATCTTTTCGGAGAAATAACCCATGTACAGTTTTTGCAAGATGTTGCAAAAGCAACAACATAATTTTAAAGCAAACTTTATATACCCTATCCAAAACATATTTTAAAAATAAAAAAATGGAATTACTAATAACCAGCGCACCGGTCTTTATAATAATAGCAATAGGCGCACTGGCAAAATGGCTGAAAATAGCAGATGACAAATGGATAGACATACTAAATAAATTTGCGTTATACATAGGATTCCCTGCCTTAATCTTCACAAGTCTTGTAAGCCTTGAAAGCAGCGCAGCAATTGATTACCCCTTATTCTTATTTAACTCGCTGCTGCTTATAGCCGCCTTTGCCACGATATACATCATACTCAACCGGCTAAGGGTTAAAAAAGACATAAGAAACTGCTACCTTATGTGCGCGGTGTTTGGAAACGTAGCATACTTCGGGTTTCCATACATCACGCCAATCATACAAGACTCTGGCGGAATGGTGAGCATAATCGTGGCATCTGGACTTGTGCTAATGTTCACAATGGGATTATGGGTCTTGGAAAACTCACGAAGCAAAAAAGCAAGCCTAGCAGGAACCATAAAAAAAATAATCAAAAATCCCCTGCTAATAGCAGTAATCCTGGGCGTAGTATTTGTACACTTGAACATCACGCCGCCCCAAGTCTTAGAAAACTCATTAAGCATGCTTGCAAAAGGAGCATCCCCTGTGGTTTTATTTGCTTTAGGAATATTCCTGGTAAGAAAAATAGAATACAACAAGAAATTACCCCATTCAGTGATAATCACAGCAATAAAACTAATAGCACTTCCTGCAGTATTCATGGCAGCAGGCGTATATTTATTTAAAGAAACATCCTACCCAATAGCAGTAATAGAAGCAGGAATGCCAACAGCACTAACCTGGTTTGCACTATCACAAATCTACCCCATGAACAAAACAATAGTTGTGTATACAATAATAATAAGCACAATACTTTCTGTAATAACACTCCCAATCATAACAACCCTACTTCTATAATAATAACATTTAAATACCAATAGTGCAGAAGAACACATATAAAAAGAGGTATGCGCTTGGTATCCAAAGACAAGAAGTTCATTCTATGGTTTGACGAAGTCAACATGAAAGACGTAGGCCTGGTAGGAGGAAAAAACGCCTCACTAGGAGAGATGTACCAGGAACTAACCAAGAAAAAAATCAATATTCCATACGGATTTGCAGTCACAGCATATGCCTACAGATATCTGCTTGAGAAAGCAGGCGTAGAAGACGAAATAGAACAGGCACTAAAAGGGCTGAACATAAAAGACATAAGAAACCTCTCAACAAGAGGCAAAAAAGTCAGGGACATAATCAGAAAATGCGATTTCCCCCCAGAATTACACAAAGCAATAACAGAGGCATATCACAAACTAAGCAAGAAATACAAAACAAAAAACACAGATGTTGCAGTAAGAAGCAGTGCCACTGCAGAGGATCTTCCAGAAGCCTCATTTGCAGGACAGCAGGAAACATACCTTAACATACACAATGAAAAAGCACTGATTTCTGCATGCAAAAAATGCTTTGCATCATTATTCACAAACAGGGCAATAGCATACAGAGAAGAAAAAGGATTTGACCACTTCAAAGTCTACCTATCAATAGGAGTGCAGAAAATGGTACGGTCTGACAAGGCAAGCTCTGGGGTCATGTTCACACTAGACACTGAAACAGGATTTGACGACGTAGTATTTGTAACAGCAAGCTGGGGACTGGGAGAGAATGTAGTGCAGGGAGCAGTAAACCCAGATGAATTCCACATATTCGAGCCAACACTATTGAAAGGCTACAAGCCAATCATAACAAAATCACTCGGCAGCAAAAGCAAGACAATGATATATGCAAAAGGAAAAGAGCCGACAAAAAACACAAACACGCCGATAAAGAAACAAAAAGAATTCTGCCTAAAAGATGAAGAAGTGCTGCAATTAGCAAAATGGGCAGGCACAATAGAAAAACACTACACAAAGAAAAAAGGAACCTGGACACCAATGGACATAGAATGGGCAAAAGACGGAAAATCAAGCAAGCTATATGTAGTGCAGGCAAGGCCAGAAACAGTGCAGAGCCAGAAACAAAGACACACACTAAAGGAATACAAGATCAAAGAAAAAGGAGAAATCATAACAACAGGAAAAAGCGTAGGAAGCAAGATAGCAAACGGCAAAGCAGCAGTAATAAAAAACGTAAAAGAAATCGAGAAATTCAAGCCAGGACAAATACTTGTAACAGAGATGACAGACCCAGACTGGGTGCCAATCATGCGACAGGCAGCAGCAATAGTGACAGACAAAGGGGGCCGCACTTGCCACGCCGCCATTGTATCAAGAGAGCTGGGAATACCCTGCATAGTCGGAACAACAGAGGCAACAAGCAAAATAAAAAACAAACAGTCAATCACAACAGACTGCTCACAAGGAGAGGAAGGACTCATATACAAAGGAGAGCTCAAATTTGAAATCAAAAAAACAAATATCAAGAACTTTCCAAAAACAAAAACAAAAGTAATGATGAACATAGGAAGCCCAAACGAGGCATTTGAGCTGAGCTTTATACCTAATTCTGGAGTTGGATTGGCCAGAGAAGAGTTTATAATCAATTCTTACATCAAGATACACCCAATGGCATTAATAGACTACAAAAAAATGCCAAAACACACAAAGAAAAAAATAGACGCACTGACACAAGGGTATAAAGACAAAAAACAATTCTTCATAGACAAACTCGCAAGAGGAGTAGGAACAATAGCAGCAGCATTCTACCCAAACGATGTAATTGTAAGAATGAGTGACTTTAAATCAAATGAATATGCTAATCTGATTGGGGGCAAATTATATGAACCAAAAGAAGACAACCCCATGATAGGATGGAGAGGGGCTTCTCGTTATTACAACCCAAAATACGCACCAGCATTTGCACTGGAATGCAAGGCGCTCAGGAAAGTACGCGAAGAATTCGGGCTAATGAACGTGAAAATAATGATACCTTTCTGCAGAACAGTAAAAGAAGGCAAGAAAGTCATAAAAGAAATGAAGAAAAACGGGCTAGAGCAGGGCAAGAACGGGCTGCAGGTATATGTAATGTGCGAGATACCATCAAATGTGGTATTAGCAGATGAATTCTCAAAAGTGTTTGACGGATTCTCAATAGGAACAAATGACCTGACACAGCTGACACTTGGCTTGGACAGGGATTCTGAGTTAGTTGCTGATTTGTATGATGAAAGAAATGAAGCAGTAAAGGACTTGGTTCATTATGTTATAGATAAGGCTAAAAAGAACAAAAGAAAGATAGGATTATGCGGAGATGCGCCAAGCACATACCCTGAATTCGCCCAGTTCCTGGTTGAATGCGGAATAGATTCTATATCCTTATCTCCAGACGCAGTAGTCAAGACAACACTGGCTATTGCAGAGATGGAGAAAAATTAAGAAAATGAAAACAATCGGAATACTGATGGCAGAGCACAGAGTGATAGAGAAAATGCTTTCTCAGATTGATGAAAAGCCGGTTGGCAGCATAATTGAATTCTTCAGGATTTATGCAGACGCAATACACCACGGCAAAGAAGAAGACATACTGTTCAGCAAGCTGGCAGGAAAAGAAATAAAAAAAGAACACCAAGAAATAATGAACAAACTGCTTGAAGAACACCAAAAAGGAAGAGAGATAATAAGCAGAATAGAAAGCAACAAGGGCAATGACAAGATAGTAAAGGAATGCAAACAAGAACTGCTTGAATTATACCCGCAGCACATAGAGACAGAAGACAAGCACTTCTTTATGCCAGCAAAAGAATACTTCACAGAAGAAGAGCAGAAACAGATAGATGAAGAAAGCAGGGAATTTGACAAAAAACAAGACAAGAAAAAATACGAAGAGATGCTCAAGGCTCAATAACACAGACAGACTTGCTCAAAGACTTATGCAAATAATAACAGAATTCCTGCTTTGACTTTAATTTAGCAGACTTAATGAACTTCTTGTGGTTAATAAAGCTTGGAAAACAAATAACTGCACGCTTTTTTAATATTTTCCTGAGGTTTTTCAGGAACTCTGAGTATAATTTTTCCAAGTCAACCTTTCTAGAGCTTCTTGCATACGGCAGGTCTGTAACAAAATAGTTGTACTTGATTTTAATCTTAGTGGCATCCTTTTTCCTCAAATCATATTTAACCTTGGAATGCTTCAGGTTCTTGTCAGCACGCTCAAGCATCAATTCATCAATATCATAACCTATCGCCCTGAAATCCATCAAGCCAGCCTCAATTAATATACCTCCTGTGCCGCAAAAAGGGTCTACAATAGTGTTTTGTGTTGATATTGCACCAGTAAGGTTAACCAGGCACCTTGCAAGCCGTGGATGCAAAGAAGTGGGATGAAGCCTGGGGCGCAGGTGAGCCTTTCTCTCTTCAAAAGGCTCATCCATCTTGTCAACCAACAAACCACAGTGCACATCATCTTTTGTAAAATAAAAATGAAACTCTGTCTTAGGCCTGACCAGGTCAACCAGCGGCTTATCAAGAAAATCCCATAAAAAATCAGCAATAACAACATCCTTAGGGTGATTCTTTCCAAAAGTGCGCACACAAAAAGAACGCGCATAGTGCTTGTTCCAATCAAACTTCTTAATCTTGTCAAACAAGACAGCCTTTTTGCAGGAAAACAAGTGCTGATAAACAGCCTTTGTGTAAGCCAAACGCCTGAAATATGTTTTATTAGTATCAATAAAAAGTAGGTTATCATCCATACAAGCCTTTCCAGGAAAGATAGAGAGCACTTCTGCCC
>WJJT01000037.1 GCA_014729555.1 Candidatus Woesearchaeota archaeon
GAGTTATGATGTCTTGGAGAGTCTTGAGAAAAAGGGTTTTGTTGTCATGAAGCTTGGAAAGCCTATTAAGTATATTGCTGTCCCTCCTTCAGAAGTTATTGAAAGGGTCAAGAAAAATATGCGTGAAGAGGCGTCTACAAAGGTAAAGAGATTAGAGGATTTAAAAAACACAGATGTTCTTGGCGAGCTTCAGTCTCTTCACAAGCAGGGCATTGAGGTTATTGAGCCCACTGACTTGAGCGGAAGCATTAAAGGAAGGCATAATCTATATAATCATCTTGAGTTGACAATAAAGAATGCGCAAAAGTCTGTTACTGTTCTTACAACATCCCAGGGTTTGATGAGAAAAGTGGAGGGCTTAAAGCCGGTTTTTGAAAAGCTTAAGAAAAAAGGGGTTAAGATAAAGATTGCTGCGCCTTTG
Source organism: Candidatus Woesearchaeota archaeon (assembly GCA_014729555.1). GTDB lineage: Archaea > Nanobdellota > Nanobdellia > Woesearchaeales > ARS49 > WJJT01. The sequence continues at coordinate 422 of WJJT01000037.1, forward strand.
ACAAGAGAAACAAAGAAAACAGTTTCTGAGATTAACTCTGTGGCTGATGTCCGCAATACAGACTCTAAAGCAAGGTTCTGTATTGTTGACGGTAAAGAGATTGTTTTTATGGTCTTGGACGACAAAGAGGTTCACCCTACGTATGATGTGGGTATTTGGGTGAATTCCCCTTTCTTTGCAAAAGCAATGGAGTCCTTGTTTGATACAGCATGGAAGACCATGAAGGCAAAATAAGAATTTTCTTTTTTTCTCTTTTTGTGGTAACATGGACGTGAAGAAACTAGCTGAAAAATTGCATCCTCTGGAGAGGAGGGTTTTGCCTGTTCTTGGTAAATTCAGGACCCTGCCCCAGATTGCTTCTGCTACTGGATTAAAGGATGTTGAGGTAATGCGCGCTCTGCAGTGGCTTCAGAACAAGAAGGCAGTCCAGATTGACACAGAGCTTAAAGAGGTTGTTACTCTTGACAAGAACGGGGAAAAGTATCTTGAGGGGAAGCTTCCTGAGAGGCGTTTTATTGATAAGGTTAAGGACAAGGAGATTGCTGTTTCCCGCCTGGAAAAAAATGGCTTGACCAAGGAGGAGCTTAACACCTGCCTTGGAACTCTTAGAAAAAAGGCCATGATTCTTATCATTAAGAACAAGGATCTGCGCGTAAAGCTTACTGATCAGGGCAGGAAATTTCTTTCAAAAGAGTTTCCTGAGGAAGATTTTCTTAAGAAAACGTTTCCTGTTGAGGTGAAGAATCTTGCCCCTGAGGAAAAGCACGTGCTTGAGAATCTCAAGAAAAGAAAGAACATTGTTAAGGTTGAACTGCAGAAGATTATGAAGGCAGAATTACTGCCTGCTGGCAGGCAGTTGATTCAGCTGGGTGTTCAGGATGAGAAGGTTATTGATGCCTTGACTCCGCAGATGCTTCGTACTGGTTCCTGGCGTGACAAGAAGTTCAGGCATTATGATATAAAGAGCAAGGTTCCCAGGATTTACTGCGGCAAAAAACAGAATTACCGCAGGTTTCTTGATGGTGTGCGTGAAAAATTCATTGCTCTTGGCTTTTCTGAGATGAAAGGTCCTTTGGTTGAGTCAGAGTTTTGGGACATGGATGCTTTGTACATGCCCCAGTTCCATTCTGCAAGGGCTATTCATGATGCGTATTATGTTGCTGCCAAGCCTGCCAGGCTTGATGAAAAGCTTGTAAAGAGGGTCAAGGCTGTTCATGAAAAAGGGGGTAAGACTGGAAGTGCTGGCTGGCAGTATGATTTTGATGTCAAGCGGACGCACAATCTTTTGTTAAGGACGCAGGGCACTGCCTGCTCTGCGCGCATGCTTGCTTCCAAGGATTTAAAGATTCCTGGAAAGTATTTTGGTATTGCACGCTGTTTCAGGCCTGATGTTGTTGATGCTACTCATGCTGTTGATTTTTACCAGACAGAGGGTATTGTTATTGAGGAGGGCTTGAACATAAGGCACTTGTTTTCTTTGCTTAAGATGTTTGCAAAGGAGTTTGCAGGCACTGAGGAAATCAAGCTTGTTCCTGGTTATTTTCCTTTTACAGAGCCTAGTGTTGAGTTGTTTGCAAAGCATCCTGAGATGGGCTGGATTGAGTTGGGTGGTGCTGGTATTTTCAGGCCAGAGGTTGTTGTTCCTTTGCTTGGGAAAGATATTCCAGTGCTTGCCTGGGGTATTGGTATTGACAGGATTGCCATGTTCAAGCTGGGTATTACTGATATAAGGCAGTTGTTTTCGCATGATTTGAATTATTTGAGGAATGCAAGGGTGATTTGATGCCGACATGCACGTTTTCATTAAAGGACTTGAATTTATTGGTCAAGAAGACTATTAAGGAGTCTGAGCTAAAGGATTTGCTGGCTTATGCAAAGGCTGAGCTTGAGTGTGTTGATGGTGATGAGATTACTGTTCAGTTTAATGATACTAATCTTCCTTATTTGTGGTCTGTTGAGGGTCTTGCGGTTTTCCTGCGCGGGGTTCTTGGCAGGGAAAAGGGTGTTCCTGATATTAAGATTAAAAAGTCTGATTATAAGCTTAATGTTGATTCTTCTGTAAAGTCGGTTCGGCCGCATATTTCTGCGTTTGTTGCAAAAGGAAAAAAGCTGGATGAGCATTTTCTTGCGCAGTTGATTCAGATGCAGGAGAAATTCTGTGAGGCTTATGGCAGGAGAAGGGAGAAGATTGCTGTTGGCGTTTATCCTGCAAAGAAGATTGTGTTTCCTGTTACATATAAGGCGGTTCCTCCAAGAAGCGTCAAGTTTGTTCCTCTTGAGTTTATGAAGGAGCTGGATCTTTTGCAGATTCTTGAGCAGCACCCTGCTGGCAAGGAGTATGCCTGGATATTGAAAGGTGTTAAGAAGTTTCCTTTGTTGATGGATTATCAAAAAGAGATTCTTAGCTTTCCTCCTATTATTAATTCAGATAAGATGGGCAAGCTTGAGATAGAGGATGATGAGATTTTCTTTGAGGCCACTGGAACAGATCTCGACTCTGTGAATCTTGCCGCAAATATTTTTGCACAGTTGTTTTATGAGCGCGGTTTTGAGGTTTTCTCTGTGAATATAGGTTACTCTAGAAAGCCTTTGACAACTCCGGATTTTAAGACAGGAACGATTAAGATAAAGAAGGATGACGTCGCTCGGATTCTTGGAATTGATCTAAAGGATGCAGAGGTAAAGAAGCTTGTTGAGATGGCGCGGTATGACTTTTCAAGTTATTCTGTGGCAATTCCTGCTATTCGGAAAGATATCATGCATCCTGTTGATGTTGTTGAAGATATTGCTATTATGTATGGCTATGATAATATTGAGTCTCTTCCGCTTGAGACTTATACCACAGGCGGCACGTTTGAGCTTCAGCGTTTTGTTGATAAGGTTAGGGAGATATTGGTCGGCCAGGCTTATCAAGAGGTTGCCAGCCCTGTGCTGTCTAACAAGGAATTGCTTTTTAACAAAATGAACATCAAGGATTTTGGTTGTGTTGAGATTAAGAATTATGAGTCTTTGACTTATTCTGTTGTCAGGCCCTGGATTCTTCCTGAATTAATGGACGTTCTTATGAGGAACAAGCATGTTGATTATCCTCAGAGGATTTTTGAGCAGGGCATTGTTAGTGTTAACAAGGATGGCAGGGCTGTTGATTATGAGAGGATTGCTGTCTTGACGTGCCATGCTAAGGCTGATTATACTGAGATAAGGCAGGCAATTGATTATTTATTCAGGATGTTGGGGGTTGAATATGACATTGAGGACGCTGATCATGGCTCTTTTATTGCTGGCCGTGCTGCTAGAGTATCTGTCAAGGGGAAAAAGGTCGCCTTTATAGGCGAGATTAATCCGGTTGTTTTGAATTCCTTTGGCGTTGATATGCCTGCAGCTGCTTTTGAGCTTAATCTTTCTGATCTTTTTTCTGCTCTGAAGTAGATTCTTTTTTGTCTTCTTTCTTTTTTGTCTTTTTAACAGATTTTTTTGCTGTTTTCTGGATAGTTTTCTTTGTTTTTTTATCTTCAGGTTCTGCAGCTGCCTGTCCTGCAAGCTTGCTTCTTCTCAGTCTTCTTGGCCTTACTTTCTTTGCCTTTGGTTTTGTCTCTCTTGCTTTCAGGCCTATTTTCTTGAATTCAGCTGCTACATCTGCGTGGCTGGCTCCTTTTTTGATGTCTATTTTGTCTTTCAAGGGCTCCAGGTGCATCTGGTTGCATTTTTTTCTTCTTGTCTCGCCGTCTATTAGAACAAATTTGTTGTCTAGAATTTCAACAATGACGCATTTTTTACCGGCATCACGGCCGGCTGTTTTTATGCATAATCTTCCGGTTTCAATCATTTTTCTGCCTCCAATCTCTTTGTAGCAGTCGCCTTGTCTACTGGAGATCTATTGTCTTGCTTTTTGTGTTATTTTTTTGCGGGTGCACTTTGTGCAAAGCACTCCTGCATATGCCCTTGCAGGCCTTTTCTTGGTCTTTGGCGTGTTCTGCATTTTTTTTGGCAGTGCTCTTGTCACACCTTTCAAAACTGCTTTGCAGTCAGCGCATTTAGCTTTTGACGGCTTGCGTCTCTTGTATTGTGTTACAGTCTTTCCCCCAGGAGTCTTTACCTTGACTCTCCTGAATGTCCTTGATTTTTTCCTGCCTTCGACCATAACTCTCAAGAATTATAAGTCCTTTAAAAAGCTTTTGTATCTCTGCTGGTTTTGCATTATTGCTGGTAGCGCCTTGCAAAGTCTCAGGACACAAATGCGAAATAACATAATTCAGGAATAAAAGCGATTAAAGAAGCGCACGCAGCGCACTATTAGCTTTTTAAAAGCCACAAGGTTTATAAATCATCTGCATTGATTATTCTACTAAAATGCGGGTGTATCTTGATAATGCAGCAACAACAAAAACAGCGCCAGAGGTAGCTGAGGCAATGCAGCCTTTTTTTGTGGAAAAGTATGGCAATGCCTCCAGCATGCATTCTTTTGGTGAGGAGGCTAAAGAGGCTCTTGAAAATGCGCGGCAGTTGATTGCTAATTATGTTAATGCAGAGCCAGAGCAGATTATTTTCACTTCTGGCGGTACTGAGGGTGATAATCTTGCTATCAAGGGAACTGCTTATGCTTTGAAGAATAAGGGCAAGCACATCATAACCAGTAAGTTTGAGCATCCTGCTGTTCTTGAGTGCTGTCAGTCTCTTGAAAAACGGGGTTTTGATGTTACGTATCTTAATGTGAGCAGGGATGGCTTTGTTAATCCTGAAGATGTAAGGAAAGCAATTAGGGATGACACAATCTTGGTTACTGTTATGCATGCTAATAATGAGATTGGGACTATTCAGGATGTTGAGAGTATTGGTAAGATTTGCAGTGAGAAAGATATTGTTTTTCACACAGATGCTGTTCAGTCTCTTGGAAAGGTTCTGCTTGATGTTAAAGAGGTTAATGTTGATATTGTTTCTTTTTCAGCGCATAAGATTCACGGCCCCAAGAGCATTGGTGCCTTGTTTGTGAGGGATAAAAAACAATTGCAGCCTTTGTTTCATGGTGGTGCGCAGGAGTTTTCTCTATGTCCTGGCACTGAGAATGTTTCTGGTGCAGTTGGTTTTGCAAAGGCAGTTGATATGCTTTCTGAGACAGATGTGAAGAGAATGACTGAGTTAAGGGATTACTTGATTGAGAAATTGCTTGAGATTCCAGAGGCCTGCCTTAATGGCTCCAGGGAGAACAGGCTCTGTAATAATGTTAATGTTTCTTTTTCTCACATTGAGGGAGAATCTATTTTATTGGGTCTTGATGACCAGGGTGTTGCTGTCTCTACTGGTTCTGCCTGCACCTCTAAAAAGCTTGAGCCCAGTCATGTCTTGCTTGCTTTGGGTGTTAAGCCTGAGGAAGCGCACGGTAGTATCCGTTTGTCATTAAGTAAGTACACTGCTAAAGAAGAGATTGATTATGTTATCAAGGCTGTTAAGGAGGTTGTGGAGAGCCTGAGAAAGATTTCTCCATTGGGCAAGTAAGATGTATTCAGAAAAAGTTATTGAGCATTTCAAGAAACCGCATAATGTTGGCAAGATAGAGGATGCAGACGGTGTTGGTACTGTTGGCAACAGGGCCTGCGGTGATGTCATGAAGTTATACATCAAGGTTAAGGATAACAAGATTGTTGACATTAAGTTTGAGACAATGGGTTGTGCTGCTGCCATTGCAACAAGTTCTATCATAACAGATTTGGCTAAAGGAAAGACTATTGAAGAGGCAATGAAAATAACAAAAGATAATGTTGTTGAGGAATTAGAGGGCCTTCCTCCTGTCAAGGTGCATTGTTCCCTGCTTGCTATTGATGCCCTGCATGCTGCTATCAAGGATTTTAAAGATAAGAAAAAATGAAGATTAGAAAGGCGCAAAAAAAAGATTTAGATGAGATTTACAAGTTATGCCTTGAACTGTTTAAAAGCGAAGACGCGTCTTCAAGTAAAGTTGGCAAATTTCTCAGGAAATTAAGATTAAGACGTGTTGATTTCAAGTCAAGTACAAAAAAAGAGTTGCTTAGAGAGTTAAGACAAAAAGATTCCTTGTATCTTGTTGCTGAAAAAGATGGTGAATTAGTGGGATATATTCGTGGAGAAATTTTTAATGTTAAAGATCCTTTCTTCAAGCCGCAAAAAATAGGTTATCTTCATGCTATGGTAACTAAGAAAGAGTACAGAAGCAAGGGTGTGTCAAATAAATTGTATGCAGAAATGTTAAAGTGGTTTAAGAAGAAGAAATGCGCTGCTGTTTCTTTAGAGGTATTTGCCACAAATCCTGCTGTTAAAGTATATAAGAAATGGGGCTATAAAATAGCTACTTATAAGATGTGGAAGAAAATATGATTATCATCCGTTTTGCTGAAATAGGCATTAAAGGAAAGAATCGCGCTTTTTTTGAAAAAGCTTTGATAAGAAACATAAAGTCTTGTCTTGACAAGAAGAATATTGAATATAAGAATATTGAGCGCCCTATGGGCCGTGTTTTGATTGCAACTGATGATTCTTGTGATTGCCTGCAGTGTGTTTTTGGTATTGCTTCTTTTTCAGATGCTGTTAATGCTGGTTTTAATATGGAGCAGGTAAAGAAAGCCGCCCTTGAATTAGCAAAAGAATTGAATCCTGAGAAGTCTTTCAGGATTACCTGCCAGAGGCTTGACAAGAGGTTTCCTTTGACTTCTCATGAGTTTGATGTTGAGCTTGGTGCTTTTATTCAAAAGAAAACAAATGCTAAAGTCAGGATGAAGGGCTTTGACTTGAATATTCATGCAGAGATTATTAATGGTTTTGTTTATTTGTTTACAGAGAAAACACCTGGCTTAGGAGGCCTCCCGATTGGTGTTGAAGGCAATGTTCTTGTTCTTTTGGATGGTGAGAACTCTTTGTTGGCAGGGCTTTTGATGATGAAGCGTGGCTGCAGGGTTATTCCAGTAGCTTTAAAACAGTCAGACACAAGTTTGCTTGAGAAGTATGCCTTTGGCCAGAGGATTGATTTAAAGGTTATTAAAAATATTTCAAAGATTGAAGCTTTGGCTAAAGAGCTTGAGGCAAAGGCCTTGGTCGTGGGTGATTTGCTGGATACTATGAAGGATTATCCTGCTGATATTCCTGTTTTAAGGCCTTTGGTTGCGTATGTGCCTAAAGAGATTGAGGAAGAGTTGAATGGTTTCAGACAAAGAGTTTGTTAAGAAGTTTGAACAGAAAGTCAAGAACACCATAAAGAAATTTAACTTAATTAGTCCTAAGGATAAGCTGGTGGTTGCTGTTTCTGGCGGCAAGGACTCAACAGCAGCACTGTATTTGTTGAAAAAGTTTGGTTATGATGTTGAGGCTGTTACTGTTGATGCTGTAATTGGCAAGTATACTAAAGAAAACAGGAAGAATATTGAGAAGTACTGCAAAGAAAATGATATTAATCTGCACATTATTTGTTTTCGTGAGGTTTTTGGGAGTTCTTTGTGCCATATCCAGTCTTTGCTTAAGCAGAAGGGTCTTAATTTGAGGTCTTGTGCAGTCTGCGGTGTCTTGAGAAGGTACTTGATTAACAAGTTTGTCAGGAAGACCAATGCTGCTAAGGTCGTTACTGGTCATAATGCCTCTGATGAGGCCCAGGTTTATTTGATGAATCTGTTCAAGAACAAGCAGGAGATGAATGCGCGCCTTGGCCCCCTGCCTGGCTTGATTCGTTCTAAGCTGTTTGTTCCTAGGATTAAGCCCCTGTATCTTGTTACAGAGGATGAGGTTGAGAGGTATTCTAAGATAATGAATTTTCCTGTAAAATACGGAAGATGTCCTTGTGCTTTTGATGCGTATAGGAACTATATCAGGAATTTTTTAAACGAGTATAAGGAGATTAATCCTGGCGTTCATTTGAATATTGTCAAGCATTTCTTGAAAGAACTGCCTGAGCTTAGGAAAAAGTTTGAGACCAGTAAGCAGGTCAATGTTTGCAAGAAGTGTGGTGAGCCTGCAAAGGAAAAGACTTGCAGGGCCTGCCAGATTTTATCTCATCTTCAGTAGGCTTTTTAGCTCGTTTAGTTCTTTTCTTGTTAATCGCCTTGTTTTTCCTTTGCCCAGGTTTCCTATTTTTATGTTTGCTATCTGCACTCTTTTTAGTTCCTGCACTTTGTACCCTAGTTTTGCAAAGATTCTTTTTACTATGTGTTTTTTGCCTTCGTGTATTATTATTTCCAGTCCTTCTGGCAGTTTTCTGTAGCTTTTTAGTTTTATTTTTTTGCCGTCTAATGTGATGCTTGTTAGCTTGTTGTAGTCTTTGAATTTCCTGTCCAGTACGACGTGGTATGTTTTGTATGTCTGGTATCTTGGGTGCATTATCCTGTTTGCCAGTTCTCCGTCATTTGTTAATAGCAGGAGCCCTTCTGTGTTTTCATCAAGCCTGCCTACTGGAAACACTTTTTCTTCTGTGTTTATCAGGTCCATGATTACTTTCTTGCCTTTTTGTTTTAGAGAAGTTATGTATCCTTTTGGCTTGTTGAATGCATAGTATGCTTTTTTTTCTTGCTGGATTATTTCTCCGTCCAGCGTGATTACATCTAGTTCTGCATCTGCCTTGTCTCCTAGTTTTATTTTTTTTCCGTTTACCTTTACCCTGCCTTGGGCTATTAATTCCTCGCATTTGCGTCTTGATGCAACGCCTGCTGCTGCTAGTATTTTTTGCACTCTTTCTTCCATAGATTTAGATACTAACAGAAGATTTAAATAATTATGGGAAATAACTTTAAATTTAGTTCAGTTGGCTTATTTCCCATATTCGCCGAACTTTACTATATTTTACTGATTACTAAAGTTAGGCATTATAACTGAATAAGAATATGGTTATGATTGATATTGTGTTTCCGAACAAGAATGAGAAGGGTTTTATTGAGATGGCAGAGTATCTTGGTTTTTCTGGCCTTGTTTTTGTTTATGATAACCAAAAAGACATTCCTGATTTCAAGAATCTAAGGACAAAATTAAAGCTTAAGACAGCTCTTTTGGCTTCCCAGAAACAGGTTCAGTCAGCCAGGACAAAGTCAAAGCTTGTTTTCACTAAAGCTGTTGAGGATAATCGGTTTGCTTTTGAAAAGTCAAGGC
>WJJT01000038.1 GCA_014729555.1 Candidatus Woesearchaeota archaeon
ACTCACCTATCTTACTTCCTGAACTAAATTCAACACCATCCATGTAAGCAAGAGAACAGCTTATAGCAGCAGAGGGCTTGACAGGCAATAAATCTATCCAATCAAATTTTTCTCCTGCTTTGTATCTTCTATGCGCTTCTATAGCAGCCTGGCAGTGAAACAATAATGCAAGGTCTTTTATCTCGTGCTGAAGCGCAGTGCTTCTGCTCATCCAATAATCCTGTTCTTTGCCAGAGAATCTATCCTGTAAATGCTTTTTAATTGAAATAGCGCCTTTATGCTCCTTCAGATATTTCTCAAAATGACCTGCATAATTATAATCCTGCCTCATTTCATACGCGCGCATTGCAGATGAAACATAATCCCAGTTTCCTTTAGAGTTTTTTTCAGCATCTTCCTGCATATCCCTGTACCAAAAACACCCGACAGCAGCCTCAAGATTAGGCGAATTTTGTGATTTTGCAATATCCTGAAAAACTCTTGCAGCGCTCATCAAGCACTGTTCATTATCACAACGTAAAGTTTCAGCAGTCAAGCCGGCCTCTTCAGGCCTTAAAGGAACAATGCCAGCATAACCATCTTCTCTCAAGTCATTTGCATACATTGTGTTTCCGCCTGCAATCAAGCCAAGCAAGATTCTCTCATCAACACCAGTCTTTTCACTAACCTTTTCAACTAAATCAGAATACTTCTGCTCATAAACATCACTTCTAGGACGGCTTGTTTCATAAGCCTCTACCTTGTTATCAGCAAACTGTTCTACAACAAGACCCAGCAAACCGATAGGAACCACCAAAGCGCCTGAAAAACCTAAAATAATGCCTCCAACAGCCACACCCTGCCTGCACTTATCTTTTACATAATCTGCAGCGATATGCATATAGTTCTGCTTTCTATCCAAATCATTTAACGCAGACAATACTCTCCAATCAATTGTTGCTTTTTTCATTTTCCCAAATTAGCAATAGCCCTGTCTGTCAAGGTCTTGTAATTATGCTTGAATGAATCACTCCACTCAAACTCTTTTTCCTTAGAGTAATCCCAGTAATTTCCTGCTTTTTCTTTCCATTTTTCAACAAATTCCGGACTTGTGTAAAACGCCAAAACAGCATCTTCAATATCTGGAAATAATTTTTTCATGTCACTCAATCTTTTTGCAGCTGCAAAAACATTATTCTCAGGATCCTCAAGATGCTCTTCTTTTACAAAAGACTGCTCTTCAGACAAGCCGCTCTTCAGCCTGAAAGACTCTCTTTTCTTTTTCACACCTGCATCATGAGCCCAAGGCTCTGGATTCTGCCTGTAGTCAAGCAGGAAATCCGCAACCCTGCTGTTATACTGGAAAGCAGAATTAATCACAGCAGCAAGCTCATCAGGATTGACATTATCATATCTTCCTGCATATTTCTCAACAAAAGGCATTAGTTTTTCATTCTGTTCAATATCTGCATAATACTGCGAGGTTCTCTCTATTTTTGTGAGCTGCCTTGCTTCTTCTGCCTTAACATCATCATAAACAAACTTGCCTGCAACAGAAGCAGCCAAAAGAGTTATTCCAGTAGCTATCTTAACCTTGTGCTTTCTCCACACTTTTCCAAGACGCTCTGTTAAAGGAGGCCTTGAGTACTTCTCCATGATAGACTGAGTTCCAAGATTCTCAATAGAAGGGCTTGCATGTGGGTCAAGCTCGCCAGAGAACTGAAGATACTCTTCAGTATCAAGCCTGCTCAGTCTGCCTCTTGAGGCCTCTTCAAGTGCATTAACAAGAGTCCTTTGGGCTTCCCTTTCCATAGTCTTGTCCTGCTCAATCAAGCTAAGCGCATCTGTAAAGTAAATATCTGCCTGCGCCTGCTTTGCAGCCCCCTGCTTTCTTGAATCACGAGATAATTTGTGATACTTTGCAGCTGAAAGCAGGAAATCAAAAATCCTGGATTTGTCGTAAACCATCCTGTAATGCTCATAACTTTTTCCATAATCCCTTTTCATACAGCTGTGCCTGACAACCTCATCCTCTGCAGCAGGACCAAGCCCTGCTTTTTTCAAGAGCTTTGCATCCTCTAGCTGAGGAATACTGAACCGTGAGTACTCCCAGTCAATCCATCTGGGCTTGTGCAGCTGCTCAATAACATTATCTGTGTGCGCATCACCATGGCAGAAAACAGTATCTTCTTCATCCATGTAGCTTGTTACATGCCTGCTTATTAAATCAAGCACTGTTTTGTCAGCATTTGAAGTGGTTTTTGCAACATATTTCTCTGCAAATAAATTTGTGAAAGACTTCCCGCCTTTACCATAAGTGTCAAGAAAATCAAACCTGTTGCTGTGCTTCTCAACATCAGCAGAGATTTCAATCAATTCGTCAAGAGCAGGCTTTAGTTTATCTTTCCTTGCCTTATCCTGCAACTCCCAGCTCTGCCCTAACTCTTTTTCACGCTCTTCTAGAGTAAGATTTGAATTTTCCAGGTATGCCTTTGTTGTGTTAACCTGGTTTGCTGTTCGTGCAAAAGACTGGGTCAAGGTCTCGCCTTTAATAAAAGGCTCAACAGTTATTTCATTATGCCTGTTAACTGCAATAACAGGGCCAACCTTTCTGCCGGTAATCTCAGCAAGCAAAGGCTGAACCCTCAACGTGTTCTCAAACTCTGACTTCTTGCCGTGTTTTTTAGCGAAAAAAGTGTGAAATTCATCAGGCCTAACCTCTAAAATAACCTTGTAAAGCCCGCCATCATTTGCCAAGGCCTGCTTTGTGCACTGGTCAACTTTTGTCTCGTATATTGGAAGCGGGTTCCTGTTAAAAACCCAGCCAGTGTTTTTTGTAAGCTCTTTAATGTAATTGTCATCAATGATTCCCAGCTCTGCAAGGTGTTTTAATAATCCTTGATTATTTTCTCCAATTAACAAATTAGCATAAAACCTTTTCCAGTCTTTGCCCAAGTCTAACTTTAAAGCATGGGAGTGGCGAAGCATCTCCTGCCTTGTCTCGTCTTTATGCACTAGACGATCCCAGCTGTTTCTCAAAGACCTTACTAAAGGACTTCTCAGGGCAGCATTAAACTGCTTTCTATATGTTCCAATGCCAAACTCTTCAAGAGTGCCTATGCCAGGAAGCTGCTCAATAACTTCGCCGTTCTCATCAAAAACAAACCTGATAGTATTTTTGAGCTCTTCCAAAGACCTGCCACTGGCTCCTAAAGTAGCCATTAAAATCCTTTCTTCTTTTTTCTTAAGCTCTTCTAAAGTCTTCATTTAGCCTCCTCAAGAACATCAATAGTAAGTTTAACAATTGTCTTTGGCTTAAGTTTCTTTTCAAGAATTCTAGGAACAACAATTATTGCCTGATTCCCGTGCTTAGCTATTCTCTTAGTAATCACTATCTGATCTTTCACTGTATTCCACCCCATATGTATAAATTATACATAATAATAGTAACAAGGGGTTTATAAAGCTTTTGATTGTTTACTACTTGAAGGTGGCTATCTACAGAAGCTAAAAAAACGAAAGATTTAAAAAATAGTTCCTATTACAGGCATCATTATGAAGAGCAAAGAGAACAAAGTACTTGCGCTGTTCTTTGAAAACCCAACAAAAGAATGGCATTTTGAGGAAATATGCAAACAAACAAAAATGGCAAGAAGCAAAGCAGACAATTGGCTAAAGAGGTTTGTCAAAGCAGGTCTTATAAAACGCATTAAGATTAAGGGAAAAATGCCTTTTTACATAAGCAATCATGACTCTCCTGAATACAGGAACAGGAAAAAAATATTTGCGCTCAATAAATTATATGAATGCGGACTCTTAAACCACCTGGCTTCGCTAAAAAAAGCAAAAACAGTAATCCTTTTTGGAAGCTTTGCACGCTCAGACTGGTACAAAGACAGTGATATCGACATATTCATATACGGCGACCCAGAAGGATTAAAAGTAGCAGATTATGAACTGAAGCTTCATAGAGACCTGCAGGTATTCGTCTGCCAAGAGAAAAAAGAATTATCAAGATTGGGCAAAGACCTGATTAGAAATATTATTAAAGGAAACCTGATTAAAGGAAACCTGGACTTTATTAAGGTGGAAATAAATGCCTAAATACCTGACACAAAAAGAAGCATTCAATAAATGCAAAACAGAAGGAAAATTCATAGTTACAGAAGAAACAGACAAAGAAAGAATAAAATCAACACTCGCCATTGCAGAATCAGACATAAAATCAGCAGATTACTTAAAGAAAAACATAACCCAAAAAAGCAACCAATGGAACAGCGTCTATAAATTATATTATGATGCTTTGCATGAACTAGCAGAATCATTATTAATTTTTGACAAAATAAAAATAAACAACCACCAATGCTTATTTGCATATCTATGCGAGAAATATCCTGAATTTAACTGGGACTTCTTTGAACAAATAAGAACCAAAAGAAACGGAATGCACTACTACGGAACACCAGTAAGCTATGATGACTGGAAACAAGCAGAATTACAGTTTATTCTATACATTAAGAACTTGAAAAAAGAAATTCAAAAGAAATTATGAATTATTTAAATTGCATTCATTCATATAGTATGTTCTCTTCTTCCTCAGGCTCGGAATCATCAGAATCCTGCGGTTCTGGGGGTTCTGGTTCAGGTTCTGGATTTACTTGTTTCAGAACTTCTGCTTGAGGCGCTGGCTCGTTTTGCTGGTATGATTCTTGTGCTTGTTCTGGAGCAGGCGGTTTTTTTACTGCGTTATTTGCTGCATCAATTACCTCGATAATATGGTTTGCCACGAATTCATCCCCTGGCAATATCTCCTTTATACGGCGTGCTGAAGATACTATCTCATCTGCTTTTTCCTGAGAAATGCCTTCTGGATTTTCTGTTACTGATATCATCTGATTAAGCATAGAGTATGCTGTTGGGCCTGCAAAATCATCGTAGACTTCTTCTTCGTTCTGTTGTCTTTTCATCTCTGCCAAAACTTCATACATTTTATTTGGGGGCAGAGCGTCTGGATTAAGAATATTCTTCAAGTCAATAGCTGCATATTCTGCAAATAAACTGGCGTCTAGTTCTTTAGCGGTTTCTTTCTCTTCTGCAGCCTCATTGTCATTACGTATTTGAGCATTAGATTCATCTACTTGTTCAAGCATCTCTTCAAGCTCCTGGTTTTGGGAAGTGATTTCTTCGTTAAACTGCTGCGCATTATCTAAAAGCGTGCCTTTTATTGTTTTCTTTTCTTTAGAGAATTTTTTACGCAGGGCATTGTATGCATCTGATGCTAATCTTTTTAAGACAGCGATGCCGACAGGACTGAAACTGTGTATTTCGTTGCCAGTAAGTGGATTTACTGCTGTTTGTTCTGCAGGCAATTCTTCTTTTTGTTCAGCTTCATCAACTTTCTCTGTGAGTGATTCTTTGTTTTTTTCTTTAGATTTTCTGCTAAGCTTCTGTCTCCCTGTCAGATACCACAAACCCGCAGCTGCAGTGCCGAGGCCTGCTGTTGCAGTAGTTATCAATGATCCGCTGCGGTTGTAAGCAGCAATAGCTGAAGCAAGTCCGCCCAGGAAAAGCGGAGTAACTATATGATTTGCATTCAGATTATCTACATCAGTCAGCAAGTAATTTTTAATCCTGCCAAGCAAACCTGTTTTTTTGTAAGGAATAATTTCTTTAACTTCTTCTCCCTGCATTAATTTCTTGACTGTTTCATCAATAGATTTTTGGTCTTTTTCTTGCTGTTCCCATTTTTTAAGCAGTTTTTTAGTTTTGCGATGGTTATCCCAATTAGCTAAAGCAAAGGCGCCTATACCTGTGCCCACCCCTGCTAAAGGAGAGTTTGTTAACTCATATGCTGGAAAGAATCCTGCCCAAAATGCCCCCAAATTTTTAAGTAAAGCATAAAACTCTGCTTTGAAGCCATATTCATTTTCAATCATTTGGTCTACAAGGGTTTTCATGTGAGAGCTTGGAATTGAATCTACAATCTGAAAATAATTTGGTCTTTTTTCGAAGGCTTTAGGATATCTTGCATGCAGTTCACGCAATTCCTTTTTTGTAAATACTATTTGTTTTTGCTTCCACAGCTCTTCAGCAGCTTTATCACAAATGTCTTCAACAAATACGCCGTGCAGGTTGGCAGATCGCATCATTGTCTTAATCTGTCTTGTTCTACGGAAATTACTATTATACGTTCCATCACCAGGCATTTCAAGAGCCTCACGAGCATATCTTTCTGCAAGACTGCGGACTGCTTCTTCAATAATATCCTCAACAAAAACATTGTGTTTTCTTCCTCCTTTTTTGATACTGTTAAGCATCTGATTCTGAAAACTAAAGTTCGAAATTGCCACAGTCCTGAAACCTTGTGCATATTTCTGCATTTTTTCTCTTATCTTCTTCTTGCTTAGGCCGTCATAGATGTCCTCGTCTGCACTCTGCTCAAATAAGCCGTCTTTTATTCTCCTAAACAATCCTTTTCCTCTTCTGTGAGCAATAGACTCAACAATATAATCAACATATTCTGGCTCAAGGCCTTCTTTCCAGGCAGAATAAGCAATATTGTCTGCAAGTTCGTCTGTTATTTTTACAAGGTTTATCCTGCCAATCAATTGGATATATTTTTGGTAGGTTGGGAAATTTGCCTCTTGTGCATTTTGGCTTTGTTCTGTTTCAAGTTCTTTACGGGCTTTTTCAGCAGCTTCTGCCTGGTCAAACTTATCTTTGTATTTTGCCCAAAGCGCCATCTCTTCTTGTTCAAAATAGTCCTCAAAACCCCATTCAGTTGCTAACCCAGATGCTTTGTTAAACTTCTTCCACATCTTTTGGTATTGTTCTGGATCAGATAAGTCTGAAAGTTTAATAAATTCCTCAAATGACAATAATTGTAGTGATATTCTCAGCAATTCATCTGAATCTGATTTGCCGTGAAATTCAGCACTCGAAAGCATGTTTGCCAGGTATTCCCTGTCTTCTGGAGATAATCTGAACAAGACATTTTTTACTGCCTGCAAGCGATGTTTTCTCGGTGTTTTAAGATAGCTTTTCAGATTCTTCTCAAGCTCCTCCTGATTTTCAACAGGGCCTTCACAATACTTTAATTGGTCTTTCAAGTATTCAGAAACCTTTCTAAAAAACCGGTTTTCTGCATTAGCAATACATTTGTATCCTTCTAACGTTTCCATCTCAGAAATATCACAGCACCTTTTCTGCTTTTTAGAGACAAGATTCTTGACAAGCTCTGCAATAGCTTCAGGACGCTCAAGCTTTTTTCGTTCTGCAGCTTCTTTTACATCATCATAAACATCAGGATCTGGAAAATCCTTTGTGCCAGTAACCATCTGATAAAGAATTACGCCCAGACTATACAGGTCACGTGCAGGCTCTGCTTCATTCTCTCCAGGAGGAAAATAACCATAAGTTCCTGGGCCTGTAATGCTGCGCTCGAAAGGTGCACTGCTCATAGGTATGGACTGTTCAAGTAATGAGTGGTCCTGCACAATCTTTGCCAAGCCAAAATCAGAGACTTTCACAGTTCCATCCTGCGTAATAAGAATGTTTGTGGGCTTCAAATCCTTATGTACAATACCTGCATCATGAGCAGCCTTAAGAGCTTTTGTAACCTGCACAGTAATGCTGTAAACGCTTTCGTCATCAACTTTTGTCACGTCAAGATGAGAGCCGCCAACATATTCCATAACAAGCAAGGCAAGAGGTTCATTGCCATTATCATCAAAGCAAGCAGACTGGTGAAATTCCTTGATTTTCCTTATATTTTCATGAGAAATCTTTTCCTGTGCTGTAAATTCCTTTTGCAGGGTTGAACCAAGAGAAGGAGTATTCTGTCGCAACAACTTCACTGCAAAAGTTTTGTCGTCTTTTTCAGCAGAATAAACAATACCAATGCCGCCTTCGCCTAATTTTTCACCTAATGTATATCCGTCAATAGTCCTGCCTGTATAATCATGGGGGTCTCTTGGCCTTTCATAATCCGGAATGCTTACTATTTCTGAATCACTCATCTTCATACACTTTTCTTATGTTTTTTTCTGCAAATCTTTTTTGCTCCTCAAAAAGCGACCTTCGCCTGCCAAATGATTCCTCCTGTTCAGGCATATCAAATTCAGCAGAGATTACTGGATTTGTTTTTAGACAAAGCAAGAATGATGCATATGCATCGCTTGCCTGACCTGACTTTTCCCACACATCAACTGATGCCTTTAGTGCTGTAGCTAATGTGGGAAAAACAGTTCTATACACTCTGTTGCGAAACTCTTTGCTTTCAAGCTCTTTATAAACATCATAAACATTCAATTTTCCTGCGAGATTCACTGCTGTTTCAGCAAGCATTGTGTAGTGCTCAACTACTGTATCTTTAGAATCAGCATAACTATCCAGAAGGTTTTCCAGTATTTTGGCCAAATCCAGATATGCCTGCGCCCACTCTATGCTTTTTGTTTTTTTATCAGACTGTTCAAGCACAATCGTGCCTAAGCCTGGCATGACCTCATCATTTATCTGGTTCAGCAGATTAACCAATGAATTAATTCCTGTCTGCAGCTGTTTCCAGTTTTCAATAACATCGCCAGTATGCTGGTTCTTTAAATCAGGATACTTTTCAAGAAGTTCCCTGCCTCCATTGTCCAGCTGCCATTTTGCTTCTTCAACAGAATATTTTCTGACAACATAAATCAAGCTTGAGTCAAAATCAGATTCTATATCCATAAAAAGCTTTTCTTTACTCATTTTAATATTGTATTCACTGCATATTCTATTGCATGGCTTTTGTTCCTGAACCTTCCTTTATCTATATTTTCAATTATCTTTAGCAAGGTCTCTTCATCAATAGAAATACTTATTTTCTTTTTCATTCTCCCACTCAGTCATACTTAGTAAGAAGTCGTGATTTAAAAAGCTGGCGGAACACAATGATTTATAAGTCATTTTAGAAAGACAAAATATAAATAGCAGAGTTGTAAATTTTTAAATATGCTACCAACACTTGAGGCTATTCGTGCAGCGCTTTTAGGCAGTTTCTACAAGAATTTAGCAGAAGGCAAAATCAGAGATGCCATGCGGGCAGTCCAGTACATTAACACTCAACTGAATTATGTTGCTGAAAACCTGCCAGTTTATGCAACAGAAATGAAGCCTTTTTTTCCAAAGGAAATTGAAGTAATCAGCAACAATTGGGGGGTACTGAAATCCTTGTCCGCGCAATTGAATGATAAGATAAATGAGCATCTTCGCATAATAACTGAAGAGGACGTGATGGCTGATCCAGAGATATTCACAAGACTCTTGCGTGAAGAATTTGTGAAGATAATAAAAGATATGGCTGCATGCATCAGAACAATCATAAGACAAATCAAGATAATACAAAAAAAGTCAAAAATAAAGCCTCTGCCAACTGTAAAATACACAGAAAAATATCTTCGCCTAAAACAAAATAAAAATACCTACGTACAGAATACAAGAATAATAGATCGAACTGAGCAAAAAGTGCGTGAATTTCTCAGAGATAACAGGCTTTTTGAAAAAGCAGTGACTCAGAGAATCTTGACAGGACCTTGGGCAGGGCATCTTCACGCATACCTTTCAGATCCGATAGGCAACCACCGAGTCGTGTATCTTTTTTATCACGAGAAAAACACTGTAGAATTTGAGATATTAGGGACGCATAAAGAATTAGGGATTGATTAAGACAGATATTTGTCTATGGTTTTGCTGGAAATGCTGCTTAACTCAGCTTTATCGATATCAGCACAAATCTCATGCTGTTCTTCAGGCTGTTTTTTAAGTGTGACTAAGTTATTTGCAATCCCTGCAAGCAATTTAGCTTCAACACCCTCTTTGTGCGGCTTTTTCTTCAATGCATCCAGAAGATTCCTTCCATATGCGTTTATAATAACCAAATAATCTCCCTGGCGATCGATCATGCTAAATCGACTGCCTTGTCTCTCGACCTCAATGCGTTCATAGTCTGCATGAATATCCTTGAAATAAGTTAATGCTACCTCGCCATTCCGGCCCTCAAGCTCTTTTTCATAAGAAATTCCAGAAGTATCTGTCTCAGATAAAGCTATATTAAACTCTCCTGCTAATCGCTGAGCTGTTTGTTCAAGTTCCCCCACTGTAGGCTTAACTGAAGGGTTTGATGTTTTTAAACCTTTTGTCATATCCTGATAAAGAACCTGAAATTATTTAAAGATTCGTGTTTTCACCACCATTTGGTGATTTAAAATATTATTCCAGAATATCGCCACATTCCTTGCACTTATGGGCTTTTTTCTTGTCATCCCATTCAGTTGTGACACCATAATCTATCTTGGACTTGCACTTTGGGCATTTTGGCTCTAAGTGCTCTGTTGAATTAAAAAAGAATATAGGTTCCATTAGTCAAGCTCTTCATCTAAATATGTTTTGATTTTAATTCTAAGCTTTATTTTAATTCACCTTCTGGGTTTAGAATCTGATATATATAATGGTCTTTAAGGTATATAAGTCTTTTTATATAAATTATATAACGAGGTAAGAAAACCTTAGCTTTAAAAATCACGAACATTAAATTCCAGTCATGCCAGAAAAAAACAATAAACTGGGGCTGCCTGAAAGAGAAAAAACAGGCCTGGAAAGCTATGAAACAGGGCAATGGGTAAAAGTTATACTACGTAATAATCAAGCTTTCTACGGAACAAGAGGCAACATAGATACAGATGAAAGAACAATAAAGTTTAACAGCCTCACTGAGTATGTCTTTAATGAAAAAGGATATGTTCTTGGAATCACAGATGAGCCAACAACATTCCAGCTTGAAGAAATATCCACATTCAGAAAAGCAACACAAGAAGAAGTTGATGCATCAATAGAAACCCAGTCAAAATTCTACCAACACTGGGATAAATACATAGCAGTAAATGCAGGAGGCACAACAATACCTGGAAGACTGCATAAGATTGGCAGGGATTACATACAATTATTGCCAGTGCTATGCACGAATTGCGGCAAAGCATACATAGAAAGAAAAGAACCAAAAACAATATCTGCTGACTCAGTTAAAGCAATATCTCCGAGCTCTGAAGAAGAACTAGAGCATTCTGTTGAAGAACTGACAAGACAACTGGAAAAAGGCGAAGAAAAAGAACAGCCAAGAATCATTCTGTCTTAAACAAAACTGCCCAAAGTACTCTGAGAGCTTTTCTTTAGAATCTCTTCCTTCTTTATACCTAAGACAGAAAAAATCTTTTCAACACCAGGAATAATCTGGTGGTCAATGTAATAATCTGCATCATAATCCTCTGGCCTGATTTCATCAGGCAATTTGACCTTGTCACGAATCCTGCCAGCACCCTTTGTTACGACATATTCAATCAAGATACCAGGGCCAACAGCCAGGCCTTTTGATTTCATCCTCTGGGCAGCTGCAACATGCGGGCCAATGTTATCATAGTCATCAATATCCTTGGATAACTGAGTGTGAATAGCAACTTTTTCAACAGGAATCCTTGAATTTTTCAAGTCATCAACAACCTTTCTAACATAAGAAAGGGCCTTTGAAGCATCCTGCTCCCTAAGCACCAGACCAAGAACCTCTTTCTGGACATCCTTGGCAATAAAAGACCAATTTCTTCTTACAGTCTCAAAACCAGCAATCTTTACCTTATTATTCTCATCAAGCAAAGCATATTTTTTCTTTGCACCAGACTCACTAGACTTTGTAGAGACCCAGATACCTCCTGGGTAAAAGCCCTGATACTCAAGCTCCATCATGCCCGGCAGGTCCCTGTTAATATTCTCGACAAATTTCAAAGCATCTTTCTTGTCTTTCTCACCAAGAGAGATAAACACAGAGTCAGTATCAGAATACAAGACCTTAAAGCCAGACTCCTCAGCCTTGTCAATCACATTCTTGATATAATATCTTGCCCACCCTAAGATTGATTCAGCACACTCAACACAATACCAGCGCGCAGCAGAAAAACCAAGATAACCCCAAAAAGAATTAGCAAGATCCTTCAGAGCCCAGCTTCTTGCATTCAACAAAGTGTCTTGTTTCTCTTTTAAAATCTCCTTAATCCTAGACCTTCTTGAAATCAAATCCTCAATAATGCTTGAGGCAAAACCCTTTTTTTTAGTGCAAAACCACACATTCATCATGTCAATAGGAGCCTTGTTCTTGCCCTCGCAGCACTCACAGCCATGAGTTCCAGGACTGATATTATGAGAGGCAATAATAGTAGGATACAGGCTCCTGTAATCAAAAACAATAATATCTTTGTATAATCCAGGAGTAGGCTGAAAAACAAATGCGCCCTTTAATCTCCTCTGCTGCCTTGCCATCTGAGTATTATAACTCGGCCTGTTAGGGGCAATTTCCTTAAGATGCTTGACCTGTTTCATGATATACCATTCAACAAACTGGGAAAAGCTCATCCTGTTAATGGAATAAGGAGGCAGACCAACAATTTTAACCAATTCAAAAAAATTAGGCAACAATTTAATGCACAACTTATACGTTAATCTTGCATCATGCAGGTTATACCTGGCAAACTCCCCAAGCTCTTCACTGTTCTCATTCCAGGCATGGGCTAACTTGCTCAAGTCAACATCAACTTTTTTCTCACCCAAAACCTCTTCTGCAACAGCATCAAGCTTGTAAGTATCTGTCTGCAGTGTCTTCCTAACAGCACGCTGAACAAACTTAAAAACATCAAAATGCACAATCCCTGTCAATTGCGCAGTCTTAGGAGCGCCGCGGCTAATCCTCACTTCTGAATAATCAAGGCCCAACTCAAGATTAAGCTTGTACTTCTTTGCCCTTGTCTTGATAAAAGGAAAATCAAACCCGTCTGAAAAATAACCAGCAAGAAAATTAGGCTTATACTCATCAACCAGCTCAGCAAACCTCTGCAATAAATCAGCCTCAGAGGGGACCACCTCAACATAATCACCTGACTTGAACTTTTTCCAGGTAATCACCTTCTTGAAATTCTCACCATACATGGCAATCATTATTATGGGAGTCTTTTCAGGCTGGATTTTCTGGCCATGCACACCAGAAGTTTCAATATCAAAAGCCAGAATCCTCGGATTCTTGATAGTATCATTAGAAACCTGCTCAATCTTATCAGCCTTAATTGCAGGAACCTTTAGTTTCTCAGGAACAGCATCCCCCTCTGCACTCAACAAAGTCAAAGGAGTAAAGCCCTTGTCAATCAAGTATCTCCTTACAAAACGAACATCATACTCATGAACAGACTGAACAGAATCCCAGTCATAAATAACATCTTTTAGATTGGGGACAGCCATAGGAACATTAGTAAAAACCTTTAGAGCATCAACCTCTTTCTCAAAATAACGCATCTTAACAGGTTCAACTCTTGTCACTTGATAAGACTCATTAT
>WJJT01000039.1 GCA_014729555.1 Candidatus Woesearchaeota archaeon
AAAAAAAAAGGGAGGCGCGCTGAATTGAAGAATTCGCGAGCACGCGCCTTTTAATTTTCGAGGGGGGTTGAGTGAGTGTCATTTTTATAAAATATTTGATGGAGCGGCCAAGATAGCCAACAAAACCGCCCCGATGTGAGCTATGACATTTTGCCAATCAGTGTTTTTCTTTGCCTTTTACACAAATTCCCCACTGTTTCTCAATGTCGCCAGTGATTGTGAGGGATGAATAAAGGATAAAGGGTGAGCGGACAAGGCATTTAGCGTTTGGGTTTTGGCGTTCAGCCTTGGCCTTTGTTCAGATCCTGTGCGATTACGCCCTGCAGCACAGGTACCTGCCCTCAGGTTTTATTCATCTTAACTACTATAATGTTGCAGGATTTATATATATTTAACGTACTTATTATATGTTATATACGTTTTATAAATATATATTGGTGAGATGCAACTTTATGAAGAAATAAAGAACTTAAGCAGCACCAGCACTGCACTACGCGGATTTTTCAATCCTTCCAGCAAATTCAGAAGTCAGGTCTTTGGCAATTCCCTTTGCAGCATCCAATAATCTTGATGCAATAGCCCTAGAAGGCTCACGAGCATGAATCTCTTTAACATCTGCTGCATAATTAGCAACACCATAAGAAATAGAAACATCCTTGTCATGTCCTGCAAGCGCGTTTCTCATCACCCTATTCAAGAATGTTTTTGCACCCTGCCTATCTGTTGCAGGAAGGACAAACATAAACTTATGCTCCTGCCATCCGCCTTTAGCAAAGCAATCAGCAGGCCTGCAGCGCATGTCAAAATACTTGTTAATCCTGCCAGTTAGCTCCATTAATCCAACCAAAGCCACTGTTTCACTAATTCTTTCTTTTTTTCTTGCATAGTGGTCCATGCCAAGATAAATAACAGAGACTGCCTCTCTATGCAAATCTACAGGTATGCCCTGTGTTTTTTCACGCAAAGTATCATACCTTCTTATGCTATCAATTGAAGACTCAAGTTTATCCATACCATAATTAACATTGCGAACATTATGAACTACACGATCCATCTGGCCCGCTGTAAAATCAGAAGCAGACTCAGCAGCACGAACCAGCTTTTCAGCTTCTAACGCCCTGGTTTTTCTTCTTAACAGAGTAACTTCCTGCTGCAATTTCTGGTTCTGGGCACAAAGAACTCTTGTATCCAGGCTGTTTGTTCTGTTTTCAGTATCTGTTAATGTCATACTATCACTGTTTAGAGCAGGCATGCTTGTCACCCTAAAAAGAAATACCCAAAAAATTTATATAAGTGTAACGTACAGACAACACAAAATATACGTTTCATACTTATAAAATGAGGTTAATTAAATGCACATAAGAAGACTAGTCAAGGCAGGGCCTGCAAGCCACACTGTTTCTCTACCAAAAAAATGGATTGAAAAAAACAGCTTAGAGAAGGGACATAATGTTTACTTGATTGAAAAATCTGACAAAGAACTGGTTATAACACCAGAGCTAAACACTGAAAAACAAGAACAAAAACAAAAAGAAATAACAATCAACATAGACAAAAAAGAACTAGACACAATACAAAGAGAGATAACATCAGCATATGTAAACAACTACAACACAATAACCATTTTTGGGGAAAGCCTTGCAGACAAAGTCAAGCAAATAAGAAAAATGCTGCACGACTTTGTTGCACTGGAGATATCAGAGCAAACAGCAAAAAGCATAATAGCAAAAGACCTATTGAACCTAAAAGAAATCTCAGTAGACAAGACCATAAAAAGAATGGACATGATAGTGAGAACAATGCTAAAAGACATATCAGAAGGAGTGGAAGACAAAAAATTCAATTATGAAACAATAGTATTCAGAGACTACGACGTCAACAGGCTGTATTTTCTCCTCTCAAGACTATTGAAAAGCGCAGTAACAGACAGCCAGCTGGCAGAAGACCTGCACATAGAAAAAACACAAATACTCCCAAGCTGGTACTTGTCAATGAATCTTGAAAACCTCGCAGACTGTGTGAAACACATGTGCACAACAGCAGGAAAAATAAACAAAAAAGAACTCTCAAAAATAAAACCAATACTTGCAGAGTTAGATGCACAATACACAAAAGTAATGAAAGCACTACATTCAGACGACAAAAAACTAGCAGATGAAGTTGCAAGGCAAAGAGTGGCATTAGTAAAGCGATGCACAAGCCTGATAACAAAAAACACAGCAGCAGAAACAGTGGAATTAGCAGAAAACATCAAAACAGGAACAACACTCATAAGCAACATAGCAAGAACAGTATTAGACAAAGAATAACTATAAAGTGCCTCTCTGGGTCACAGCATCCTCAAACACAAAAGTATCGCCAAACGTATTGCAGACTTCTTTATCATACATAACAAGCCTTGCACGCTGAAAACCAGTCTCATCAGGAGGGCATATCCAATACATAATACTTCCCTTGCCAGGCTCAGGAGCACCCTGAAAAGCAAAAACAGAACCAGGAGCAAGCATAAAACGGCCATAACCAAGCAAAGGAGGACTTTGCACAAAAGCCTCAAAAGTAGCATTAACCTCCTTATTCACACAAGGATCAAAAAGAGTAACAGAATCCCTGTAATAACCCTCCTTGCCCTGCGCCCTGAAAATAATATCCTTGAAAATAATATCATGCTCATAAGCATAACCAGCACAATCCCTCTTGGAAATAACACTGCCAGTATTAACAGCATCAAAAAACAAAGAAAGCCCAAAAATTGCAACTACAGAAACAAATAAAAACGTAATAGCAGAATGCCGCACCATTGTAACAAGTCAAAAGAAAAAAAATAAAATTTATGTAAATGTACTCCTGTAACCAGGGTATCCAGGCCTCTCAACCATGTCATATGACACAGTGGTTATTGGACCATATCCTGGCTTATAGTGCGGATCAACTGGAACTCCTGCTGGCGGGGTACAGCACCAAGTCTGCATGCTATACTCGTCCTGTCCAGGAGCCTTAACACAAGTGTATCTTGCCTCCTGCCACATTGGCAAGAAAGCTGGGTTAACCCCTGGCTCTGCAAGAACAGGTGTTGAAGGAGAATCACATCCTGCCATAGTAACTATTCCACCAGTTGTTCCTGTCCTAGTGAATAACAGAACTAATCCAACAATTGCAATAAGTGCAACAACTCCTAGAATCACCAAAGCGATATTCTTAGGTTCAGCCATATAATCACCTCAAGTTTTTTATTATGAACTTCTAAGTATATAAATTTATTTCTTATATATAAATCTTTTGTTGTATAACCCTACTTATTTTTGCTTTTACGCGCCTGGCAGAAACATATCAGCCTAACTTTTAAAAAAAGTTAGGATCAAAACAGTGCTGCACAAGACAGCACACGCGAAAAACACCAAAAATACAAGAAATTCACGGTTTTTACTTATTTTTCCTTGTCTGCCTGAAAGTCTCTGCAACATCAATTATGTACTTTCCAGAAGCCAGCTTGAAAATCAAAGGATCACCCTTGAAAAGCTTGACAAGATCAAGCTCAAACTTGCCAGGCTTAAGCACCTTAATAGACTCAAGGTCAAGAACAACAGGCTTGTCACGGTCATCAATACCAGTCATGTCATAAACATCCTTCTCAATCTGCTCTTTCTGAACAGGAGAGAGTGCAATCTTTTCCTCAGCCTTGGCCTGCTCTAATCTTTCCTTCTTGATATAGAAAAACAACTTGCCGCCACAGGGGCAGCCTTTAAGAATCTCCTGAGCACCATCATCATACAAGGCATCGCAACGAACACATTGATGAGGCATTATTTCTTCCTCTTCTTTTTCTTACGCTCTTTAGTGAGAAGCTCTATCTTATCAGGATCCTTTTTAATAGACTTGACAACATTAGCAGGACCAATAATAGTCATACCAGACCTGTCACCAAGAAGCATCTCAACAAAATCACTCTTAAACTTCTCAAACCCGCCGGTATCCTCCTGATTAGGATTAATGACAGCCAGCTCTATACCCTTGAACTCCTTGTTAATCTCCTCCATTGTTGCCTTAATCAATTCTGTCTCCTCATCCTTCTTAAGCCTTCCCTGCAAAAGAACAATCTTGTTCTGCTTTGCAATATTCAAAAGCTTTCTAATCCTGCCAACTGAACTAAGACCTGCAATCTCTGTATACGGCATAAATTGAAGTGTTACCATCTTTTTTCACCTATTTTATCAAATCAAACATATTCTCGTAAAGATCCTTGACCTTTCTTCCATACTTTGCAGATATTCCCACAATAGGGTACTGCGGGAAAGCTGCCTGCACCTTCTTCATGTTTGCCTTTTTCAAGTCAACCTTGTTTGCCACAACAAGAACAGGAATGTCCCGCGCAGCAAGATTACCAATTATCGTGATGTTCACCTGCGAGTAAGGGTCTTTTGTAGCATCAAGAACAACAAGCACAGTATCCATCTCATCAAGCCACTTAATAGCCTCAATAACACCTTTTGTAGCTTCTTTAGCGCGCTTTTTTGCCTTTTTCTCAGTCATGCCTGCCTTAAGGAAATCCTCATAATCCACCCTTGTCGCAATGCCAGGGGTGTCAACAAGATTAAACAACAGTTCCTTCTTGCCGTCCTTTGACTTAAGTGTAATCTGCTCCTTGACATGAATCTCCCGTGTCTCGTGAGGAACATTGCTCGCAGAACCCATCTCTTCTCCCAACCAGTCCTTACAAATTCTATTGGCTAGAGTCGTCTTGCCAGAATTAGGCGGACCATACAGGCCCAACTTAATATCTTTTTTAGACTTAAACCAGTCTGAAAGGAACAAGTTCAAGACCTTTTTTAGTATGCTAATCACTCAAACCACCTATTTTATCACTATGTCCTGTGTTTAATGAATTAGTTTATATATTTTTCTATTACAGGGAATATAAAAAAATCATAAAAAAGAATTAGAAAAGAAAAGACTTATCTCTTCTTCTTTTTAGCCTTTTTCTTCTTAGCTTTCTTCTTCTTTACTTTCTTCTTTTTAGCCTTTTTCTTCTTTTTTCTGCCGCCGCGAGCCATCTTTGCTCTTGAGACATCGCCTCTGCCGTCAATAAAGTATAAGTATCCTTTCTGCTTCTTGACACCAACCTTAGCTACTTTCTCAATCTTTTTAGCTCCTTTCTTGCGGCCTCTAGCCATTTTAGCTCTGGACACGTCGCCTTTCTTGTCCACAAAATATAGATATCCAGGTGTTTTCTTCACACCAACTTTAGCTACTTTTTCTGCCATTTTGTTTTACCCTCCTCTTTTTGTTTTTGAATTCGGAGCATGAAACCCCTGAACCCTTTTCAGACGAGAAATCGTCCGAATTATGGTATTAAAAGACTTCTAGTTTATAAACTTTTCGTCTATTTCTTCTTCTTTGTCGTCTGTTTCCCGACCTTTTTCTTGTGTGTCTTTTTCCCGGCTCTCTTTTTCTTTTTCTTCTGCCCGGACTTTTTCTTGGCCTTCTTTTTTGCTTTTTTAACCGCCTTTTTCTTATGAACATCCTTGATAAACCAGGCAGGCTTAAGTAAGTTCTGCAGTTTCTCAGAAAGAGTTGCGGCCTCTTTTTGAACACCCAGCTCCTGTTTAGGAGTCATAATGTGCTCTTTCTCAAGCTCTTTAGCTTTCTTGAGAGCCTCTTTAACCTTTTTTTTCTCAGTATATTTTCCCATTGCAACATTTTTTAGTTTACAGATATATAAACTTTTTTATTTAAACTCCACCACATAAATATTTATAAAATCCTGCGCAATCATTAATTTCATGACAAAAGGCCTGGTGATATCAGGAGAGTTTGGAAGCATTATTGTCAGGGAAAAAACAGGCAAAAAGCTGGAACTCGGTGAGCTACTGATAGCAGAGTCAGGAAACCAAAAAATACTCTTCCAGGTATTTGACCTTGTTTATGGCTCACAGCTAAGCCAGCAAAACCTTGAATTAGTCTCAGGACTCAGGCTTGAGGAAGACTCTGACATGGAAATAATGGACGCAAACCTGAGGAACTACACGCTCGCAAAAATAAAAAGCTTAGTTACAATACAAGACAACAAGGCAATAGCTCCAAAAACACTGCCTGGTTTTTTTTCCTCTGTAAGAGCGGTTGTTGCTGGTGACTTTAATTTTCTCTTGACAAAAACAAACAACCAATTCTTTATCGGAAACCTTCGAAGCGGAACAAAAACACTAGACCTGCCAGTACACCTTGACGGAGAAAAAGCATTAAGCCACCACATACTTATTTCAGGAACAACAGGAAGAGGAAAAAGCGTGCTGATGAGCAATTTATTATGGCACGCAATAGACAAGGAGTACTGCAGTTTCCTTGTGCTTGACCCGCACGATGAATACTACGGCAGGAATAAACTAGGACTAAAAGACCACCCCCAGTCAAAAGAGAGGCTGGTGTATTATACACCCCGCAGCCCTCCTGCAGGGTGCAAGACACTAAAGATAAACCTAAAGACACTCAAACCAAACCACTTTAACGGCGCAGCATACTGGAGCGACGCGCAAAAACAGGCAATGGCCGCGTACTACAGAAAATACAGTGAAGAATGGATACCAGCGATAATTCTAGAAAAACCCCTTGAAGTAAAATTCATAGAGGCAACAACAGACGTAGTCAGAAGAAGGCTGCTGCAGATACTAAACCTCAATGTCAAGAACGAAGAAATAATCTGCAAAGGAATCTTTGACACAGAAGCAGGACAGACAACAATAGCAGACATAGTATCAGAACTAGAAGAAAGAAAAACAGTTGTAATCGACACGTCAGAATTTGCAGGCTCTGTAGAAATACTAATCGGAAGCGTGATAGCAACAAACGCGCTAGAGCAGCACAAGAACCTAAAATCAGAAGAGCTAAAACAAAAACCAGTGATTTCTATCGTGCTGGAGGAAGCTCCGCGTGTTTTAGGAAAAGAAGCACTGGAAAAAGGAGCAAATGTTTTCTCAACAATAGCAAGAGAGGGAAGAAAATTCAAGACAGGACTCACAGCAATAACACAACTCCCGAGCCTGATACCAAGAGAGATACTGGCAAACATGAACACAAAGATAATACTAGGAGTAGAGCTAAAGCCCGAGAGACAGGCACTTATAGAGAGCGCTGCACAAGACCTGAGCTCTGATGAAAGAAACATTGCATCCCTGGATATAGGGGAAGCAATAGTAAGCTCTAATTTTGCAAAATTCGCAATACCAGTAACAATACCCTTCTTCAATGACATTGTAAAGAAAAAACAAGAGGTAAAACAAGACTTCTCAGGAGTTAAACTGCGTTAAATATACTACAGGCAACAAAAACTTAAAAATAACAAAAGCATTGCCTTACTTATGAAGTTTGCACACATAGCAGACTGCCATGTAGGCGGGTGGCGAGAACCAAAACTAAGGGCAGTCAACACAAAATCATTCATTTCTGTAATAGACTACTGCCTAAAAGCAGGAGTAGACTTTGTGCTATTATCTGGAGATTTATTCAACACAGCAATGCCGCCAATGGAGTGCCTACGGGTTGTTGTCGAGAAACTGAAACAACTGGCTGACAAAAAAATACCGGTATATTCAATTCCAGGAAGCCATGACTTCAGCTCATCCGGCAAAACAATACTAGCGGTTCTTGAGAGTGCAGGGCTGATGAAAAACGTATGCACAGGACAAGAAGCAGACGGCAAACTAAAACTTGATTTTATAGTAGACCCCAAGACAAAAACAAAAATAACAGGTCTGCTCGGGAAAAAAGGAGGTCTTGAGAACAACTACTTCTACCATCTTGACAGAAAACACCTTGAAGAAAAAGAAACAAGATACAAAATATTCTTGTTCCACTCTGCACTCTCAGAACTAAAACCAAAAGAACTGGACAAAATGGATGCAATGCCAGTATCATTACTGCCAAAGAACTTTAATTACTATGCAGGAGGGCATGTTCATGTAATAGACAAAGTGAACATTGCAGGGTATGAAAACATAGTATACCCCGGGCCAATATACCCTAATTCATTCTCAGAACTGGAAAAACTAAAAAAAGGAAGTTTTGTAATAGTAGACAACGGGCACATACAACACCTGAAAATAGAGCCGCATAAAGTAATCAGTCTTGAGCTGAATGCTGAAAACAAAACACCTGAAGAAGCAAACGAAGAACTGCTTGGATTGTTGAAAGGGGAACTGAAAGATGCTATCATTACATTGCGAGTTGCAGGCTGCCTGCGAACAGGAAAACCACCAGACATCAAATTCAAGGAATTCTTTAATAAAGCATATTCTTCTGGAGCATACTTTGTGATGAAAAACACCAACAAACTGGTATCAAAAGAATTTGAAGAGATAAAAACAAGCAAAAGCTCTGTAGAAGAAATAGAGGAAGCGGCAATCAACGAGCACTCAGGACAATTAGGCGTGTTTGAAACTGAAAAAGAAAAAAAACTAACAGCAGAACTGATAAGATTATTATCTATAGAGAAAGAAGAAGGAGAGAAAACAGCAGACTTTGAAAACAGAGTGAAAACAGATGTTGATGCAGTACTGGAATTATAAGGCATCAATAATTTTCTTAAGTTCTCCAGCAGTCTTAGCAACATAATCTGCGTTGATAACTGCAGCTTTATCATACTTTCCCCAGGTTACGAGAACAGACTTGATCTTCAGTCTTTTACAGGCTTCCATGTCTTCCAGAGTGTTGCCAATATACAAGGCCGGCTTTTTGTATTTTCTTGAAAAACGCTTTAGTGCTGTTAGTTTAGAAGGCTTTTCATTAATAGGGGTAGTGTGAACAATATCAAATTTTTCGAATCTGATTAATTTAAGCATAGGCAAAACAATATCACCAGGAACAGTTGTAATCAATGCCACCCGGTATTTCTTTTTTAACTGCAGAATTAATTTTGCAACATCCTTGAATAATAATTTCTTTTTGTGCCTGTTTGCAGGACCAAGCATTGCAAGCTGATACAAATTTCTTGCAAGCCTTGTGCTTACCTCTTTTTCAAAAGAATTTTTTTGACTTAATCCAGTGTATCTCTCCATTAACCTATACACATCTTGAAAATAATCTTTCTTACCAGCAAGCTTTTTCACTTGGGGATCTTTCAAGAGAACACCCATCACCTTAAACCACTCATAATGAGCCTCATCACTAGCAATAGAACGAATAACAGAACCATCAAAATCAAAACCAATAATCTTTTTTACTCCCATTGTTCAATCTTATGCCTGCGCTTTCTTGCAAACCTCTTAACAAAGCGCTGGTAAGCACTGAGAGAGAACCACGGCTTTAGCTTTATAAATCTTTTCACAGAACCACGCCTGACATCACTTATGATGCAGCTAATCATACCATCACAAGTGCGTGTCTTGGCAATAAGCTGTCTTGCCGAGGAGTCAGGATTGCCCAGGGTAACAATCTGATAAGGCTCCTCCCCTTTCTTAATCCACCTATCATAAAAATTGCTCTCGCGAATCTTTGTCCTGATATACTTCCTGTAAAAACAAGCAGCTATAGCGGCAGTTATCATCAAAGTCATAATCGACACCAAAAAAAGTATGTTAAGCTCCTGCGTAAAAACAATAATCTGGTCCAGGCTCATGCCAATAAAATAACCAAGGCCCGTACCAATAGGAACAACAATAACAGCACCAAGAGTGTTGTAAAAAAAGAACTTCCTGTACTTCATCCTTGAAGCGCCTGCAATAATAGGAACAAGCCACCTTACACCAAGAATAAACCTTGCAATAAAAACAGCCTTAGCACCATACTTGTCAACAAACTTCCTTGCCTTTTTAAGCCTCCTCTCAGGAACAACATAATCAAAAAGCTTGCCGCCCTGCCAACCAATAAAATACGCTGAATTATCGCCTGCAACAACACCAATGAACACAAGAATTATTCCCAAATCCCAGCGTATGAAACCAGTAGCAACAAGATAACCAGCGCCCAAAAGAACAAGCTCCTCAGAAAAAGGAAAACCAAGGCTTGAAATGACCGGAATAAAAACTAGAGCAAAGTAAGACAAGTGCACTAAATAGACTGCAATCAACTCTTCTATCATTTTAACTAATTAAGGACTTTTTCTCAGCATAGTCCTAGGAAAAGGTATTGCATCCTTGATATTATCCAAGCCGCAAATCCATGCAACAACCCTTTCAACTCCCACACCATAGCCTGAATGAGGAACAGAACCAAACCTTCGCAAATCAAAATACCATTCATACTTCTTAGGGTCTTCACCCATATCTTTCAAACGCTTTTTCATATATTTAACATCATTACTTCTTTCTGAACCGCCCATAATCTCAACATAACCCTCTGGAGCAAGCATATCAAAACACCGCGCAACCCGGGGATTATCAGGCTCAGGGGGCTTGTAAAAAGCCATAGCCTCTGTAGGATAATGAGTAACAACAACAGGAACACCAAAATGCTTTGTAATCTTATCCTCCTCAATCGTCCGCAAATCCTTGCCCCAAGGAATCTTTGTCTTATACTTGTCTTTCAAAAGCTGTAAAGCATCATCATAAGCGACAGTAGGATACTTTGCCTTTGCATAATGCTCCAAAAGTTTTACATCTCTTTCAAGTATCTTTAATTCTTCCTTGTTATTTTTCAAGACTTCCTTTATAATGAACTTGATTTCCTCTTTAGCAATCTCTGTGATATCCTCTAACTTTAGCCAGACAGCCTCCATCTCAGCCATCCAAAACTCTGTAAGATGCCTTGAAGTCTTGGACTTTTCAGCACGGAAAGTTGGAGAAACGTCATACACCTTTCCTAAAGCATAAACAGCAGCCTCTGCATAAAACTGCCAGGTCTGGGAAAGATAAGTTTTTTCCTTGAAATACTTTACCTCAAACAAGGTAGAACCGCCCTCTGACTGAGTAGGCTGAAAAATAGGCGGAGTGAATTCAATGTATCCTTTATCTCGGAAGAATTTATGAATTGCACCTAATATGGTTGAACGAATCTTCATGACAGCAACAATCTTCCTTGATCTAATCCAGAGATGCCTGTTATCCAACAGGAACTCAGGGCTCTTGTCCTTGACAATAGGAAAACGCTCTGCAAACTGAATTACATTTAATTTATCAACATGAACCTCATAACCAGCAGGAGCCCTCTTGTCCTCCTTGATTGTTCCCTCCAGTTCTATGCTTGATTCTATTGATAATTTCTCAGTGTCTTCCCAGACTTTCTTGCCCACCTTGTCTTTCTCAATAACACACTGAATAACACCAGTGTGATCCCTAAGAACAATAAAAGCATAAGCATTTGATTTTCTTTCTCTCCAGACCCAGCCACGCAGGGCTACCTTGCCCCTGCCTTTATCCATAGCTTCCTTAACAGTAAGGAATTTAGCCATAGCCTCTAAAAAACATCCTGTATTTAAATATGTTACGTTACCTTTTTAAGCAAATGTGCCTTTGTTGATTTTATGCTTGAGATAATCACAGAACAGGGCAGTGCAAGAACAGGAAAACTAAAAATAAACAACAAAGAAGTTGAAACTCCATTCTTCATGCCTGTGGTCACAAAAGGAGCTGCGAAGTTTATCAATAATAAAGAGCTTGAGCAGATTGGCTCAGATGCAATAATCTGCAATGGGTTTATTCTTTCTGTAAAGCCAGGACTAAATGTTCTCCGCAAGATGGGAGGAATACACAAGTTCATAAATTATAAAGGTGCGGTGTTTACTGACTCTGGAGGGTTCCAGATGTATTCTGATAAATTATTAGAGAAGACAACAGATGAAGGAATACACTTTAAAGAACCGTTTCACGGCAGCAAATTACTGATAACACCTGAAAAAGACATGGAAATGCAAAACACAATAGGCTCAGACGCGGCAATGTGCCTTGACGATATGCCATTATACGGCTCTGACAAAAAAAGAATACAAGAATCTGTGCTTAAAACAATAAAATGGGCAAAAAGATGCAAAAAACACCACGACGAAATAAAAGACAAGCAACTGTTGTTTGGAATCATACAAGGAGGAACATATCCAGACTTAAGGGAATTCTGCGCAAGAGGAATTGTTGCTTTGGATTTTGACGGATATGCCTTTGGCGGCCTTGCTATTGGGGAGCCTCCTGAAGAGACATTCAAGGCAGTAGAGGCTGCAATCAAGTTTGTTCCTAAAGAAAAACCAAGATACCTGATGGGCGTAGGAACACCTGAGTTAATACTAGAAGCAGTTAGCATGGGGGTAGATTGTTTTGACTCAAGATATCCAACAATGACTGCTCGCAATGGAACAATGTTCACAGGAAAAGGACAGATAAACATAGACAAAAAAGAATTTGAGTATGATGAAAAACCAATAGATGAAGAATGTGAATGCTTTACATGCAAGAATTTCACAAGAGCTTATCTACATCATCTTACCCGATTGAATGAGCCGACTGGACACACGCTAAAGACGATTCACAATGTCTCCTGGATGCAGGAATTCATGAGAAGAATACGAGAATCTATTAAACAGGGAAAATTTGAGGAGTATAAGAAAAGATTCCTAGAGAAATTTACTTAGTCTTGATATGCAATTCATCTAATTGTTCTTTAGAAACTTCTGAAGGGGCGCCCACCACAAGATCCCGCGCGTCCTTGCTCTTGGGAAAAGCAATAACATCCCTTATATTATCCTTTCCAAGCAGAACCATAATCAGTCGATCAATTCCAGGAGCAATACCGCCATGCGGAGGGGTGCCATACTTAAACGCAGCAAGCAAATGAGAAAACTGCTCTTTCTGCTCTTTTGTAAAACCAATCAAGTCAAATATCTTCTCCTGAATCCTGGGGTCATGAATCCTTATAGAGCCGCCGCCAACCTCAAAACCATTAAGAACCAAATCATACTGATAAGACTTAACCTTGCCTGCATCTTTCTCATTCAAGAATTTAAGATCCTCTTCCTTAGGCATGGTAAACATGTGATGAGAGGGAGCCCATTTCTTTCCAGCACCGTGA
>WJJT01000040.1 GCA_014729555.1 Candidatus Woesearchaeota archaeon
AAATAATCAAAACAAAAAAAGAATTAAATAATATCCCAGTAATAGCCAATGCAGACTTTGGACACACAACACCACACATAACCTTCCCAATAGGCGGAACAGCAAAACTCTATGCAAAAGAAAGAGTAAAATTAGAAATAATAAAACACTAATTTAATTTCTTCAAAAAACCCATCAAAGCATACGCTTCTCTCTTAGTAAGAAAAGACTTGCCAATCATTCTCTTCCAGACCTTTATTTGCGTCTCTTTTTTCTGAGCAGTCTTGAAAGACATTTTCTTCAAAGCCTGATTCAAAAGTTTCATCAACTGGTCTTTTTCTGCCTTTGAGGCAAAAACAATATGCTCGCTTACTTTTTTGCCAGATAACTGCTTGCTTAATTCATAACAAACAACAGCAACACTATGGCTCAAGTTTAAAGTAGGATATTTCCTGCTAGAAGGAATAGTGCATACAAAATCACAAGCCAAAACCTCTTCATTAGTCAAGCCAGGGCCCTCCCTGCCAAAAACAATACCCATTCTGCCCTTTTTTGGGATTATTTTAGACAATTGCTCTGGAGAAACCGGACTCCGTGGAATATTATAATCAGTGCCAAGCATAGCAGTAGTTGCGATTAGAGTATCCATCTTAGGAATCTTCCTGACAACCTTTGCTTTCTTAAGAACAGACACGCCGTGCTTTGCTCTCTTAATCGCTTCCTTGCTTGTCTTTTTGCACTTAGGA
Source organism: Candidatus Woesearchaeota archaeon (assembly GCA_014729555.1). Taxonomy (GTDB): domain Archaea; phylum Nanobdellota; class Nanobdellia; order Woesearchaeales; family ARS49; genus WJJT01. The sequence continues at coordinate 726 of WJJT01000040.1, forward strand.
TTAACCAAAACAAGATTATCAAAACCAAAATTAGCCATGACGCGCGCAGCAGCACCAAGATTGCCTGACTTTTTTGGCTCGACAAGAATAAAAGATATCATTTCTCAACCTTAAACATCTTACCATGGCCAGGGATAATATAATCAGCAATCTCAAGAACTTTTTTCCTGCTCTCTATTAACTTTGCCTCATCTCTCAGATATGGATCTTCCTTGTTCATCAAGCTCTCTTTGTCTGTCTTTTGCTCTTCATCATCTGCCCACCAGAAAACATCGCCTGCTATTACTACCCTGCCTTTGTCCCCGGTCTTAACAACAACACACGTGTGCGCAAAATCATGGCCAGGAGTATTCAACAACTTAATATTCGTACCTGGAACAACACCCTCATGATCAACAGTAGTGCCATCAAAAGTATGAATTGAAAAAGGATCAACAACCTTAGCATTCTCAAACAAAGCAGTCAACAACATATGATCTGTATGAGTATGAGTAAGAATCACATAATCAATATCCACAGGAGTCAAACCTTCTTTCTTCAGCGTCTCAAGAAGCAAAGGCTTATTCATACCAGGATCAACAATTACGTTTTTCCCACTATCCTTAATCAAGACAGTTGAAGCACTTGCCTTTTCAACATCATCTTCCTCTCTTGCATAACCCTGAATCAAGATTTTTAGTTCTGTCATAAAAAAGCAATATACTTCAGAATTTATTAAGCTTTCTATAAAAACCCAGCAACAACATTAAACAAAATAACAGCAAAAAAGAACAAACTAATATATTTCCATATCTTGTAACCTTTCTTAGGGCTGATTCTTTCCAAGACTGCCTTGACCATCCTTCCGCCGTCAATAGGGCCGAGAGGCAGCAAGTTGAACAAGCCAATACCAAGATTCAAGACAAACAACCAATACAAGAAACCAGACAACCACTCAATAGCGCGAGGAATAAAAAAACCATACCTTGCAGCAAAAGAGGGCTTTATCTCACGAAACTGCTTTGTACTGATGCCAAGATAAGGCTTTGAGGCATTCTTAGGGTGAGCACCAAGCTCAACAGCATAAGCAAACTCCGCAGTCTTAATCACAACAATATCACCAGCATTGTACTCATTCAAGGCATCTGTGAAATTCTTAACAGAATCAATCCTGGTGTTCTCAAGCTTATGAATAATCTCACCCTCTTGAATACCAGCCTGGGCAAAAGGGCCGTCCTCAACAATCTTGACAACCTCAACACCATTAAAATCAAAAGCAGAACCAGACAAAGGAGCAGCAACATACACCACCAACAAAATAACAACACCAGCAGCAATAATATTAGCAAAAGGGCCTGCTGCAAAAACACTCAACTGAGCAGTAAGGCTCTTTTTCACCAGCTGCTTTTCCTCAGGCTCAACAAAAGCAGCAGGAATCAAAGGAGCAATAATACCAAGAAATGCAACACCAGAACTCTTAATCTTAACCTTATACGCCCTTGCAATGATACCGTGAGAAAACTCATGAACGCCAGCAATAATAAAGATAGCAAGAATCCAGTAAACAAAAGGAACAAAAAACACACCCTTTGCCTCAAAAGGCAAAACAGGCTGTATGCCAGGAGCAACACCAGGCTCAAGTAATAAATTAAAAGTATTCTTCAACAACTCAATAACAATCAAAACCATGCCAAGAAAACCAATAAGAACACCAAGAAAAGAAAGCCCCTTCAAAAAAGAAGGAATCTTCCTGGCAGCAAAATCCATGGACTTCAAGCCAACCTTTGACTTGTACATCACAAAATAAAGAATAGGAAAGAAAATCTTCTGAATCTTGACTTTCCTGCGCTCAATATACAAGAAAACAACCATCAAAATAATAAATATTATTGCGGCTATACCATTGTAATCCATTTTAAAGAAAATTTACCTCTTTCTTTTAGGCTTAAAAGCCCTGCTGGAACAATTCCTGCACTTAATCTCTCCCTCAATCATCTTACGAGGGGGAGCCTTCATGACAGACTTGCATTTACGACAAACATACCTGTTCCTAAACTTTCTTGCCTCTGCCTCTGGGAATTTGGCCATTATTCTGCTCCTTTAACCTGCTTAAGGACCTTCTCACCAAGGATGCCCCAGAACAAAACCTGAGCACCCTCAACAACCTTGCCCTTGAACTCCTCAGGAATCTTCAGGTCAAATGTCTCATAAGTCTCTACGTCCATGACATTTGCTTTATCACCGCTTATAGACAAAACCTGCGCAGTCTTCTTATCAATGATAGGCACTTCAACACTCTCACCAGACGGCTTAAGGATTTCCCTTTTCTTGTCGTCAAGCAAGCCAACAGCAACAATCCTGTACTTTGCATGCCCATGCTTGCCGGATTTTGAAGACTCACAGCTTATCACCTTGCAGGCAGCATCATCAATGATAATGAAACTTCCAGCCTTAATCGCGTTTACCCCAACTACTTTCTTTGACATAACAAACACTAATTTAGAAACTATTTATAAAGTTTACGCATAAAATACATCAGCTTTTTAAATAACGAGCCCACAGCATACAGTGTGAGTGATGATGGATCCATGTATAGAATCAGACATAGATGCGTTAGTGACAGAAGTTACCGCAATAAAGCAGCTTGGCAGAAGAAACAGGGACGGATTTTCTGATGCAGTCAGGACACTCTATGCAGTACTGCCAAAAATAAAAGCACCAATGCATGAAAAAGCAGAGGCAGTGATTGAAGACCTTGCAAGAAACGTTCTTTACAGAGTGCATGACCCTAAAACAGTAAAAGAAATAGCTGACACACTGCAGGACCCAAGATACCAAAACACGCCGCATGAATTCACACCAACAGAAACAGAGGAACAGCTTGTGCTGGACAAGGAAGAAGGGTATGGAACCTGGGAAAACTATCACACATTTTTGGAATCAAAAATAAAAGACACAAAAGCATTTGTGTGGAAAAAAATGACCATACTTGCAGCTGACTATGCAAGAATCTCAATGATGCGCGCTTATGAAGATATAACTGAAACAACAATTACAGAAGTCCCGGCATCAAGAGAAGAGGCCCAGAAAACCGAAGAAACCGCTTAATTTTCTTTTACTTAAAATTCTAGACAACTTCTTCTCAATCTCATCTGCACCAGGAAACTCCTTCTCTTTTTTCCTGAACTCAGAGGTGTGATGATAAGAGCGGCCATTCTTTGTCCTGAACTTATGCTTTTTGTGCAGTAATTCGTGATACATCACATAATCAAGGCAATCCTGATGCCCAAGAACGTGTTTTGTTATAGAAACAGTATCCGTGCCATAGTCATAATGACCTAAGGCCCTTAATCCTTCAGAAACAACAAGATTAGGAAGGTCCATCATACCAGCAAAAAAACGCCCATTAACCCGATTAAAAGATTCCTCTAAAACAGGGTGTGTTTTTGTCTTAGGAACAGCCAAATGAGCCTGCTTAAGAAAAATATGATACAAATCAATATTAGTAGTCTTAACAGTTTTCTTGAACATCCTGCACATAAGCTCTTGTAATAATCCAATTTTTATATTCCTGTCAACAGAGCGCCAGTTCCTGCTCAAACTAAAAACAATGTACTTTGTAAAACGATTTAATCTTATGTTAGCATTATAACCCTTAAACCTTCCAGAATACTTTATCTTAGCAGAATAATTAAACTCTTTTTCATGAAAAATGCCCTGAAAAGCCTCTTCAATCATACCCGCCATTTTGTCGATTTTCACGTTTTGTATATTTCATTAGGTTAAAATCTCGAAACTTAATTTTGTCAAGCAAAATTAAGTTTTAAGCAGCCAACTTATACCTTAACACAGCAGCAACACCGCCAATATCCCTTAACTGAACACCCTCCCGTGTCTCAGTAGAAATAATCTTAACCTCAGTAGAAAACTGCCCTGCAATCTCTTCAAACTCATCAATCAAATCATCAGAAAGACTCTCTGAAACCAATAAAGTCTCAACAGCACCCATATTAAGAGCCTTCTTAACCTGCGCCTCACCATAAGAAACAGTATCAGGATCCTTAGCAAGCTTTTCAAAAAACCGGCCCATTGCCTTTTTCTCATCAACAACCTCTTCCTTGGCCAATAAATCCTCACTTTTATCAACCAACTCCTGCAAACCAAAATCCTCTGTATAAGACAAATCCTTCATGCCAATAATCTTCTTCTTAACATCACCTGTGATAAAGTTACCTTCAACCAATTCATACTTTGTGGGGCCTGGGCCCCCAACAATAATGCCCTTAAGACCCTCTCTTGAAAGAAACTCATCCTTCATATAATCAGCAACCTTATTCAGGTGATCTTTTAAAGCCAGGGCCCTGTTCTGCTCAAACCTGTGCGCAGAATTATGGAGTATTAATCCATTAGCAATAAAGCTCTTATTCTTAACAGAAATATCAATGAGCTTACTTGGTTTTTTACTTATTTTAATCTTAGCAATTTTAACAGGCAGAATCTTATGCCGGCATATTACATCTAATTCCTTATAAAGTCTCTTGTCCTTAACATTAGATAAAATCGAGTTTTTAAATACTTCTTTTCCCATCATCCTTTCATTTCTAAAAAAACTATTCACCTTTGGAAAAAGTTCTAGATTATGTCCTGCCTTTTCAATAATTTTTCTTATTTTTGTGCCGGGAAACAGCATTTGCCTGACAGAACTTCTTTTAAACTTATTTTTAAGCATCTTATCCAGTTTTATTGACTTTTCCTGCGAAGTAAATCCAATAAAATGCATTAAGAACTCCAAAGACTTTTTCTCGCTTATCTCCAGACTAAATCTCTTTTCCTTACTATGCGGATTCCCTTTGTTGTATTCTAAAAACGAAGATAAAACACTAAATCTCAGAAGCAACATCTGCAGTTGTTGAATCACTAACTTATTGTTCATGCCAATACCCACTTTGCCGCTTACCGCAACATATCCTTCTGCATCAAATAAGCCCTTAAGAAATGCGGCAACAACATCTTTTTTTGACTTCAAAATCAAGGCAGGAATCGAGGAGGTCTTTGCCAGCTTAAGTTCAGGAAACTCGTTTTTGACAAGCCTGACCAAAGGCCTGCCACCAACCCTTAGCTGATGATAATTCTTATTCTCTCTAAATCTATAACTAACCCGCAGATTAAACAGATTTTCAAATAATGTCTTATACTGCAAAGCCACTTCTTTTCTTTGCTCAAAAAAAGAAATTCTGTCATGCTCTATAGAGCCACCACCCAAATAATAACCTATAAACTGAGCAAATTTAGGCGTTATTTTATCAGGCAAGTTAATCTCTTTATACATACACGGGCTGGCATATTTCTTTAGAAATTGCGCAAACTCTATCTCCAAGCCATCACAAACACGCTTTAGCACATCTCTTCCAACATTAACCTTGCCAAGCTCAATAAAGGAGATGGCAGTCTGTGTTAACTTCAATTTCTTGGCCAGCTGTTTTTGTAATAATTTCTTTTCTTTCCTTTTTTTTAATAACAAATTCCTTCCTTGTTGATTTATAGAAAAAGAATTATAATATTGCTTAGCAAAGATTTTCTGCACTCTGCCTGCAACAGTTATTTCTTCAGGCATAATCAGAATATCATCTTTTTTAAGCTGCTCTGCAGGTTTTTCAACAATACCTTTATTTGTTGAAACAAAAAATATATGATCTTTAGAAGCCTGAACCTCCAATCGAGGATATTTAGTAATTACTGTATAAACCTGATCTTTTTTAACAGTCCATTTGTCCTTGATTGCAGAGTCCTGCAGTGAAAAATCTACCATGCTCTTAACCTTATTGGAATTATGAACATTTTTAATTTCCGGCAATAGACCATCAGATAATTGCACAACAGAATCTGCAGTTAAGCACTGCCCGCCGGCCTTCATCTTGCCAGGAACATGAGAATGCGTCTTTAACAAAGGAACAATAGACTTGCCCTTAAGCAAAGCAAGGGCAGCATCACGCCTGTCAAGAACAACAAGACCATACATCTCCTTGACATCAAGCATATCACGCAGTAACTCCACCTCAAAATACTTGTCACACTTGTAAATCCTTGTGTTCAATGGAACAGGAGGCTCAATAGACCAGACCTTGACATCAGTCTTTCCCTCCCTGGCCAGAACATTGCCTGCAAAAACAGCCAAGCCATTAGGGGGAGTCTGCTTGAACAACTTCAAATGCTGAATCATGCGCTCCAAAGCATCTGTAACATTCTTCCTGGTAGCAGCAGACTTGATATTCATAGCAGTGCCCTGCTCCTGACCAAGATGATTGATAATCTTATTAATATCATAACCAGCCGGAATATAAACTGTCACAAACTCAGTATGAGCGGCCTTACATGCCTCAAGCTCCTTGACAAACTTCTTGAGCTTATGCTTTTGCTGTGCTGTCATTGTCATACAAATAATTAGTACAGAAGGGTTTATAAAAGTTTGTACCTTTGCGAAACCTTTTTAAATCACTCGTTGTTCTTAGAGTGCTATGGCAGTTGAAAAAGGGCTTGGTCCTGCCAAAAGATTCGGGCCAAGATATGGAAGGACAGTGAAGTTCAAGTTATCTAAAATAGAAAAACAACAGCGAAAGCCACAGCTGTGCCCATACTGCGACATGCCAAAAGCAAAAAGAATCTCTGCAGGAATATACGAGTGCAGAAAATGCAGATCAAAATTCACAAGCAGAGCATACTTTGTAAAGAAAAAACCTCCTGCAGTAATACCAACTGCAAAAGAGGAACCAAAAGAAGAGGCTGAAGCATAAAAATGACAAAATATACCTGTTTTGCATGCAGCAAAAAAATATCAAAAGACATGATGGGCAAAAGAGTACGCTGCCCATACTGCGGAAGCAAAATACTCTACAAAGCAACATCAAAAATAACAAAAGTAAAAGCGAGATAAAAAAAATGGCTGAACAAACAAAAGACGCAGCACAGGAAAACATAGGAAAAATGCAGATGCTGGAACAGCAGGTGCAGACAATGGCAATGCAGAAACAGCAGTTCCAATCACAATTATTTGAAATAGAAAACGCCCTGAAAGAGCTGGAGACAAGCAAAACCGCATACAAAATAGTGGGCAACATAATGGTTCTTTCTGACAAGGAAAAACTAGAGAAAGATCTCAAGCAAAAAAAAGAAATAATAGACCTGAGAATAGCAAACCTTGACAAGGAAGAGAAAAAGCTCAAGGACAAGGCAAAAAAACTTCAAGAGGAGTTACTATCAACACTCAAAAAGAAATAAAAGGTATGCACAATGAACCAAGAAAAGATAACTGCAGTAATCGCCATGCTCCGAGAGGTAGAGGAAGACTCCTGCGTGCCTAAAAACGTAAAAAGCAAGATTTCTATAACAATAAAAGACCTTGAAACAAGCCAAGAAGAAATATCAATCAAGATAAGCAGGGCACTTCATGCGCTTGAGGAGCTGACAGAAGACAACAACATGCAGGCAGACACAAGAACACAAATATTCAACATAGTAAGCACACTGGAAATCGTGTGAATCACTTCTTCTTGATTATCTTTGACTTAATCACGACAGAATTAGGCAGGTAAATCAAGTCACCCTTCTTAGTCCTGATTCGCGTATCCAAAAGACTGAGCTTGACCACTTTACCAGAGACACCATTAATCTTTACATTCTGCTTTTCCTTGATTAAATCTCTCCTGTAAATATACCAGCCAGCCATGAAATTAGGAATAAAATCACGCATTCCAAGAAATACTGAAATCACCAAAATTGCAATAGCGCCAAAAGCCAGGACATACAAGACAAAAGCAGTAATTCCCAGCTGATTCAAGGCAAAAATAATAGTAAGAAAATAAACAAAATACTCTGAAATATGAGCCAAAGCAAGCTCAAAAGAAACCTTAGCACCTGCCTTTTTCAACAAATGATCCAGCTCTGCCTCATGCAAAACCCTCTGGACCAAACGGCCAACCAGCTTTGCTATGATAAAACCAATTAACAGAATAATTATGGCCGTGATAATATTATTCACAGCAGGCCCAAGATACGCCCTTGCATCAGCAATAATATCCATACACACAACAAAAAAAGGACAAGTTTTTAAACCTTTGCTCTTAAAAAAGCACCATGGCAGATGCAGAAGCAAGAATAAAGGAACTAGAAGCAGAATTAAAAAAAACACAATACAACAAAGCCACAGAGCACCATTTTGGCGTCGTGAAAGCACAGATAGCCAAACTACGGGAGAAGATAGAGAAACAAGCAAGCAAAAAAACAGCTGGACAGGGCTTTGGGGTTAAGAAATCAGGAGACGCAACAGTGGTATTGCTAGGATTTCCCTCAGTAGGAAAAAGCACTTTACTTAATGCAATAACAAAAGCAAAATCAAAAGTAGGAGTGTATGAATTCACAACACTGGACGTGGTTCCAGGTCTTTTAGAACATAATTTTGCAAAAATACAAATACTGGACATACCAGGAATAATCTCAGGAGCAGCAGCAGGAAAAGGACGAGGAAGAGAAATACTATCCATGGTCAGGAATTCTGATTTGGTCTTGATACTAGTAGATGCAAAACACCCAGAACACTACAAGAAGATATTAAAGGAGATTTATGACGCAAACGTGCGGATAAACCAGGAAAAGCCAGACGTAAAAATAAAGAAAAAAGCAAAAGGAGGAATAAGCATAGGAAGCACTGTAAAACTGGGAATATCAAAAAAAACAATAAAAGACATACTGAAAGAACTAAAATTCAACAACGCAGACGTTGTTATCCGCAGTAAAATCGACATAGACCAGCTAATAGATGCAATAGAGGGAAACAGGCACTACATCCCAGCCCTAACTGTGATAACAAAAATAGATGCAGTGAGCGAGGAGCAGAGGAAAAAACTCATAAAAGAAATAAAACCAGATTTAGTTGTTAGTGCAGAAAAAGGAGAGGGAATACCAGAACTAAAAGAGGCAATATTCCAGAAACTCAATCTTATGAGGCTCTACATGAAGGAAGTCGGCAAGAACCCTGACTTAGAAGAGCCGATGATAGTGCGGAAAGGACTAACAATAGGAGGAGTGTGCAGAAAAATACACAGAGACTTTGTGAAAAAATTCAAGTGCGCCAAAATATGGGGAAAATCAGCAAAATTCCCAGGACAGATATTTCACAAACTAGACAAAGTGCTTGAAGACGGAGACATCATAGAGATACATATTACCTGACGCGCTACGCCTGCTTCTTTAACCACTTGTTTCTCAGATTTGTCAAATACTGCAAATGCAGACTTCGCCAGGCGTCAGAGGCTAAATTTTAAATATTACCCTATTTTACTGATTATTTCTCAAAACAAAAAAAACCAAAGTGAAGAAGACGTCCTGAAAGGACAACTGCAAAAGTCATTGATGACAAGCATTAAGCCTGAAAAAGGCAAGAATAATCAAATGGCTTGTGATTCAAAAAAAGGCTCACAAGAGATTAGAATCTGCAGCATTTCTCGACGAAAAATAAGGGGTGCGGAAAACCACTAACTTCTTTCTAGAGTGCAATGCACTCATAAACATATACACTGCAGTGTGAATAATAATCTTCGCCACTCGTACAAATGCAACTCACATAAAGAAAAAGCCGATACTTCAATTGCAAAAGCAGGGCAGGTGGCTTGGCCTTTTTTTTATTGCCTATCGTGTTCTATACAGAAAACAAATAAGCTAAAAAACAGGAAATTTATAACTTATCGAGATAAGTCTGCTTGAATTCATAGCCTTTACTTCTAGCCAGCTTCATCATAGCCTTGTCAAACCAAGAGCCATACTGTGCAGCTTTCTTAGAACGCCAGGCATACTTCTTAGGAAGGCCAAGGTCCTGCGCAATCTCCCTTAAGATAATTTTCTTTTCTTTTTTTGAAATCTTTCGCTTGATAGAAATACCCATTGCTTCCTTGATTAAATTTTCATCAAGAAAAGGCGCCAGGAGGTTAACTTTTGTTGCATTAGCAATTGCATAATCCCTCCTTAAATCCCTTTTCCAGCAAGACTTCAGTCTTTTCCAGCACTCAGCATGCGGATCATCAGTCTCTTCATGATGATGATAACCAGCAAAAATCTCTTCAGAGCCAAGGCCAGTAAAAAAATCCTTTACTTTATCTTTCTTGCCCAACTCTATTGCTGAAAGAAGTACTGCGCCAACTCCTACTGAGAGTATGTCAACGTGCTTTAATGCTTTCTTGGCCTTCCTGAACTGCTTCTCAACCTCATCCAAAGTCTTGAATTCCCTGACCTTAATATGCATCTTGAATCTTTTTGCAAAAGCCTTTGCCCAAGCAATATCAGGACTATACTCCATACCAACAGTGTAGCAAACAAAATTCGCGCCAGCCTGCTGGCAAAGCAGGGCAATCAAACAAGAATCGACACCGCCTGACAACAAAACACCAAACTTTCTCTCAGGAATATTTTTTTTGACAGCCTCAACCAAGGCCTTTTCAACCTTTTTCTTAGAAGACTTCTTAGAGGCTTTTTCCAGCTCAACAATTTTCTTTATCCACTGCTTCTCTGGCATAAGTTTCATCAACGCAAACATTTAATTATTAGTATATAAAACTACTGCGTTATGAAAGAAATCTACGAAAAAATGTGGAAACTAGCAAAACCTTACTATGAAAAAGGCAGGCCAATGGATATTGCGCATGTAGAGTGGATGATGAAATATGCTTTATTTGTTTGCGAAAAAGAAAAGATTGATGACGAGATTCTATTGCCTTTAGTAATTCTGCATGACATGGGATATGCAGGGTTGCCAAAAGATAATCCATTCAATCTGGATATGAGAAAAACCCACATGAAAGCAGGAGCAGAAATAGCTGAAAAAATCCTGAAGCAAGTAAGCTACCCAAGAGACGACTCAGAAAAGATCATCCACTATGTATCTATGCATGACAATTGGGCATTAGGCGATAATGAAATTTACAAAAAAGACAAAATACTGGGTGTTTTCGATGACCTTGAATTCATATGGCTAGCAACACCACAAGGATTCCCTGCATTAATGAAAATACTCGGATTTACAGAACCAGAACAAATGATAGAATACATTGAACAGGATGACAAGCCTGAGAAAAGACCATTTGCCACAAAGACAACAAAAGAACTGTTTGAAAAATATCTGTCTGACAGAAAAAAAGAACTGAAGAAATGAAAGCAATAACCATAGTAGATGGAATCATAATCAAGAACAACATACTGCTTCTGCTCAAGAAACACAGCAAAGACTATTATGAATTCCCCGGCGGAAAAGTGCAAGAAGGAGAATCCATTACACAGTGTCTTCAAAGAGAGTTAAGCGAAGAAATAGGGATAATACCAGTAAAATACAAAGAAATAAAAACACTTGAACTGGAATTTGAAAACAAAAAAATAACAGACCACGGCTTTTTGATTGAGAAATACTCTGGAGCGCCAGAAATAGCAGAGAAAGAAACATTTGAGAAACTAATTTGGATATCACTAAAAGATATTGATACAATCAAAACAGCGCCAAATGTAAAACCAATCCTAAGGCAGCTCCCCTAAAATCAACCTTCTTGCCTTTGGGACAAAATTAAGAATTCTTTTATCCTGCGTGTACTTGCCTGTGCCCATGAAATCATCCTTGTGCTTTACAATAACAAAACCAGAACAATCGCTTTCTTTGTCAAGGTCCTCGCCCCTTAACCAGGCAAGAGACTCTTCTTTATTAAATTCAACAACATTCTTTTTTGCAACAGGACCAATTAACTGAGAAGCCTCAATACTCAACCTTAACTCTCCTTTTTTCTCCTCGCCAAAATACATGCCAACAGAATTGATCCTTGCACCAGACAAATCAATCTTGGCAATATCCTTGTGAACAGCATAAATCTTATCCTTCTCATTCCTGAAAAAAACAAGCTCTGGCTTAAAATCAGCAGACCACTGCTCTTTGATCAAGGCAAGAAGCTGCTTTTTTTCCTTGCTTGCAAGAGGCTTAAGAGACTTTTTCACCTTAAACCCCCCACACAGCATTCTTTTTTCTCATAATACCTGCAATCTCTCTTAACAAATCCTTTTCCTCACCAGCAAGATACTGCTTGTACTCCTTGAACTTCCTGAAATCATCTTCAGAAATAAATGAATACAAAATATCACCCTCCTTTATCTGGCGGCCGACAGTGACATCAGGCAAAGAAACAGCAACCTGCTTTCCACGCTCTGCAGACTCAATATTCTTCTGCTCAAGCTGCATGCCCTTTATACTAGAAAGAACCTTTCCCTCAGGATTCATCAACTGAATATTATTAGTCAACGTACCCTGCATAACCTCAACACCAACAACAGCAGGATTAGACTGCCTGAAAACATAACCTTTTAACAATTTAACCTTGCAGGGTTTTGTAAGCAGGCCCATAGCAGCAAGCTCAATCTCCTTCTTTTTCTTCTCAACCCACTCTTCATAATCCTCAATAACCTTATAGATAACAGGATGCGTGATAACCTTGACCTCTTTTGGAACAGACTCTGGCTGAGGAATATTAAAACCAAGAATAACAGCACGCAAAGGATCTTTCTCAAAATTCGCCTCTGCATCAGACAAATCACGCTTTGTAATAGCACCAACACCAACCTTTTGCACAGGAATATCCTTTTCTTTTAACAAAACAGCCAGGGCCTCAAGAGAACCAAGACTGTCAGCCTTGACAATAACACCCTCTTTAGCAGCAGCCTCTGTCAAAACCTCCTTAACCTCGCCCTGAACAATCTCTTTAGCCTTTTCAACATCCTCTCCCGCGCCCTTCAGAGGCATGCCAGAAACAACATCCTCTGTACCAGGAGCAACAACCTTAACACCATTAGCAGCATGAACCTCTTTAACAGACTTGAACTTAGTCCTTTTCTCACGCATCTCAGCCAATGGAGCAGGCAGGAACAGGGCCTTAACACGAGCAGAAATCGGACCAGCCATGCCGCCAACAACAATATTATCCCCCACCTTCAGAGAACCATCATAAATAATAGCATCCATGGCCTTACCAAGACCTTTCTCATCCTTAACCTCAAGAACAGTGCCATGAGCAGGACCACTGATGTCAACCTCAAGCTTTTGCTCAAGAAACTTCTGGGCAAGACCAGTAATAACCATCAGCAGCTCTGCAACACCATCACCAGTAACAGCAGAGGTAGGAACAATGGCAATCTGCTTGGTATAGTCAGAAACCCTGTCAAAACGCTCAGCCTCAAGACCAGACTCATAAACCTTACCAACAATCTCGTAAAGCTTTTTATCAAGCTCCTGCTGAACCTGGTCATTCTGCTCAGAAATCTTCTTTAAAATAGAATCGCCTTTTTCCTTGCGCCAGCCAGAGATAATATCTATCTTATTCGCAGCAATAATAAAAGGAGTCTTAAAAGCCTTCAGGATTTCAATAGACTCCTCTGTCTGGGGCTTAAAACCATCATTAACATCAACAACAAGAATAGCGATATCAGCAAGATTACCCCCTCTTTTTCTCAGGCTGTTAAAAGCAGCATGACCAGGAGTGTCAACGAACAACAAACCAGGAATAGTGACTTTAATACTGCCAAGCATACTGCCGCAAACCTTCTTAATAGTATCAATAGGAATAATAGAAGCACCAATAGCCTGAGTAATACCTCCATGCTCTTTTGCAGCAACAGCCGTGCCCCTAATTTTATCCAATAACAAAGTCTTTCCATGATCCACATGACCCATAATAGCCACAATAGGCTGTCTTATCATAAAACAAGAGTAAAAAGAGGTGTTTTAAAAATGTTTGGGAGTATGGAATATATTTCAAAACACAACAAAGAATATTAAGATGCTTAACCAATCAGCAATTATGAAAGAAAAACCAAATGAACAAGAGAACAGAAACTGCCGCCAGGTGCTGTCAGCAATAATGGCAAGCACACTGGATGATGGACACACAAGACTGCCAGCAGCACAGGAATACGTGTTCTACACATTTGCAAAAGGAGTGATAGAATACATAGGGGGGGATACTGCAGGCCTTACAGAAGACAGGCATAATGAACTGCTAAGACAAAACCATCACGCTGTTGCAGAGCAATTAGAAGCAAAAGGAGAGGCACTTGAGCCAATGATAAGAGAGACAGCAGTAACTTTGACAAGACCCTTTTGGGCAGATGTAGACATACGCGACAAAAACTACCTTACCTGCGCATTATACAAATACTTCAAGGGGCCACACGGCGGACTGGTGGACGGAATAAGGCCATTAGGCTGCATGGGCCGTACTTTTTCTCCAGCATATGGCTGGGTAAAGGATGCAAGAGAAAAAAAACTCCCTGCATTCACAGAGAAGCAGAGAAGAGACATAGAAGGGATAGCAAAAAAGGTTCGGGAGATATGGACTGAGAATTCTCAAGCAGGTTGAGTTGCCACTTAACAATGCTAACATAACCGAAAGCTTTAAATATTCTTACCTCTTTGTGAGTAGTAACAATGATTATTTTACATTGATTGGGGGGATTTAAACAATGAAAACAAAAATTTCAGCAATATTGTGTTTTTGTCTGATAGCAGTATTGGCACTGGCAGCAACAGCCAGCGCAATGCCGATAACGCTAAACGAGGTTGAGCTTGATGAAGTCGAGCTGAGACAGGACCAAGTAACAAGGCTTGACATAGAGAAAAACAAGAAATATGATGTAGACGTTCTAATCGAAGCAGAAGAAGATGTTGATGACATGGAAATCAAGGTCTTTGTATCTGGCTTTGAATACTCACTAACAGACAGGGCAGAAGACCACAAAGGCCCTTTTGACATGGATGCAGGAGAAGTCAGAAAATTTGAATTTGAGATAGAGTTCTCAGATGAATTTGACACAGACAATTACCTGCTGAGGGTATTTGCAATGGACAGAAACAATGCAGAAACAGTCGGAAGATACTCAATCACACTAGACGCTCCAAGAAACAGCCTGAAAGTCGAAGATGTAATCTTTTACCCAGAAACAAAGGTAAAAGGCAGCCAGGCACTAATGACATCAGTAAGAATAGAAAACAACGGAGAAAAAACACAGGAAGACATCAAGGTAAGGCTAACAATACCTGACTTTGACCTGGCAGCAACAACATACATCAATGAAATAGAGGCATTTGACGAAAAAGAAACAGAAGAAATCTACCTAAGAATGCCTAAATGCGGAACAGACGGACTGCACCCAGTTGAGATAACTGTTGAATACGGCGAAGGACACTACAAGACCACAGAAAGAGTATATGTCAACTTTGAACAAGATGCAAGCTGTGTAGTGCCAGAAGAAGCAACTGTTGAGCTAATCATAGCAGAAGACGGGCCAACAACAGAAGGAAAAGCAGCTGCACAAGAAGTCCAGACAAGCAGCAACACAGCAAAAATAAGAAAAGCACTGGAAATCCTATTGCTCGTGCTAGTAGTACTGCTTGTGATAATCGGGCTTGTAATCGGCTTCACAAGGCTAGGCAAAAGCAAGGAAGAAGACGAATACTAAATTTCTTTTTTATTAACTTTTTCTCTGATTTTCATAAAAACAAGGTTTTTATGAATTTAGAAATCTTGCAGATTTCTAATTTTTAGAAAAATTTTATATACAGCTAGCCATAATTCTCAGATATGCACAAGAATAAAAAAACAACTGAGAACTTTTGCAAAGAAAAATGCTCTGCAAAGAAATACTTTACATCAGATGAAGATCTCAAGAAGTGGTTCAAGGCAGAGTGCACAAAAGACCATGAAAGACACTATCCTGTAAAAACACTCAAAGCAATGGGCTTTGCAAGAAAACAGTGCAAATGCGGGCAGTGGTTCTGGACAGTCAACAAAGACCAAAAAATATGCGGAGAACCAGCCTGCTCAGGAGGATTCAGGTTTATAGGGGACAGTCCTGCTAAGAAAAAATTAGACTACATCCAAGTATGGAAAGAATACGCCAGAATACACAAAAAACTCGGATACACACCAGTAAAACGCTATCCAGTGGTAGCAAGATGGAATCCCACAACAGAATTCACAATCGCCTCAATAGCAGCATTCCAGCCATTTGTTGTAAGCGGGGAAGTAGAACCACCTGCAAACCCCTTAGTAATACCGCAATTCTGCCTTAGATTCAGTGACATAGACAATGTAGGCGTGACAGGACACTTTGTAGGATTTGTAATGCTTGGAGAGCACGCATTTGTAGCACCAAAACAATATAACATCAACAAGTACTTGAAAGACCACCTGACCTGGCTGCAGGACGGAATGGGAATACCACTCAATGAACTAACAGTTCACGAAGATGCATGGGCAGGAGGAGGAAACTTCGGGCCATGCGTGGAATTCTTCTCAAGAGGACTAGAAGTAAGCAACCAAGTCTACATGCAGTATGAAAACACACCAGAAGGACAAGACGAGCTCAAGATAAAAGTGCTTGACATGGGGCAAGGGCATGAAAGAGCAGCATGGTTTACACAAGGACTGCCAACAGCATATGACGCAACATTCCCAACAGTGATAGAAAAACTCAAGAAAAAAACAAAAGTCAAAATTGACGCTGAATTCATGCAAAAATTCGTTCCACTATCACCATACCTAAACGTGCAGGAAGCACAAGACATAGAAAAAGCATGGCAGGACGTTGCAAAAAAACTCGGCATGAAAACAGAAGAACTAAAACAAAAAATAATGCCAATAGTATCCTTATATACAATAGCAGAACACTCAAGAGCACTATTAGTTGCCTTAACAGACGGAGCACTGCCAAGCAATGTAGGAGGAATGCATAATCTCAGAGTGATATTAAGAAGATGCCTTGGATTCATAGACAAACAAAAATGGGATGTTGACCTTGCAGAAGTATGCAAATGGCACGCAGAATACCTGAAGCCATTATTCCCAGAACTAAGCGAGAATCTGGAAGGGATTAGAAAGATAATTTTTGTTGAGAAAGAGAAATACAAAGCAACAAAGAAAAAAACACAAGAAATAATAAAAAGAGTTCTAGAAAAGAAAATAGACACAGACGAACTAATAGAATTATACGACAGCAACGGAATACCACCAGAATTAATAAGGAATGAAGCAGAAAAACTAGGAAAGAAAATCAAGATACCGGACAATTTCTATGCACTAGTCGCCAAAAAACACGAGCAAGAAGAACAGGCAACAACAACAGAAAGAGAAGAAAAAATAAAAATACCATCCGACACACCAGAAACACAACCAACCTACTTTGACGACTGGGAAAAGACAGAATTCAGGGCAGAAGTGCTTGCAATCATCGGCAACAATGTAATCCTTGACAGGACAGGCTTTTATCCAGTATCAGGGGGACAGATGAATGACACAGGAACAATAGCAGGAGTTCCTGTAGTGGACGTGTTCAAGCAGGAACACTACATAGTTCACGTGATGTCTGAAAAACCAAAATTCCACAAAGGCGACCCAGTAGTGGGCAAGATAGACTATGAAAGAAGAAGACAACTCACACAGCACCACACAGCAACACACATAGTGAACGCAGCAGCACGCAAAATCCTGGGAAACCACGTAAACCAGGCATCTGCGCGAAAAGACACAAAAAAAGCATACCTTGACATAACACACTACCAAGGAATCACAGACGAAGAGCTAAAACAAATAGAAAAAGAAGCAAACAAAATAGTGCAAAAAGCAATTCCATTAAAATTAAGCTTTATGCCAAGAACAAAAGCAGAGCAAGAATACGGAATGAGGCTTTATCAAGGAGGCGCAGTGCCTGGAAAATTCATCAGAGTAGTTGACATTCCCGGAGTAGATGTTGAGGCCTGCGGTGGAACGCATCTGAATAACACAATTGAGGCAGAAGAGATCAAACTATTGAAAACTGCTAAGGTAAAAGACGGTGTTGTAAGGATTATATTTGCAGCAGGACATGCAGCAAAGCAAAAAGAGAAAGCGCAGGATGAATTAGTGGCAAAACTAGCCAAGATGCTTGATGTCAAGCCTTCTCAAATACCGACCAGAGCACAAGAACTGTTTGAGAAATGGAAAAAAGCAAGAAAAGCAGTGAGCAAGAAAAAGAAAATCAATGTAAAAGATCTTGAACTAGAGTGGACAGAAGAATACAAAGGAGAAGATATACTCGAGAAAACAGCAGAAGCAATCAAAAGCCAAGTTTCACATCTAGAAAAGACTTTAACCAGGTTCAAGACAGAGCTTGATGAGTTTAAGGAGAAATTAAAACAAAACTAGAAAAGTATTTATAGTTTGTATTAAACAAGATTTCTTATGGCAAAAGAACCTGATGCAGAAGCAAAAGAACTAATGCAGAAACTGGCAGATATTGAAGACAGGATACTATCAGATGAAATGATAGTAGAAACAATCTATAATTCTTTAAAAAACCTACAGAAAATCTTTGGAAAAAATTCACCATATCATGAACTGATAGAAGAGCTCAAGACAACTCACAAAACAGACGATTTAAAAAAACTCGTTGAAGAACAACTATTCCAAAAAAGAGAAAATCTCAGGATTGAACCTGCAAACGCAAGCATACTACACGCCGCCATAAAAGTACACAAAAACTCTGTTCTTTCTGACTATCTGGCAGACACAGGCCGTATATCCAAGAGAAAAATAAAAGAGTTTCATGATTTTTTCAAAGACGCAAACGGCAATGTAGCAACAGCTTTTGAGAAAAAAGATCCAGAAAAAGTCAAGAAAGTACTGCGCGAATATATACAGCTACTTGAAAAAGAGGAAGAATACTTAAAAGAAAACCTACACAAAATGCGGGGCGACGTTGAATACCTGTTCTCTCTTGAGAGAATACTCACGCATGAACTTGCACACACCTTATTCTTTGATCATTTCAAGGCAAAAAACTGGTATTATCACGAGTTAAATGAGGCCCACTCTTTTGCCCTGCAGACACTAATGCACGTGTTTGATAAAGATTACACTTTTACAGAAGAAAAATTAGAGAAAGAAATAAAACAGCTGTACTGGTTCCTTCAACCAAGAAAACACGCATACGGAAAAAAACCATATGCCTTCATGAAATCATTCATTCTACTACTGTACGCATTAATATTATGTGATGCAATTGCGAGAAAAGATGGAGATCACAGAAACAAAAAAATATTCCTACAGTCATATAAAGTATACACTTTTGGGGAAGTCTATGCCTTAATAGAAAAAGCCAAAGAAAACCTGAAGAATCCTAAATACCAGCAAATAATAGAAGAAAAACTAATACAGACATCCATAAATCACCTAAAAAGATGCAAAAACGACCTGATTGCAAACCTGGAAAAATGGATTGCAGCACTTCCCAAGTTTGAAAAAAACACATATTTTATTTCATTTGACAAAAAGAATAAAATAAGAGAGCCTGTACCTTGGAAAAATGTCAAAGAAGCATTTGGTTTAATGGTACATAACAATCTCAGATTCGTAGTCGAAGCAATAGACTTGCCACAGATAATGGGAGAGAACAAGTTAGCAGAGAGTTACAAAGAAAGATATCTAAAAGCATTAGAGGAAGTAATACAAAAAATACTGCAACAATTTGAGGGGGAGGAAGTTGAACAGTACCGCAAGGAAAAAGAAGCAGTAGATGGAATGGTTGCTGTTCTTGAGGCAGAGAAAAAACATCTTGCAGATATCTGTAAAGCATTAGGTTAATATCACAATAAAAAAAATCACAATCATAATCACAGCAAGAGTCAGCTTTATCAAGATTGAAGTTATACCGGTAACAAAAGCAGCAAGACCTGCTTTCAGTGACTTCTGAACATCACCCTTTTCAATAAGAGAGAAAACAAAAGCACCAAGAAAAGCCCCAAAAAAAGCACCAAGAACAGAGCCGAATATCGGGACAGGAAGGCCTATAAAAGCACCAATGATAAGGCCCACAATAAAACCCAACGTAGTCCAGTTAGACAAGCCATGCCGTTTTGCACCATAAACACCAAAAACAAACTCAATCAATTCAGCAAGGACAGCAATCCCGAAAAGCACAAGTATAATTTTCTTGGAGACTGCCCAGGACCAAGTGATGAGATTATACAGCAAAGCACCGCCGACAATAACAAACGTGCCGCCCGGCAGGTAAAGAGCAACAAGAACAAGCCCAATCAAGAAGATGATTGATACAATAATTAATGCAATTGTTTCAAGAATCATTTTGAAAACAACCTCTCTAAGATATTAAATGTGTAAAGCATAATGGCGTGCGCCTGCTCTTTGCTCGGAGTAAACAAATCCTTTTTCTGGTGAACAGAATGCACGCGCACCTGATTAATCAAATGCACCTGATTGCTCAAGCCAGGATCCAGCTCAACATTATTATCCCTCAACTTAGCAATCAAATTCCCAAGCCCAATACCTGGAGACTTCTCAAGCAAATCATTGCCAGTAGCCTCAAAATACTTCCTGTGCAAGGCTGTTTCCAGCAATCTGCCGCACAAAATGACAGCGCTCCTGTAACAACCAGCCTCATAACATTTGTTTAATTCTGTTAAGTCAGCCTCAACATCAGCCTTGATATCAAAAGGAACAGCAATCCTTGTTTTCTTTGGAAACTTAATCTTAGAAACAAGCTCAGCAATATGCCCAACAATCAATTTTAACTCACTAACGTCAGAGGTCAAGGCCAATTTTTCAACAAGAGCCTTAATCTGCTCAGCATCCTTGACATTCTCAGGCGGAACATTACCAAGATTACCAGCATCACGCTCAAGAAACCTAATAGCAGTATAAACTGCATTTCTGAAATAATCATCCTGATTTCTCTTAAAATCAGTAAGCATAGCATCCTTGGAAGGCCTTGTCAAGGCAACATTATTGGACTTTAAATTATCCAGGGCAACAGAAAGATCATTCAGGTTCTTTTTAAGGGAGTCCATAAATAATCCTGTTAAGCAGGAAATATAAATATTTATGGGTAATACAAAACACAGGAAGCACAATATTTATATAGACTATAATCAAAATACAGTATAGGAAGGTGATAAGAGTGAAAAAAATACTACCCATCTTACTGGTACTAAGCCTGGTTCTTTTAGTTGCGTGCCAACAAACACAAACAACAACAACAACAACACAACCTGAAAAAGCGCCAGCACCAGTAGTCAAAAAAGAAACAGCACCAAAAAAAGCACCAGAACCAAAAGAAGAAAAAATAGAAGCAGAACCGCCAAAACCATTCCCAAAAACAGGAATGAAACTTGAACAGGTATGCGACATATTACTGCCAAAAGAAAAATTCGCAGACATATGTGAAATACCAGCAGACCAAGTAACAACAACAGACAAGTCAAGCGAAAAAACATGCTGGATATCATTCACAGACAAGAACAACAAGAGATTCACAGCAGGGTTAACCGCAAGAGACTGGGAAAACGCAGAAGAAGCAAACAGGGAGTTCAAAAGAGGAATTGACATGAGAAGAAAAGAAGCAAAAACAGACGTAGGAGAGAAAAACTACTGCTATCAGGAAATCGAGAGAGAAAACATAGTGTGGCTAAACGGAAGATTCCTGACACACATCGGAGCATCAACACAACTCTGCACAAAAGAACAACTAATGAAACTGGCACAGGAAATAGACGGAAAGCTGGAATAGATTTTATTTTTTCGCAAAAATCCAAGGATTTTTGGGAATTTAGAAATCCACAAGATTTCTACTTTTTCTTTTTTTATATGAATGCGCCCAATCTCTTCTGCTTGCCTAACTCTTTAAGCAAAACACTTTCATTCAAGATAAAACCAATATCAACACCAAATCTCTTCTTGATTAGATGTTTTGCATAAGTCAGCATTAGTTTCTTATCACTGAACCTGACAGGCCTGTTGCTCAATGTCTTTCTGGCAGCTTCTCTAGTGACCCAGACACCCAAAGGGATTGCATACTCTCCTGTGATGAATCTTAACACCAGAACAGAAGCCTGCCTCTTCATCTGCTTCATCTTCTCAGCAAGGGCCAGTCTTACTGTGTAGTATCCTCCAACACAATTTTCTGCATAACTCTTTCTGCCATAAAAACCCTCATAATCAGTAGTGTAATCCAGCTTGTTTGTAGGATTCCATGTTGCTTTAGGAAGGTAGGATTCGAATAATTCATAAGACCAAAACTCAGAAAAGAAGAGTATTAAATAATAATTGCCAAGATAAGAACCGAAATAAGCAAGATAATCACACTCAGGATACTGGCGGATTTCAGGCATCATGCTCCTGCTCAAGGTATCATCTGTTGCAGTGATGCTCCACCTAGTCGGAACCAATCTTCTCCGGTCTTTAAAGCCCAGCGTTCCTACACTCAATAATTTGCTCAAAAAATTATCATCAAAACCTTTTTTGTAGAGATAATTCAAGCCATCAACAGATTTTAAAGAGGTATCAGAGACAACCTTGTCAACCTTAGTGTGAATCCTGGGATTAGAGGTAACCTGGATCTTCCTTAAATCAGCATTAGGACCAGTAGGAGCCATATAAGCATCTGTGTTCAGGCAAAAAACAGGCTTTTTCTTTAAATTAACCTCAATATCAACAGGCTTAGAAGCCATGCCAACCTCCTGAGTAATGCCCAACAGCCTGTCGCTTCTCTCCTTGACATAAGCCTTAAACCGCGAGTTAATCAAAGAAGAACGCAAATCAACAATCTGAGGTATCTTAAACTCTTCTTTAGACCAATGATTAGGGGCATCATGAAGCCATGCATCATCCCTGTGCTCAGGAGGACTGAGTATTCCGACATTAATGTTTGGATAGCCAAAACGGCCAATAAAAGGAGCAGGACTAGAGCCAAAAAAATCCTCTGACTTAAACTGCCCCTTGACCTTAAACATAGCTTGATACTTAGCAGTAATCGGACAAAACGTCCTGCCACAATTAGAAGGATTTCTACCCTTGCACTTAATACAAGGCACCTGCATAAACACCAAGATGTCATAATAATATTTAAAGACTATTGAAGTGAAAACTCGAAAAACAGATGCATTTAAATATTAAATATCGAACTTTTAACACGTAATAGGGGATGAATATATGGTAAAAACAGCACACATAATTTTAGGAGTAATAATTGTTATAGCAGCAGTTCTTGCATTTGGATACTTTAAAATTACAGGAAGCCCGACAACAGTAGCATTCCTTAATGTAGAGGGCGGAGATGTTGAAGTAGACACAGGAAGCGGATGGTAGCCTGCAACAGACCAGATGGAGCTAGACCTGGACGACAAGGTAAAAACAGGAATAGGCCAGGCAAGTTTAGTGATTCATGAAAGCATAGTCATAAGCCTTAACCCAAACACAGAAATCCAGGTCAAAGATCTTACAAAAGAGCATGTGAACCTAGAACAGCCTTCGGGACAAACCTGGAACAAATTCACAGAAATGGCAGGAGTCTCAGAACTAAGCATTGAAACACCAAACACTGTCGCAACAGTCCGAGGAACATACTTTGGCGTAGGCATGGACAAAATCACAGTAGGAGAAGGAGTGGTGATTGTAGAAAAAGACGGACAAACAGTAGAGGTAAGAGCAGGCCAAAAATCTTATACAAAAGACGGGCAATTAGTAGTAGAAGACCTGACACCAGAAGAAATAACAGAACTCACAGACAGAATGCAGAGAAGCATTGAACAGCTAAGAGCACTAAGAGAAAGAGAGGCAAGAAAACACCCAATACTGTTATCGCAATTACAAAAGCAATATGGAATATCAGAGTCAGAAGTAAGAGAATACCTAAACAAAGCAGACAGAGGAGAATTTGATCTAGACGCACTGGAAGAAAAATCACCAGTAAAGATAGAATCTGTAAAGAAAATCAAAGCAATAACAGAAGAGATAATCAAGACAAACAAGGCAATTGAAGAAATACAATAATGAAAAACAGATTAAAAGCAGCCATAGGCATCTCAATTGCCTGTGCAATTATTTTATCTTTTCTTTTTAATATTGGATATCTCTCAAACATAAACCTCAAACTGACAGATAACCTCTATGGAGGCCAACCGGCATTAAACAGCATAGTAATTGCAGCAATAGATGACAAAAGCCTTCAGGAAATAGGAAGATGGCCATGGGAGAGGGAAGTGTTTGCAGACATAATCAATTTTCTAAATGAAAGCAAAACAATAGGAATAGACGTAGCATTCTTTGAGCCCTCAACAAAAGAACAAGACGAAAAACTAGGACAGGCAATAACGAACTCAGGCAAAGTAATACTGCCAGTAGAATACACGTCATTTGAAAAACAAAACAGCCAGGTGATTGGAAAAGACCTGATGAAGCCTCCTGAAGAGATAAGGCAGGCAAAAGGATACGGATACATAAACGTGATTACAGACAGGGATGGAGTGACAAGAGCCGTAAATATGAACGTAAGCGACCAGTATGATAATTTTGCCAATGTTGTTTATGAGAATTAATGGGGCAAGAAAAGCAACAGGACAGACAAAAGGTTCCTTGTGAATTTTGCAGGCCCCCTAGGAACTTTTGAATACTATTCAGTATCAGACCTTTACTACAAAAGGATACCAAGAGAAGAATTCAAAAACAAGCTTGTACTTATCGGAGCAACATCTCCAGACATACACGATGATTACTTTGTGCCCACGTCTAAAGGAAAAGCGATGCCAGGCGTGGAGATACATGCAAACACAATACAAACACTAATCAAAAAAGACTTTCTGCAAGTCCAGCCAAAATGGAGCGCAATACTACTAATACTCATAACAGCAATCATAACCACACTAATCGTATCAAGATTTCACATTCTGGGAGCAGCAATAACAGCAGGAGCAATGATAATAGCATACATATTTGCAGCAATACTCATTTTTGACAAAGGAATAATTATGAACATAATATATGTTCCATTAACAACAGCAATAACAAGCTTCTCAACAATAGCATACATGTACTTAACAGAAAAAAATCAAAAATACAAATCGTAAAAGCCTTCAACAAATATGTATCGCCAGCAGTATTAGGAGAGATACTCAAAGATCCTGAAAAAATAAAACTAGGCGGAGACAGAAGAGAGATAACAGTCTTCTTCTCAGACATAAGGGGATTCACAAGCATATCAGAAGGACTCACACCAGAACAGCTAGTGCACGTGCTTAATGAATACCTGACTGCAATGACAGACATAATAATGAAACACCAAGGTGTTGTAGACAAATACATTGGAGATGCAATAATGGCATTCTGGGGAGCACCACTATCACAGCCAGACCATGCAAAACTAGCATGCTCAACCAGCCTTGATATGATAAAAGAACTCGCAGTGCTCAGAGAGAGATGGAAAAAAGAAGGATTCCCAGAAATACGTATAGGAATAGGCCTGAACACAGGCAATGCAGTAATAGGAAACATGGGATCATATGAAAGATTTGACAACACAGCAATGGGAGACACAATAAACCTGGGATCAAGACTAGAAGGACTAACAAAACAATACGGAGCAGAGATAATAATCAGCGAGTTCACACAAAAAGAAATAAAAAACTCATTTGTGACAAGAAAACTAGACCTTGTAGCAGTCAAGGGAAAGAAAAAACCAATATTTATCTATGAACTGGTTTGCAGGAAGGAAGAAATCACTAAGAAGCAGAAAGAAAAAATTGAGAGCTATGAAAAAGGCCTAGAGCTATATTTGAAGAGAAAATTCACAGAAGCAATAAAGGAATTCAAGAAAACAGATGACTTTGCAGCAAAAGAATTCATAGAGAGATGCAAAGAATTCAAAAATAGCCCTCCTCCAAAAGACTGGACAGGAGTGTGGGTGATGAAAAAAAAATAAAAAAGTTATACCTGTTCTGCTACTTTTGCATTAACTTGCGCCACTGCAGCTGTTAATCTTTTCATATACTCATTTAATCTTTGCAGCTCCATCTTCTTTTGTGTTTTATCGAGGTCCTTTTGTAACTCTTTAAGACTTGTCACTAAACTATTTCCGTAAAATATTCCGGTTTCAAATTCATCCATTTTTTTTGCACCGGGCATATCTCCTGGATTTATTAATCCCATTTTATCACCTCATTATTGATAACAAAGTTCAAAAACCACCCATATATAAACATTTGTGTACTGTAAAAAACAAAACATTTATTATTCCAACAGCACAATCAAAGGTTGTGAACACAAAAGAACTCAAGAAATTCATCAAAGGAAAAACAAAGAATCCTGTTTTCTATAGCTTAAGCGGCGCGCATCTCTATGGATTTGCCAGCAAAGATTCAGATTATGACATAAGAGGGTGCCATGTAGAGCCAACCAGGAAAGTCCTAGGACTCCAAAAACCAAGAGGGGTTGTAGAGGCTATGGAAGAGGACAATGATTTTGTATCACAAGAAATAGAAAAATTCATAGGACTAATGCTAAAGCCAAATGGAAACGTGCTTGAACAATTGTATTCACCAATAAAACTAGTCACATCAAAAGAACACAGAGAGCTTAAAAAACTGGCAAAAGGATGCTTTTGCAAACGACTTTACTTCCACTACAACGGCATGGCAATGCAGAACTACAAAAAATTCCTTGACAAGGGAAAAAATACTGTGAAGAAATACCTTTATGTATTAAGAAGCCTGATGACAGGCACATACTTACTAGAAAAAGGCAAACTAGAGCCAAATATAAATGAAACAAACAAATACTTCAAGTCCAGCATAGTAAAAGAACTCATAAAACTAAAAACAAAAGAGCAGTCAACACTCCCAAGAAACTCTGCAATACACAACAAAGCACAAAAACAAATAGCAGACCTGTTCTACAGACTAAAAGAAAGCAGGGAAAAAAGCAAGCTTCCAGAAGAACCAAAAAACAAAGAAGAACTAAACGAGTTCCTGATAAAAACAAGGGTAAAATATTTGAAATGAAACCAGGAGACATAAAAAAAGAATTTGCAAGACCAATCTACAGAAACTACAAAAAAATAATCAAACAAGCAAGATACACTGCACACCTGAGAACAGCAAGACTAATAATCAATGCACTAAAGAAAAAACAAGCAAAAATACTAGATCTTGGGTGCGGACCAGGAGACAGCTCATCACTATTCTTTGAAAAAGGATACCGAGTAACAGGAATAGACCTGTCACAAGACCTCTTGAAACACGCAAAAAAACTTTCATTCCAAAAACTGATATGCCAGGACATAGAAAAACCACTAAAAGTGTTAAAAAACCACTTTGATGCAGCAGTAATGACAGGAGTGATGGAATATCTGGATCATCCACTAAAAGCATTCAAGCAGGCAAACAACGCACTCAAAAAAGGCGGATACCTAGGAGTGACAATACCAAACAAAATAACAAAAGAAAGAGAGATAGGAATACACACATATCACCAAAAAGACATAGAACCGCTATTCAAACAAGCAGGATTTAAAATAGAGAGAAAAATAACATTTCACGGCTGGTACTGGATAACACAAAACAAAACACAAATAAAATACACAGCATATTTGCTGAAGAAAGAATGAAGATACCGGAAGAACTCTTGAATCACGTTGAGCTTAAACTAAACTGCAAAATAAAATCCTGCAAAGAAATCGGCAGCGGGGAGCATAACCTAAATTACGCGCTTGAGACTGGCAAAGGAAAATACGTCCTACGAATCTATGCAAATCTTCAGTTTGACAATGCAGAAAAAGAATACAAGATACTAAAAAAACTAAAAGGAAGCCTTGCACCAAAAGCAGTATTCCTGGACACATCAAAAGAAATAATAGAATACAACTACATGATACAAGAATTCATAGAAGGAACACCGCTTAAAAAACTATCCGAGGAACACACAGACAAGATTGCAGGCATACTGAAAAAGGTGCACGCAATAACAGACGAAACAAAAGAAAGGCCTGCGCAGATAATAAGCGACTGGTGCAGGAAAAACATGCTAGAGACAAGCAAAAAAATAGGCAACGAGTTTAACAAAGAAATGACTGAACTGCATGACCAAGTCAAATCAAGAGTGGACAAAATAATGCCCCTGCTTGAAAAATACAAAAGAACACATCTCATACACGACGACCCTGTCCTGGAAAACTTTCTTGTGCAAGACAACCATGTTTTCTTAATAGACTGGGAGCTTGCAAATTACAATTATTTTTTCCTAGACCTGGGAACATTCATAGCAGAAAACAGAATCAAAAAAGAACACGAAGAAAAATTCCTGAAAGCATACGGCTTTGGACAGACAAGAGAAGAAAGAAAAATAATAGAAATAGCAAAACTATACAGGATACTTGGCTCAATCAGCTGGCGGATTGAAAGAATATGCCTGATAAAGGAAGGAAAGCACAAACATGTTGGTGCAGAGGCGCAAGAACATGAAAAACAAATGAAAAAAGAAATAGACTATCTAAAAAAGATACTAAAATGAAAGTAATCTCACTACTAAGCGGAGGAATAGACTCTGCAGTAAGCAGCTATCTAATGCTCAAGAAAGGGGCAGACGTGGTTTTTGTACACTTCCACAACCAGACAATACAAAAAAAATACGTGGAAAACAAAGTAGTGAAGACAGCAAAAAAACTATCCAAATTCTCAAAGAAAAAAACCAAGCTATATCTCGTTCCTTTCAAGAAGCTGCAGCAGGAAATCATCAAAACAGTTCCTGCAAAAGCAAGAATGATAATCTACAGAAGAGTAATGTTCATGATAGCAGAAGAAATACTAAAAAAAGAGAAAGCAAAAGGCCTTGTAACAGGAGACAGCATGGGACAGGTCGCTTCGCAGACACTGGACAATCTTGAAGTGCTTTATGAAGCAGCAAAAGAACCAGTATTCACACCATTATTAGGCATGGACAAAGTAGACATCATCAACCTAGCCAAAGAAATAAAGACATTTGAAACATCAATACTCCCCTATTCTGACTGCTGCTCATTTCTTATAGCAAAACATCCTGAAACCAAAGCAAAACTCGACAAAATAAAAGAGATGGAAAGCAAGATAGACCTGAAGAAACTGATAAAACAAGCACTAGAAGAAACAAAAATCATTCCTTTTCCATGAATTCTGGCTCAGAAGCATGGCT
>WJJT01000041.1 GCA_014729555.1 Candidatus Woesearchaeota archaeon
CCAGAGGGAACTATTCGCTTTAAGGTTGCGCAGATGCTTTCTGTCACTCTTATAAGTCCTCCTGATAATTCTGTTTTCACTATTTCAGGAACAACACTGAATGTCAGCCTGACCTGCAGGGTTTCAAATCTTTCTCCTGCAAACATAACTCAGGTTAAGCTTTATACTGATATTTTTGGGCCTTTCAGCATAACCCAGGTTGTTAATGTGACAGGCCCTCCTCCTCACACTGTTGCTTTTAATGTTTCCAGTGTTCCTTTGGGAACTTATCAATGGAATTGTGAAGGCATAACTTCCACAGGATTCAATGCTTTTGCTCCTTCAAACTGGCGTTTTACTGTAAGGACAACACCGCCAGCACCCACTCCTGGCGGAGGGGGAGGCGGTGCAGGACGGGTTCAGCCTCCTGTTGTAGAGACTGCAGGGTTTCCTCTGCCGTGCATAATGCCTCCTGTTGGCCTGAAGAGCTGGTGGACTTTTGATTCAGGCCTGGATGATTTCTGGAATGAATCCAATACAGGCCTGCCTGCTGGCCAGCCAAGATACATCAAAAGAAAAGATAATCTTGCTGTGGTTCTCAATGGAAAAGAGGATTACCTGATGGTTTCTCCTGAAAATGCATACAATGATTTTGCTCAGGGAACAATTGACGGCTGGATAAGTTACAGGAACAAGCAGGATTATGCAGTTATCTTTAGCTATTCAGATTCTTCAAAAAGCGAGGCTCTTGCAAAGCACCTGCAGCTGCGAATAAATCCTGGAGGCAATATCGAGTTAGAATACAGGGATGGAAAAAACTTAAGGATTGTCCAGCCAGATGCAAAGTTTAATTTCAGGAAGAGTGCAAAGAAGTGGGTGCATTTTGCAGTAACTTATGAAAAAGGCGAGTACACCTGGTACCTGAATGGAGTGCAGTACGGCTCTAAGACTGTTGTTGAACAGGGCAGTCCTTTGTATTGGTTTAATGATTTAACCAGCAGTCCTGCCCTGTCTGGTGCGATTGGTGCTGGTATTGAGGGCAGCCAGCCTGCTGATTTTTTCCATGGCAGTGTTGACGAGCTTGAGATTTACAATCGTGCTCTTGATTTTTATGAGGTTAATGCTGTTTATTCAAGGTCTAAGTGCAAGATTAAGCCTCCTAAACCTCCTGTAAAAGAGCAGCCGGAACTGCCTGTTATAGAAGAGGCTGAAAAGGTTTTAAAAGAGACCAAGTTATACCAGCCTGAGCTAATCACTCCTATTCCTTGGTGGCTGTTATTGCTTGCCCTGCTTGGTATTGCAGCAGTCCTTTTTGCTTATTACAAGGGCGTAAAGAATAAGCATACTGCTAAGAAAAAGCCAAAGAAATCAGGAAAGAAAAGAAAAAAACATAAAAGAAAGAAATAATTTTAGCGCATGCGTTTTCTAGTCTGCCTGCTGATGTTTCCTGTCCATTTCTTGACTACGTCTGATAGTATTAATGGTTCTGGAATGTCTCCTGATTTTTTCTTGCCAAGCCATCTTGATAACAGGCCTACTTCTGAAACACATCTCTCGCTCAATATTGAGCCAAGCGCATCTTTCACAGCAGTCTTCAGCTCTTCTGCTGTCTGGTATCTGTTGTCCGGGTCTGTTTGCATGCATTTTTCTACTATGTCTCTTAGTTCTTGCAATGCTACTTTGCTTGTGTCTATCCTGTTTCTTCTGTCTCTTATTGGCGGTTCTCCTGTCAGTCCCTCGTATAGTATTCCTGCAAGAAGGTATATGTCTGTTCTTTCATCTGCAGCCATTCCCACTTTTTGCTCTGGCGCCATGTATGCTTCTGTGCCCATTATAGCGCCTTCTATTGTATTGACTTGTGCATTGACATTAAGCAGGGATATTTTGTCATCTGCTCCTGGTGTTTTTGTTTGCTGGCTTGTCAGTATTTTCGCAAGCCCCCAGTCTATTACTTTTAGTGCACCATATTTTCCTAATAGCACGTTTGCTGGTTTAATGTCCCTGTTTATTATTCTTTTTTTGTGCGCAACATCCATTGTGTCGCATATTTCATAGAATATCAATAAAAGTTCCTCATCCTGGAACTGCTGTGATGCTCGCACGAATTCTATTGCTTTTTCCAGGTCCTGCCCGTCTATGAATTCCATTGTCATGAAAGGGGCATACCCTGCAATTGTTCCAGCTTCATATACGCGCACAGTATGCGGGTGGTTCAGCTGTGCAGATACCTCTGATTCCAGCTGAAAGCGTGCTGCAAGGTCTTGCACAAGCCTTTTTGCAGTCTTTGCACCATGCATTTCGCGGTATTCCTTTTCTTTAGTAAAATCAAAGAATTTAAGCACGACTTTTCTGGAATATTCTAAGTCTGTTGCCCAGCGTACCTTGCTCATTCCTCCTTTTAAAGAGCCCCAGGTATTGTTCCTGCTGCCGTCTTCCATATCCATAGGAAAGCGTTCCTTGAACTCATCAATAGGCATGTCATACTTTATGTGATTAAAATTTCCAGCCATAATTGATAATAAAATCTCTTTTCTTTTAAATTGATTGCGAGTCTCCAATATATAGAAACGAAATCCTGAAAAATTTGTTTTTAGAGAGTTCCAAAAATGCTTTTGGCATTTTTCGAAAGCTATAAAAAATCGCAGATTTTTTAAGGTTCAAAAATTGTGTAAACAATTTTCGAAACCTTTTTAAATGACAAGTAATTTCTGGATATTCGAGAGAAAAGGAGCGAGAGTAAAAAGAGATTGCTTTTTTCTCACCAAATGAATGGTGTTTTCAATGGCAAAAATTAAACCTGTTTTACCGAGTTTAAGAGAAAAAAAACGGTATCTGGCTTTTGAGATAATCTCAAAAGAGCCGATTAAGGACTTTTCAGATGTTTCCAGGGCTGTTTGGAAGGCTTTACTAGATTTATCTGGTGTTCTGGGCGCTGCAAAAGCAGGAATCTGGCTCTTGAGCGATAAATTTTATAAAGATAAGCAAAAAGGCCTTATCAAGGTGAATCACAGGAATGTTGATTTGCTTAAGTCTGCTTTATGCACAATAAGGCAGATTAATGGAACTGATGTTATTGTACGCTCAGTTGGTTTGAGCGGGATTTTGAAAAAAGCAGAAAAGGTGATGACATAATGCAGGCAATGCCTCATCAATTAATGGGTTATGACAGGGCGATTACAATGTTCAGCCCTGATGGAAGATTACTGCAGGTAGAGTATGCAAAGAAGACTGTTAGGCAGGGTTCTACTGCAATTGGTATAGTGTGCAAGGATGGTGTTCTTCTTGTTGCAGACAAAAGAATCGCTGAAAAATTGATAATTCCAGAGTCTGTTGAAAAGATTTTCAAGATGGATAATCATATTGGAGCAACTGCTTCTGGTATTTTGTCAGACGCAAGGGTTTTGATAGAGCGCGGCCAGTTAAAGGCCCAGCAGCACAGTGTTACGTATGATACCCCTGTTGACGTGATTACTATTGTCAAGGAGATTTGCTCTCTGCAGCAGATTTGCACTCAGTCAGCAGGATTAAGGCCTTTTGGCGTCTCTATCCTGGTCGCAGGAATTGACAGGGATGGTCCTGCCTTGTTTGAGACAGACCCCACTGGTATTTATTTTCAGTACCAGGCAACTGCTATCGGCGAGGGTGAGATAGAGGTAGAGGAGATACTTAACAAGGAGTATAGCACGAGTATGACTATTGAGGACGGTCTTAAGCTTGCCTTGTCTGCATTGATGAAAGTTCTTGGAAAGGATTTCAGCACTCAGAGGATTGATGCTGCTTATATCAAGACAGATGAGAAAATGTTTACCCAGGTCAAGAAGGACAGGCTTGACAAGGTCTGCAAGGAATGTAAGAAAAAATGAGTTCAGACAGTATTAATGTTGCCAGGTTAAAGAAAGGCTCAGATGTTTTTGAGGTTGTGGTAGACCCTGACAAGGCTGTTTTGGCAAGGCAGAATCCTGAATTAGCAGGTGATGCCCTGTCTTTTCCAAGAGTGTTTTCAGATGCAAAAAAAGGCCTTCAGGCCTCTGATGAAAAACTGCAGAAACTGTTCAAGACAACAGATCCTGTAGAGGTTGCAAAGGTGATTATCAAGGAAGGAGATATCCAGGTGACCTCTGAATACAGGCAGAAGATGGTTGAGCAGAAGAAAAAGCAGTTGATTAACAGGATTCACAAGTATGGTGTTGATCCAAGGACTAATGCTCCGCATCCTGCCTCAAGGATTGAGGCTGCACTGGAGCAGGCAAAAGTCAGGATTGATGAGTTAAAGAGTGTTGATGTTCAGGTCAAGGATGCTCTTAAGAAGCTTCAGCCGGTGATTCCGATTAAATTTGTAACAAAGGATATAGAGCTTGTGATTCCTGCGCAGCATGCTGCAAAGGCATACTCTGCCATTAAGATGCTTGGAAAGATAAAGAAAGAATCCTGGAATTCTGACGGCTCATGGAGAGGTGTTATTGAGGTTCCTGGGGGAATAGAGCAGGAGGTTTACGACAGGCTGAACAGTATTACGCATGGAGAGGTTCAGGCTAAAATAGTATCAATAAGGTGAAGAAGATGACAGATAAACTAAAAATTAAAAACAAGGAAATTGCAGTGCCTGGAGAGGTGCTTGCAGAAGGCATGGGCTTTGTACCCAGCAAGGGTATCAGCAGAGAGAATGACAAGCTCGTTGCAGAACAGGTTGGCATGATAGGCATTGAGGGAAAGGTGATAAAGCTGATTTCTCTGCGGGGTGTTTACATCCCTAAAGCCGGTGACAAGATTATTGCAAAAGTGATTGATGTGCTGATGACTGGCTGGCGTCTTGACATAAGAGGCCCGTACTCAGCAGTGCTGTCAATGAAGGATGCCACAAGCGACTTTATCCAGCGCGGGGCAGACCTTACGCAGTATTTTGCGCTTGGTGACTATGTGCTTACAAAGATTACAAATGTTACAAGCCAGAAGCTTGTTGATGTCACAATGAAAGGCCCTGGCCTGAGAAAACTCAAGGGCGGAAGAATACTAAAGGTTAACTCTCACAAGGTTCCGAGAGTTATAGGAAAAGATGGCTCTATGGTTGTGATGATAAAGCAGGCAACTGGGTGCAATATCCTGGTTGGCCAGAATGGCTGGATTTGGCTTGACGGTGAGCCTAAGCAGGAAGTCATTGCTGAAAAGGCTATCAAGAAGATAGAGTCAGAGGCGCATCTGTCTGGATTGACAGACAGGATCAAGGATTTTCTTGAAAAGCAGACTAAAAAGAAAATAACAGTTGAGGGTGGAAAAAATGAAAAGAACTGATGGAAGAACACCTGATCAGATGAGGCCTATAAAGGCAGAAGTGGGTGTAATCCCTAATGCAGACGGCAGTGCAATGTTCAGCGCTGGAAAAACAATCGCTTATGCAGCTGTTTACGGCCCAAGAGAGATGTATCCCAGATTTATGCAAAATCCTAAGCAGGGTGTTTT
This sequence comes from Candidatus Woesearchaeota archaeon, assembly GCA_014729555.1. GTDB lineage: Archaea > Nanobdellota > Nanobdellia > Woesearchaeales > ARS49 > WJJT01. The sequence continues at coordinate 5,437 of WJJT01000041.1, forward strand.
GAGATGCACATATAACATGATGCCTTTTTCAGGCCATGGTGACAGGGTTAGGCCTGGAGGCTCAAGAAGATCCAAGGAGATATCTGCTGTTACAGAGAATGCATTAAGGCCTGTTCTGGACTTGAGCGACTACCCTAATGCAGCTGTTGATGTTTTTATAGAGCTCACTCAGACAGACGGCGGCACAAGGTGTGCTGGCATAACTGCAGCAGCAATGGCTCTTGCAGATGCAGGTCTTAAGATGAAGGATCTTGTTTCAGCAATGTCTATGGGCATGCTTGAGGGAGAGATGGTTGTAGATATCAATGGCACAGAGGATTGTGTGCTTGGTGCAACTGATGTTCCTATTGCGCTTATTCCAAACATGGACAAGATATCTTTGCTGCAATTGGACGGTGAGATTTCAAGAGAGACACTGAAGAAACTGCTGGACACAGGCAAGAAGAAATGCCTTGAGATTTATAAGGCACAGCAGAATGCATTAAAGGAAAAATACAAGGTTGATTAAAATGGCAGAAAAAGAACATATATTAAAATCATTGAAAGCAGGAGTGAGATATGACGGCAGGAAGCTGCTTGATTACAGAGAGGTTTCTGTAGAGCCTAATGTGACAAATGCAGAAGGAAGCGCAAGAGTCAAGATAGGGGATACAGAGGTTCTTGTTGGTGTAAAGCTGGCTGTTGAAGAGCCTTATCCAGACACTCCTGAAGAGGGAAAGCTGATGGTCAATACAGAGCTAAGGCCTATTGCAAGCCCTGATTTTGAGTCAGGCCCGCCTGGAGAGCAGGCGATTGACATTGCAAGGGTTGTTGACAGGGGCTTGAGAGAGAGCAAGGCCCTTGCTCCAGAAAAGCTCTGCATCAAGGCAGGAGAAAAGGTTTGGAGTGTCATGATTGATGTTGTTCCACTGAATGACGCAGGCAACATTCTTGATGCAGCCTCTATTGGCGCGCTTGCTGCCCTGAAAAACACGAGATTTCCTGTGGTGAAAGAGGACGGTAATATTGACTGGGAGGCTGAGCTTACAGACAAGAAGCTTGAGCTTGGCAAAGAGCCTATTGAGGTAACTGTGCTTAAAATAGGGGAGTTTTATATAGTTGACCCTATCTTAAAGGAAGAAGAGCTTGCAGATACCAGTATAACTATTGCTGTTTCAAAAGAAGGCCTGGTTTATGCAATGCAGAAGCGGGGAGATTCCCCTTTGTCAGTTGATGAGATAGATAAGATGGTTGAGATTGCAGTTAAGAAGTCTGGTGAGTTGAGAAAAATCATTGGGTGATTGCTTATGTCAGAAGAGAAATACACAAAATTTGAGGTTGCCAGGATGCTTGGCTCAAGAGCCCTGCAGATTTCCATGGGAGCCCCTTTTTTGGTAAAGCTTTCAGAAAAGCAGCTGGAGGATCTTTCATTTAATCCTATTGAGATTGCAAAGCTTGAATTAGAGCAGGATGCTCTTCCCTTGACTGTCAAGAGGCCTTTGCCTGGCAAGAAAAAGGCTTCTGGAAAGCCTGCTGCTTGATTTTTTTATTTTATTTTTATCTTGTTCTTTTGTATATTTTCCAGCGCGCGTATGTTTCTTTAAGTTCCTGCATTTTTTTCCTGTTCCTGAATAATTTGTATTCCATCACTTTCTCAATGCTTTTTATTTCATTTATGGCTATCTGGTCTGGTGTATTGCGAGGGTTATATCTGGAGTTTATTCCAAGCATGTGAAGCGCAGTATTGACTGCAGAAAGAAGGCATTCATTTCCTGATTTTGTTATTGTTATTCTTGGCTGCACTCTTAGTATTCGTGATTTTTGTGTTGTTCTTGGTATGTAGCTTGGTGTGGCTCTTGAATCAAAGAATCCCTGCAGATACTTGATAAGCAGATTTTGTTGCTGCATAAACTCTTTTGGTATGCTTGTGTTGTCCTCTGTTGCCTCTTTTATAAGGCTCATTAGGTTTTTTGAGTCGTAATATACCCTTTCTGCGCTGCGGCTGGCATAATGTACTGTTGCTTGGGAGTATTTTAGCTTGAGAGCATTCAGGCTTTGCTTCACTGTTTTCTCCAGTCCTTTGTCATTTGTGGCTATTGTAAATCTCTCTGGGTGTATTTCTTCAACTTTTGACTGGTAAACTCCAAGGAGATATGCAAACTGCAGTCTTTGCTTTAGTCTTGCAGGTATTTCTTTTGTTCTTGTAGCTGACTGCCTGAAAGACAGGGGTGTTATTCCTCTTTTAATCCAGCCGTATACTGTTGAGAAACAGTCCATTAATTCACAGCATTCCCTGTATGTTTTGCCTTGGAGAAGAAGAAAAATGCCTTTGTCAAATCTTTGCAGGTCTTTCTGCATCAGTGCAGAATTGTTGCTCAAGAGGCTTCTTTTTTTGAATGTTTTGTGCACTTCTTCCTTTCTTTCTAAAAGTTCCTGCCTGTTCATTGTTATGGTTATGTGGGGAAACTTTATAAATCTTAAGTTACTTTCTGAATTTATGGACAAGATAACCAATGAGAAGCTTGACAGGTATTTTGATGTTACCAAGAGGGCTTTAGCTAAAGTAAAGATAGGCGAGAAGCAGGATTTTGACTGGAAAGAAAAAGCAGAAGATTTCTTAGACATGTCAGAAATGCAGGGCATTTCTGAGCATGCTCAAAAACCGCATGATAAGGATAAGTGCAACTGCAGGCACTGCCAAGCAGTGGTGGTTTTTGACATGGCTAAGAGATACTTTGAGGATGCAAAGCACTTCAGGGAAAAAGGTGATGTTGTGACTGCCTTTGCTGCTTTAAACTACGCGCATGGCTGGCTTGATGCAGGCGCCAGACTAGGGTTGTTTGATGTCGGAAGGGATTCAGAGCTTTTCACAGTGGATTAGGTTTGAACTACAATAGCGATATCAAGCAAAAATGCCTTGTTTGATGTCGGCGGCAACAATGAATTGTTCACAGTTGATGAAAAGATTTAAATAAGCCAAACTTAATTTCTATAGTATGCGTAAGGTAATAAAAGAGGATATAATTGCTGTGTTAAAGAAAGCAGTGGCCATACTTAATTCTGCTGAGGCGCCTGTCCAGGACCTGAGCGAATTGAGCAATCATGTTATTCATGATGCATCTATCTTTCAGGATGAGGATTCTGTCTCTATTGCTGTTTTGATTTATGCGCTTTCAAATGTCGCAGAATATTGTCATGAGAAAAACATCAGTTACCAGCCCTTGATTAAGAATGTTGAGAAAGCGCATGATAAGCTTGAAAAGAACGACATAACAAATTACAGGAAGACCATAAAACTGCTGTTCAGGCAGATAAAGGATATTGACAAGAAGCTGAAGGTTTATGTCAAGGAAGTGATTGACAGGGCAAGGATAAAGAAAGGAAGCAAGCTTCACCAGCACGGAATCAGTATTGCAAAGGCCTCAGAGCTTCTCGGCTTGACTCAGTGGGAATTGCAGGATTATGTGGGCAAGCAGAAGTATTTTGATATCAGGGAGATCCCTGCAAAAAAAAGATTAAAGACTGCGAGGGAGATGTTTAAATGAAGGCAGTTTTGTTTGATGCAGGACCTATCATAAGCCTTACAACAAATAATTTGTTGTGGCTGTTAGAGCCTCTGAAAGAGAAATTTAACGGTGAGTTCTATCTCACAGAGGGTGTTCGCAAGGAGATTGTTGAAAAGCCCATAAAGACAAAGAAGTTTAAGTTTGAGGCTCTGCAGGTCCAGCACATGATTGAAAAAGGTGTTCTCAAGGTCATCAGCAGTGATAAGATTAAAGGCACGGCAGAGCACCTGCTTGACTTGTCCAGCAGTATTTTTTATGTGCACGGCAATCCCTTGAAGCCCCTTCAGCTGGGTGAGCTTGAGTGTCTTGCTGCTGCAAGGATAATGAACATTCCTTATATTGTTGTTGATGAGCGCGTTACCAGGCTTTTGCTGGAGAATCCTGGCCAGCTTGAGGAGCTTCTTGAGAAAAGAATGCACGCAGATGTTCACGTCAAGAGTGCAAAGCTTGCCAAACTGCACAAGGAAGTGGCGGGTGTTAAACTGATTCGTTCTTTTGAGCTTGTCGCGATTGCTTATGAGCTCGGGCTTTTGGACAGGTATCTTGTCAAGATTCCAAAGGCAAGAAAGCAGCTGCTGCAGGCAGTTCTTTGGGGAATAAAGCTGAACGGCTGTTCAGTCGGCCACAAGGAGATTGATGAGGTTGTGAGTCTTGAGCTGAATAAAAAACAAAAAAATTTATAAATTAAGCAGGTTAAATTATTTTGATCAGATAAAAAAAGAGGTAAATTCAGATTTTGGGTGGACGGTGAAGATGAATTATGAAAAAATCAAGGATCCTCCAAAAATCAAGGACCCGCCGGCCTTGGTTGGCAACAGAATTCCTAAAGATTTCTTTATAACTTCTGGTGTTGGCCAGAGTGATATCACGATTCATGCTGGTTCTTTTCATCTGGCTTTAAGGGATGCAGAAATAGAGCGCTGCAATATAATGACTTATTCTTCTATTCTTCCTGCGATTGCAAACAAGATAGGCTTTGATAAAGAGCTGTTGACTCATGGGGCAGAGCTCAAGACAATTATGGCGTGCTCAAATGCAGAAAAAGGAGGTAGGGCAACCGCAGTGATTGTGTTTGGCTGGCTTTATAGTAAAAAGACCAAAGAAAAATACGGCGGCCTTGTTGCTGAGTATTCTGGAAGCAAGACAGAAAAAGAGGCTGTAGAGGAGGTAAAGGCAAGTCTTGATGAACTGTATGAGAATGGTTGTTCTGATGATTTTGAGCTTAAAGAGATTGAGATTCACTCTAAGAGTTTTGTTCCTGAGAAAAAATTTGGGACTGCTCTTGTTGCCTTGTGCTTTGTCAGTTTTGAGCAGCCACTTTTTAAATGAAAAATTAATTTACGTTTGTTACTTTCCAGTCCTTTAGTGTTACCTGGATTGGCCTGTTGTCTGCATCTGTTAGTTTTACTGTGAAGCATCCAGGGCATCCTGCAGTCATTACTTCAACCACAGTCAGGCCGTACTGCTGCCCTATCTTGTCTATTGCTGTTTTTGCAGCGAATTTCTGCTGGTCATCCAGCTCCCAGGTTCTTACACACCCGCCTATTGATGCAACCCATGTGTATCCTGCAGGCCCAAGGCATCCTTGCTCGTCCCTCTGCCCGCCGATTGGCTCAGCTGCTTCCTTGAATATTCTTCCGTCTGGTGTCCTGCATTGTCTTGGGTGGCTTTCCATTACTGGGTATCCTGCGTCAACACACTGTGCAAAGTTTGTTATCTTGAAATAATCCTCGAATTTTGTCTGCCCTGGAAAGCATTTGCCGTAGTAATAATCCCATATAGGGCATTCGCTTCCGTCATTGAACACGCAGTATCCTGCAGTCTCTCCTGCAGGCCCCTGCCTTATTTTGTATTCAAACCCGCTTTCCACGCATTTTACTGCTGCAGGGTTTGCCTGCCTTTGGGGGTATTGCTCCTGCACAAAGTAAATCAGTGCAATAAGTGCTATTATTATTAATATTGGGGCTATTGTTCTTTTCATTCTTATTCACCTCTTTTTTTGAAATTCAACTAGCTGCAGTGGTTTGCTGCAGGCAAGCATCACCCTTAACTGGTTTTTTTCAGGCCCTGCTGTGCCAGGGCATAAAAGCAGGCCTGGAATTGCTTTGTGGTATCTTAATCCTTCCAGGCACCAGCGGTGAAGGTAAGGAAGTATGTCGCCGTGGTCTCTTCCTTCTGCAAAGATGACTGCTTTAGTGTTTCCCTGGCTGTCCAGGACCTTTTTATCAAAAATGTCTGTGAATATTCTTTTTGCAGGGTCTATTCCATACCAGTTTCCATCTACGTATACCTGTGCATAGACGTGGCCTGATGTTTTTCCATCCCAGCAGCCTTGTTTTTTTTGCTGGGTTGACCACCCTGTGCTGTATGCTTGCAGGTATTTTGCAGGAATTCCTGTGTTTCTTGCAAGCGCAACAAACATTCTGCCGTACTGCCCGCAGTAATTTTCATTAAGCCCTTTTTTGAAAATGTCATTGACTGTTAAGCTCCATGAAGTATCATCTTCTTCTTTGTAGGTTGGAAAGTTATCCAGGAATTTGAAAATTCCCCTTATTTGATTGAATTCTGCTTTGTTTTGCTCCCATGGTTTTGTTGTTTCTCCTTCTTTTGCTCCGCCTGTTGAGATCGGCTTGATTTTAATCTGTTTTATCTCATCAATAGGTGTGGTGTATCTGCCTTGCTGGAGATAGTATGCTGCTTCTGGGCTTAATTCAGGTTTTCTTGTTTCTGTTAAAATTGCTATTCTTTGCACAGGAATGCCTGGCAGCGGGGCTGGTGCAGGAACATAGCTTGGCTGCGCTAATTCCCATGCTTTTCCAGAGGCTTCTAAATAAATCATGCCTGCAATTCCTGCTAGTGCTATTAACAAGAAAATGACTACTAGTATCACCTCTTCTTTTTTCATCTTAGCATCTCATAAAAAGCGTCAAATACCGGATAGTTTGTGCTGAAGCTGAAGAATTTTGCCCCTACTTCATCGCAGGCGTTTTTTATCTCTGCCTTGTGTTCTTTAAGCTGTTCAAGGTATTTTTGTCTTGAGTATGGTGTTATGAATGTTCTCATGTGGTCTTTTGTTTCTGAGTCAACCAGCTTGAAGTCTCCTTCAAGGTCAAGGTCTGTTTCTATCTTGTCAAGCACCTGCACCAGTATTATGTCGTGCTGTTTGTACCTGTACAGCACTGATTTTATCTGTTCCGCATCATAGAGAAAGTCAGATACTATCACTATCATTGATCTTGTGTTTATCAGCTGCTTGTATTTCCCCAGGCTCAGGGAAAAGTTGCTTGTTCCTTGTGGTTTTCTGTTGTTCAGGTAGTCCAGTATTGTGAGTATTTGTTTTTTTCCTTTTTTTGGCTTGAACATCTCTAATTTCTCGGCAAAAGTAGACAGCACGAATTTCTCATTGTTTTTCAGGGCCATGTATGCATATCCCAGGCCTATCATTGATGCATAGTCTGATTTTTTTGTTTTTCCTATTCCAAATCCCATGCTGCCTGAGAAGTCTACCACTATGTGCACCTGCAGGTTTCTTTCCTCTTCATAGCTTTTCACAAATAACTTGTCTGTTCTTGCAAATACTTTCCAGTCTATTGTCCTGAAATCATCTCCTGGCGTGTAGATGCTGTGGTCTTTGAAGAGCATTCCTCTTCCTGCTGCATTTGTCTGGTGGTCTCCTGCAAAGTTGGATGTTATTCTTTTGTTTATTATAATGCTTAATTTGTCCAACTGCCGCAGGAAGCTTAAATCGATCATTTTAGTATGGATTTTATTACCGCGTCTTCGTCCATGTTCTGTCTCTCTGCTTCAAAGCTTAGTATTATCCTGTGCCTTAAGATAGGATACGCCATTGTGTTTATGTCTGTTTTTGATACGTATTTTCTTCCTTCCATTAATGCTCTTGCTTTTGATGCAAGCACGAGCCCTATTGATGCTCTTGGTGATGCCCCGTATTCTATCGTGTCTTTTTTCTTTCTTGTGTTGGTGATTATCTGCACTGCGTATTTTTTCAGGTCATTTGCTATTGGCACCTGTCTTGTTATGCCCTGCAGATAAACCAGATTATCTTTCTTAAGAATTGGCTTCAGGTTTATTTGCTTTACTTCTTCTGCATACCTGTTGACTATCTCTACTTCGTCCTTGAATTCTGGATAGTCTGTTTTTATTTTCAGCAGGAACCTGTCGCTCTGCGCCTCTGGAAGAGGGTATGTTCCTTCCTGCTCTATTGGGTTTTGTGTTGCAAGCACAAAGAACGGCTCTTCCAGCTTGTATGTTGATGTTCCCAGTGTTACCTGTCTCTCCTGCATTGCCTCAAGCAGGGCTGATTGTGTTTTTGGTGTTGCCCTGTTTATCTCGTCTGCCAAAACAATGTTTGCAAAGATTGGCCCTGGCTGGAACTTGAAGTTTCTTTTGCCTGCGCTGGTCTCTTCTATTATGTATGTTCCTGTTATGTCTGAGGGCATCAGGTCTGGTGTGTTCTGTATTCTTGAGAACTTGAGGTCCATCAGGTCTGACATTGTCTTGACTGCAAGTGTTTTCGCGAGTCCTGGGTATCCTTCTAGTATTGAGTGTGAGTTTGTCAGCAGTGATACTGTCATCTGCTTTAGTACCTCTTCCTGCCCTACTATCACCTTGCCTATTTCGTGCATTATTCGGTCAAATGCTCGTTTTGTTTCCTCGATTTTCATATTAACTCAACCTCCTGTTAGCTTTCTTTTGTTATGCTTAAAAAGGGCAGGAAACATGTTCTATTTGCCCTTTTAAAGATCAGCAAAGAAGGAGTTTTATATATTTTAACCTTCTTTGCTGATTTCGCGAAAATAACTTTTTACGATTTTTTGGTATCCTTTTGGTATGCTTTCTTCATAGCTTGCGTCTGTTGATGCTTTTATCTCTGTCGGCACTGTGCTCCTGAATTTCCTGTGCTCTGGCTCTTTTGTCTTGCTTATGTCTGCGTCGCTTTTTATGGGGTTCAGCTCTAGCTGAAGCTGCTCATTTCCGAGTTCTGCTATTGATTTTTCTCCGTATATATCGTCTTCATCAGGGTCTCCCTCCTCAAATGCAAGCAGTGTCTTGTCTATTTCATACTCTTTTGAGTTCTTGCTGAATTCTTTTATCTCCTCTATTGCCTTGTGTGTGTCAAGGAATCTTACATTGTATGCTGATGCCCCTATTATGAGGAATGCAACAACGAACAGCAGGAACAGCTCTCTTGAGAGTTTTCCAAAGCTGAAGAAGTATGATGTCATTGTGTGCTTCATTCCTTTTAGCACGTCCTTGTTCAGGCTCTCTACTATTTCATATTCCTTGTCTGTGTTGTCTGCTGCTGTTATTAATTGTTCTTTTAGCTCTGGGACTTTTTCCTCTACATATCTGTATGTCGTGTTTTTTCTTCCGTGGTATGCATGCGCTATTGCGTATATGCCTGCTGGTATGAATGAGTAAACCCATGGAAGTGTCAAGAGAAAGAACACCAGGTTTGACACAAGAAACACTACGAGTGTGTCAAGAAACCACGCGAGTACAGTTATCTGCAGTAATGTGAGTTTCAGTTCCCTTAGTGCTTGTTGTATTGGTTTGGCCATTTTTTAGCATGTGTTTTCATCATCATCTGCTGTGTTTTCAAGGCAGTCTATTAAGTCCTGAAGATCGCTTACTGTTTCCTGCAGCTGGTCTTTGTCGTCTTTTAGTATGTCGTTTTCCAGTGCAAGCGCCTCTTTCTCTGTTTCAAGCTGGTTTGCCAGTGCTTTTTTCGCTGCAAGGTCGTTTTGTGTCTTGTGCAGTGTTTGTTCTGTTTTCTGGAGCTCTGTCTGCAGTTCATCTTTTTCTGTTGTCAGTCTTTTCTTTTGCTGTTCAAGGCTCTCTTTTTCTGTTCTTACTTCTGTGTATTGCCCTGACAACTGCTCCTCTCTCTGCGACTTGATAGACAGGTCATCGCTTAATTTTTTCAGCTCGAATTGTTTTGCTTCAAGCTCGTCAGATATCTTGTTCAGCTGTTCGAGTTTCAGGGTGTATGCCCCGTTTATCCTGTCAAAGTTCAGCTGGAAGTATACTGTTGCCCCGACCAGTGCTGCTGCGCTGAAGATTATCAATAACAGCAGGAGCAGGTTTGCGTTTCGTGTTATATAGCTCATTTTTTCACCAGTTCTTATTAATCTTTTCGTGTAATTCTCCTTATAAATATTTCGATAAGCAGGAGTATTATTGCTGCGATTATGAATGGCTGCCTGATTGTTTCTTTTGTGACTACTGTTCTTTTTGCCCTTGTTTTTGTGAACTGTATTATTGCGTCTATGTCGTTTTTTCCGAATATCTTTCCCCCTGTGCTTTCTGTTATGCTTTTCAGTACTGGGTTAAATCCCATCATTTCATATTCTGACGGGTAGTTTGCAGCAAATGTTGCAGTGAGTATGTTCTGGAATCCTGTCTCTGTTGGAGTGATTGTTGTTGCATACATGTTTTCGTCTATTTTGTGGAACACGCCCTGGTCTGATTTTGGGACTGTTTTTGATTTTACTATGACTTCTGTTGGCTCGTTTATTCTGGTGTCTGGTATCTCTATGAATTCCTGGCTTTTTCTTTCCGGGTCTCCTATTGCCCAGTTGAATGTTCTTGTTATGAGGTTTGAGTTTGCTTTTCCCAGCAGGTCTCCTGCCCAGTCGCTTCCGTCATCTGTGGTCAGTGCTGCTATTCTTCCAAGCCCGAGTCTCCACACTGTGAGTATTGGCTCTCCTGTTGATGTTGTTGCAAGCAGTCTTGCTGTTGTTTTTGGGACTGCGTTGTTGAATCCGTAGATGAATGCTTTTGGGTCTATTCCTGCTGTGATGAAATGGTTTGAGTCCAGTATCTGCAGGTTCATCTTGTTTGACTGCCTCTCTTCTTCATCAAGGTCTCCGAATAAGATTTTTAATCTTGAGCTGTCTGTTGCCCTGAAGTATATTCCGTTTGCAAGGTTTGCTACCTGCTGCATGAGTTCTTCGTTTGTTGTGGGCCCTACTCCTACTGTGTAGATTTTTATTCCCATTGACTGCGCGAGTTTTGCTGCTTCTGTTGCTGCTGCTTCTGCCTGTGTTTTTCCGTCGCTGATTAGTATGATGTTTTTTCCTCCTGCCATTTCTTCAAGTATCTGTATTGCTTTAAGGAGTCCTGCGCTTACCAGTGTTCCTCCGCCGTGGGACAGCCTTCCTATCTTGTCTTCCAGCCCTTGTTTTTCATAGACATATGATGGTTCTGATATCAGGTATGCTTTTGTGTTGAACGCAACCAATGCAAGCCTTGTGTTCATGGACAGGTCCTTGTATGCTCCGAGTGCCAGTGCTTTTTCCATGTCTACTGTTGTTGCGTCCCCGAATGATGCGCTTGTGCTGCCGCTGATGTCTACCACTAGTACTATGCTTGTCTCTCCCTCTTTTTTGCCTGGCGCTGCCACATGCACTGGGAGTATTGTTTCAAATAATGAGTTTTTGTAGTCTCCTCTCTCAAATGAGTTGTCTCCTCCTATTGCCACCATTCCGTTTCCGTCTGCAACAAATTCATTCAGCACGTCTGTTGTTGCTTTTAGTGTCTCAGCGTTTATGTTGTTTACTGCAACTGCATAATAGTCTTTTAGCGGCGGAAGGCTGTTTCCGCTTTCCACTATGTATATCTGGTCAAGCAGTTTTTTCATTGGCGACGGGTTTTCTGTGTAAAAGAATATTTTTGGTCTTTCCACTACTTTTACTGTCTTGTGGAACACGTTGTTTTGCAGAAAGTAGTCGCTTGATTGTATCTGTGCGACTATTTTGTGGTATCCTGGTGTGAGCAGTTTTGTGAACTGGAGTATTGGCTTGTCTGTTGTTTTTTCAATCACTGTTTCTCCGTCAAATGTGACTTTTACTGGTATTTTTTTTACTGCTCCTACTGTGTTGATTATCACACTGAACTTGTTTTCCACTCCTTCCTGGCTTTTTGACGGGCCTATCACTACCACTCCTGCGTCATTGTGTATTGGGCTGAGGTCTATTGCGTTTATTGTGGAGTTTAGTTTTGATGCAAACAAGGCAACATCGCCCATGCTTGCTCCTGCATTTGCATTTCCGTCTGATATGAGCAGTATGCTGTCGCGCGGCTCAAGATTGTTTAGTATTGAGTCTCCTATTGCTGAGTGCTCTCCCTGTCCTATTGTTTCTGTTTCTACTGTGAGTTTTTTTTCAAGTGCTTTTGCAAGCTCGTTTGCATTGCTCTCGAATAATTCCATTGATGTGGAGTTGTCTGCCAGTATCTTGACATATGTGTCTCCCTCTATTACCTTGCTTGTCTGGTGGTAGGGTGCTGCAAGTGCAATTAACAATAATATGATTATTGCTGCTCTTGTGAAGAAAATCACTCTTCTCAGGAATCTTTTCTGTTTTACGACTTCTTTGTCTTCTTTTATTTTCACGAATTTTTTCTTTAGCACAAGATAAAGTATTATTATGATGGGTATGAATAGCAGTATTGCCCAGGGCTGTTCAAAATACCTGTATGCGATTTCCAGTGCTGTTCTTACAAATGTCATACATCCCCCCTCATTTTGATGTACATTATTTCCAGCAGTATTATTATTCCTGCTGCAAGTATCAGTAATGGCTCTAGTTCTAGTTTTCTTGTCTCTTTTACCGGTTTTAGCTCGAATTCTGTTGATTTTGCTCCAAGTATTGTTTCTGCGTTTATGTCTGATTCTTTTTCATCAAGCAGGTTTGCTGCGATTTTTCTGTCTTCAAGTTCATAGATTCCTGAGTTTTCCAGTATTATTGTTGCCTGTTTTACTGTTTTTACCGGCGTCTTTACTGCCTGCTCTCCTTCAAGTATCAGCGTGTCTTTTGTTTGGTAGTTCAGGTTTTTAAGGTCTAATTGTCCTGCGAGGTATCTCAGCAGCTCTGTCCAGAATATTGGGTAGCTGGGGGAGTACTTGAAGTCTGCTGTGCTTTCTGGTATTCCGTAATACACTATTTTTCCGCTTCCTGCTTTTCCAAGTGATATTATTGTGTCATTTCCAAGGGATACGATTGGGGTGAATCTCTTGTTTTGTTCTTTTGTTTTAAAGTGTGTTTTTATGCTTCCAAAGTCTATGTTTTTTGTGAACTTGTTAAGTTGTTCTACAGATGCAAAACCGCCTTTTCCTTTTTCGGTTATTTTCAGCGGCAGCAGGTTTTTGTAGTTTATCTTGTCAGAGTTGTCCTGCACATGCACTACAACGCTTGCCCCGTTGTTTTCAACTGTGTGGTGTAGTGCGTCAAATGTTCCTGGAAGTATTTCATTCATGTCTATGTTGTGAAGTATGTAGACATCATACCCCTCTACAGGCACTACTGGCGGCTTTGTTATTGTTGCTTTTACATCTCCTGATGCCTCTAGTGCGTTTTTCAGGAATACAGATGCATTGTTTGTGACAAGGGCTGCTTTTGTTTTTTCTGTCTCTGGGGCGCTCAGGTATGCTAGGTTGTCTGTCTTAAAGTCGTCATCTGCTATTAATAGCATTTGTGTTATGCTGTTTGGTGTCTTGAATGTGAATGTTTCAGTGCTTTTTGCTCCAAGGTTTAGTTCTTTTTGATAGTCTCCTACCTTTAGTGTTGCGGTTCTTGCTGTGTCATCAAAGTTTTTTATGTATACTGTTGCCTCTTCCCTGTCTGCTGCAAGGTCTATTATGCCTATGTTTGATGCTTTTTTCTCTGCCACATTCACAAAGTTTACTGCAAGCCCTTTTGCTTCTATTATTGATTTTGCTATGTTTGGTTCCTGGCCTCCTGTGTTTATGAAGTCGCTCAGCACTGTTACTGCGCCTTCTTTTCCAAGTGCTTCTCCTGCGAGTATTATTGAGTCTCCTATTCTTGATGTTGATTCTGTCGGCTGTGCCTTGTTTATGTATTTTGCTGCCTCTGATGCTGTTGCCTCTTTCACGATTATTGACGGGACTTCTTTTGCAAGTATTATTGTGTTTTTTGCTCCAAGCATCTGTTTTGCCTTGTCTTTTGCCTTTTCAAACCTGCTGTATTTTCCTTCCAGGGCCTGCATTGAGGCGCTTGCATCAAGGACTATGACTGTGTTTTGTGCTGTTATGTCCTGCTGGTAGTTTGTGTATGGCTTTGCTATGCTTATTGCAAGAAGCAGGAGTATCAGGAGTTGTATGAGAAAGAGCCAGTCTCTTATGAATTTCTTGAAAAATGAGCTTAATTTGTTTCTGCCAGATGTCTGTATGAAGAACATGAGGCTTGGAATCTCTATTGTCTGCGGTCTTGGCCGTATTAAATAGAGCAGAATAAGAGGAATGAAACTTATCAGTGCTAATAATCCAATCATGCTCCCTATATGTATCACTTTAAGAATGCGAGTATAAGACCGCCTATATATACCTTACGATTTTTATGGTGCTGAGCTGCGTCTTGTGAGTGTGTCTATATCTATGGTTTTTGCAGGTATGTCTTTATCAGCTGCTTTTTTAGATCTTGCCAGCATTCCCTGCCTGATTGCCTCTCCCTGCAGAGATAATGGCTCGTCTGGCAGTGCGCTCTCTGCTTCAGGTTTTTCATAAGCAGTTATCTGTTCTGACAAAGGCACTGATACATAGGTTATTCTGCGTCCATTTATTGCAGCACTGTCTTTATTCAATTCTGCTTGTGCGTCATAAAGCTGTTCTACGGCTGCCTGGTCCATTGCTAAAACTATCAGGTGGCTTGGGTCTCTTGGAGGATTTTGTATTGTTGCTGCAATATCCTGGGCGCTTTTAAGGCAGTTTGCAAGGCTGCTGTCTCTTGGAACAGGCTCAAAATTAATTATATTCTCTCCTATTGAATACAGAACAAGATCATGGCTTACCAGAGTTTTGCCTGCATAAAATACGCCCATTAAAGGAGCATCTCCTTTCTGAATAAGATCTTTGATTATTGTAAAGCCTTGTGTAGACTTGTGTTCTTTTCCCAGAAACCGTTCTAGCCTTGCTATGTATCCATCCATTATCTTCAACCTGCAATTTTATATAAATTATATAAAGATAGTGTGTTGGAGTATATAAATATTTCGGTGATGTTAGGGGTATTATTCAAAGAATTTAGCTGTTTCCTTGAAATTTCCTTTTGTGTGCGGCAGTGCAAGCATCAATAGAATTCTTGCTTTTGGGCTTGTTAAATCCCCTGCCAGTATTGCTCCTGCTTTTTGCAGTGTCTCTCCTCCTCCTTTGTCTCCGTATATTGGCCACACACCGCCGTGGTAAACCCTTGTTGTTATTGCCACTGGTACTCCTTTGCCCATTGCATACTCTATTGCTTCATAGACTTTTGCATTCACGTTTCCTGCCCCTACTGCTTCAACAACTATTGCTTTTGCTCCTGTGTCAACAGCATATCTTACAAACCTGCCGTCATCGCCTGCATATGATTTAAGCAGTGCCACCTCTGGCAGTTTTTCTGGCAATGGTATTTTTTGTCTTTCTGGAGCTTCATTATACCTGTGTACTTTTCCTTGTTCTATGTATCCAAGGTAGCCGTGTTCTCCTGAGTTAAAGGTCTGGACATTTGTTGATTGTGTTTTTCTTACGTTTCTTGCTGAATTGATGTACTGGTTCATTGTTACTGTTACTCCTAAATCTTTTGCCTCTGGTGATGCTGCCTGCAGTACTGCATTGTAGATGTTTGCCGGCCCGTCTGGGGAAAGGTCGCTTGCGTCTCTCATTGCTCCTGCAAAAACCACTGGCTTGCTGCTTTGCAGTGTTAGGTCAAGAAAGTATGCGCCTGTTGCTATTGTGTCTGTTCCATGCGTTACCACTGCTCCTGATGTTTTTGGGTCTTTGAGCAGTCCATCAACTGTCCTGCTTAGTCCTGCCCAGAGCTCTGGGGTCATGTGTGAGCTGTCTATGTTTGAGTACTGCGCAACCTTTATGTTTGCAAGCTTCAGCAGTCCTGGAACTGCCTCAACAAGGTCTTTTCCGCTGACAGCAGGCACTGCCCCTCCTGTTTTTGGGTCTGTTTTTTCTGCAATTGTTCCGCCTGTGGTTATTATTGCAACTGTCGGCAGGTTAGGGTTATTGCCTGCAGAATCTATCTTCAGTTTTTGTGCAGGTGCTGAGGCAGCTGTATAAACAAGAATAAAGAATGCAAGGAAAACTATTGCTGTTGTTAGTTTTCTCATTTTTTCTTCCATTTGTCATGATATTCCTTTAGGATAAAGCTGATGTTCTTTCCTACATTTATGTAATCCTTGTCTGCCAGATTTGCTAATGAGACCCGCAGTGACCATTTTGGTCCTGCAAACCCCTCTCCTGGAAGGCACACTGTTGCTCTTTCCTTTGCCAGCCTGAAAAGGAATTGGTCCATTACAAAGTTTTTCTGGATATATTCTGCAAATGCCCTGCCGTATTTTTTCTCTGCAACTTTTGCAATGTCAATCAGTGCATAGTAGTATGTGTGTTCAGAGCCTTTTGGCAGTGGAACTCCAAGGTTCTTGTACAGGTGCTTGACTCTTGTTTTTAGTATTGATTGTATTGATTTTTTGTATTTTTTCTTCTTGTCCATCAGATAAAAGAGCGAGAACAGTGTCATTATTGTCTGCTGAGGCCCTGACAGGCCTCCTGTGTGTGCTAAGGCCACGTCTCTGCTGTCCATCTCCAGCCTGTCAATGAATTTTATCTTGTCTGGCTGTGTTGATGTCATCTGGTATCTTTTTCTTAGCTCTGCCTTGTCTTTTGCAGGCAGTTTTGCAAGCAGTTTGTCTATTATGTTGTCTTTGTGCAGCATTATTGCCCCTAGTCTCCAGCCTGTCACCCCAAAGAATTTAGAATATGAGTAAACGCATATTGTGTTGTGCGGAACCATTTCTGCAAATGAGTTGAACTTATCAACAAAGGTTGCATACACTGTGTCAGTGAGCACTATCATGTCTTTTCTTTTCTTGATTATTTTTGCTATCTTGTTGAGTGTCTCTTTCTTGAGCTTGATTGATGTTGGGTTTGTCGGGTGCACCATGAAGAATGCCTTTATTTTCTTGTTTTTCAGCTTCTCCATTTCTGAATCAGGAACCTGCCATCCTTTTTCTTCATCCCCTTTAACATAGACTTCAACAAGGTTATAGTCTGACAGTGCTGGTATTTCCAGGTATGGTGAGAATATTGGTGTCATTATTGCGATAGAGTCTTTTTTCTTGAGTATTTTGTTTTCTTTCAGGGATTTAAAGACATACACCATTGCTGCTGTTGCTCCTTCTGTTGCAAACAGGTCAAAGTTTTTTACAAAATGCTTTTTGTCAGAGCACAGAACCTCTGCGAGGTATTCATTCACTATTTTTGCCATGTTTGGGAATATTCTTGGTGGTGACGGATAAAAGTCCCCTCTTGCTGCGTCAGTCATCTCATCAACAAAGCCATCTGGGTTTAGCTTGAATTTTTTTTCTGCAAATGATATTGATTTTTTCAAAAAGCCTGCCCCCTCCCCTTTTTGCTTTGCAAGAAACCTGTTGAGTTTTTTTGCAATGCCTTTTTTGTCAGGCCTCATGCCAAGGTCTTTTTTGGATGTTTGTTTGCCTGCTTCTTGTGTTGCAAACAGGTTTAGGTGGCTGAACCCCTCTCTCGCAGTTGTGTTCAGGAAGTTTGGGTTTCCTCTTCCTGCATTGAGAAATGGTATCTTGTTTTTTTTTGCAGACGCCTCTGCCATCTTGATAAAGACGTTTTTTATTTCAAATGGGCTCATCTGCAGGTATTCCCGCATTTTTTGGCTGGGTTTCATTTTGCCTGCCACACTCTTCTTAATGCGAATATTATGAATGGTATCAGAAGCAGTGTAGTGATTCCTCCTATTGTTATTGTAAGGTATGCTGTTGTGTCAACCACGTGAAGCTGTGCAGGCGGCAGGAATGCTATTACAAAGCCGAATGCAAGTGTTGCAAGGCCTGTTATTGATAACAGCCATATGCCGAACCATCCTCCTGGTATTTTGTATGCTCTTTTTGCTTTTGGCATTGTGTATCTCAGTTTTAGGCACGCCAGTATCATAAGTGCATACATGAAGAAGTATATGCAGCACGCGACTGCATTTGCCATCCAGAATGCTGTGTTTAATTTTGGCATGAGCAGCAGCCCGCACCCGATCAGTGAAATTACTGCTGCCTGGACAATCAATAATCTTGTTGGTATTCCTTTTTTGTTTGCTTTGTTAAAGAATTTAGGGAGTGCTCCTGTTTTTGCGCTTGCATAAACTGCTTTTACAGGGCCGAGTGTCCATGTTGTTATCTCTCCTATTGCGCCGATTGCTGTCAGTATGCCGAGCACTGGAACAAGCCATGCCAGGTGGAATTGGTGAAAGAATACCTTGAATGCCTCCATTATTCCTGATGCAAGGCTTATCTGCTGCTGCGGGACTACTGCTGCAACTGACAGTGAGCCGAGTATGTTTAGTGCAAGCCCGAGAATCACTACAAAAAGGATTGCAAGAGGATAGCTTCTTTTTGGGTTTGTTACCTCATTTGCATGGCTTCCTGAGACCTCTATTCCTGTGAATGTTCTCATAAAGCCTACTAATAATACCAGTGTTGTGAGCTTGCTTAGGTCTGGTATCATGTTTTTTGTTGAGAGTGTCATGTCAAGATGGAGTGGGTTTCCTGTCAGCCAGTAAACTATTCCAAATATGATTATCAGTGCTCCTGGAATCAGGACCCCGAGCAGGAAGCCGAATGTGCTTACTTTTCCAGATGCTTTCAGCCCCCTGAAGTTGAATATTGTTGTTCCCCATGTCAGGAGCAGTACAATCAGTGCCATGAACAGCTTGTTGTGCGCAAGTGCTGGCATGAAAACAAATGCAAGGCTTCCTCCTACAAAGTAAAGCATTGGTATGCTTCCTATCATCATGTAGCACCACTGGAGCCAGCTGCTCACAAACCCGAACCTTTCCCCAAATGCTGCTTTTACCCATGCAAATATTCCTCCTTGTTTTGGCAGCAGTGTTGCCAGCTCTGCTGACACCAGTGCTACTGGTATGAAGAATCCTATTGCAGCAAACAGTGCAAAGAATATCATATGCATTCCTGTTTCTGCTTCTGTTGGAAAATTACGAACGCTTATTACGATTGCAGAAGAGATCATGATAAGTGTGAACAGGCTTATCTTGTTTTTTATTGCTGAAAGATGTTTTTTCACCATTTTTGCCTCTTTTTTTGGTTTTTTGGTTTTGTGAATATAAAAGTGTTTTGTTTAAAGTGTCATCATTCCGAGTTTTGCAAGCACATATGCAATATACACCAGCATTAAGGTGACTGCCTCTCTTTTTTCCAGTTTCATCTTTGTTCTTAGCAGGAAGACGGCGAGTACTGATACCCCTATCATTATTGGTATGTCAAATTCTATCAGTACATCGTTTACTGTGAATCCTTTTGCTATTGCAGAGCTCAGGCCTAGTGTGAAAAGTATATCAAATATGTTGCTTCCTATGAGGTTTCCTATTGAAAGGCTTCCTGCTTTTTTCATCACTGCATTTGCGCAGATTGTGAGTTCTGGAAGGCTTGTTCCAAATCCTACTATCAGCAGTCCTATGAATGTCTGGCTCAGGCCCCATATACTTGCAAGCGCCACTGCATTGTCTACTGTTACCTTTGCTCCGTATATAAGGAATATGAATCCTGCTATGAGCGATACTGTGGCCCATATCATTTTTCCAAATCCTTTGTTATTTCTTATTTTTTGCGTTATTTTTTCTTCTCTTGTGACTGTCATGAAATAGAACGCGTATATTATGACCATTATCATGCCGTCCATTGCGCTTATCTGGCCGTCCAGGCCCATGAGCAGGTATACTGCTGCTGCTCCCACCATTATCAGTCCGTCTCTTAAGAACTCTCTTTTTGATATAATTACTGTGCCAAAGAGCCCGATGATCCCCAGAATTATTGTTGTCTGGCTGATTACTGTTCCTACTGTCTCTCCTGTTATGAGCCCTGATGTATCTATGCCTTGTAGTTTTTGCAGTGCAGCTGTTACGTTGATGAATAGTTCTGGCAGGTCGCTTCCTATTGCAAGGACTGTCAGCCCTATGAACATGTGAGATATTCTCAGTTTTTTGGCTATTGTTATTGCTCCTCTTGTTGTTAACTCAGAGCCCAGCCATAATACTGCCAGTCCTAATATAAGATATAATACTGCATACTGCAAATAATCACCTTTTTTTTTATGTCTTAAACATGCTTGTTATTTATTAAATTTTGGGTATGTTCCTGCTTCCATAAATACTTTGTGTGTTTTTACTGCAATGCCTTTTTCTTTTTCAAGCATTTCTTTTGTTTCCATTTCTGCAGCTCCTAATGCAATTAGTTCATCTTTAAGGCTCATTATTGCGACAGTGTCTCCTTTTTTGATTTCTTTGTGCAGTTTTGATATGCCTGGTGTTTTTAGGTCAGAGCCGTGGCACACTGTGTCTGCTGCATTGTCCAGTATCCATACTTTTGCCACTTGCGGTATTGCCTCTTCTACAGGCTTGATGTATTCTTTTATTGCAGGGGCTTTTTTTTCTTTTGCAAAATTTTGTTTTGCGGATTTTGAATCTTTGATTCCAGTTTTCCAGAGCCAGTATGCATCTGATAATTCCTGGAGTGTCACCATGTCTTTTTCTGTGAATGGCCCTGCTTTTGTTCTCGTCAATTGCGCCATGTGCGCTCCTGTCCCTAATTTTTTGCCGGCATCATGGCAGAATTTTCTTATGTATGTTCCTGCCTGGCACCCTATCCTGAAGAGAACATCCTGTTCCTCTATTTCAAGTATTTCTATGTAGTATATTTTTCTCTCCCTTATCTGTCTTTTTACTGCTGATTTTATCGGTGGAAGCTGTTTTATGCTCCCAACAAATTCATCAAGAACCTTTTTGAGTTTTTTTGTGTCAACTGGCTTGTGCAGGTGCATTATGCCTATGTATTCTTTTCCTATCGGCAGGAGTGTCTGCACTATTCTTGTTGCTCTTCCCAGTGCCATTGGCAGCACTCCTGTCACTGCTGGGTCTAGTGTTCCAGAGTGTCCTGCTTTGCTGATGTGAAGTATTTTCTGGACATACTCTGCAGCCTGGTGTGCTGTGGGCCCTTTTGGCTTGTTGATGTTTACAACACCGTAGTTTATCAGGACTTCCATAGGCCTTTCCTCTGGCCTGCATCCGCAGGAGGGGTCTGTCTCTGATTCTTTTTTTGTTAGAATTTCTCTTTTGATTGTTTCAAAAGGTAAAAGATTTTTCATCGAGAGTTGGGTTATTATTCCTTTTTTTCAGCAGGCTTTTCTTCTGCTGGTTCTTTCTTTGTCTCAGCCTTGGCTTCTTTTGTTTCTTCTTTTTTCTCTGGCTCTGCTTTTGTTTTTTCTTTTGCTCCCTCTTCTTTCTTTTCTTCTTTAGCTGGTTCTTCTTTTTTCTCTTCAGTTTTCTCTTCTTTTTTCTTTTTCTTCACAGGCGCTTTCTTGTCTTCTTTCTTTCCTGTGATTGTTTCTTTCATTTTGTCTGCTATCCCTTTTTTCTCTTCTTCTTGTTTCTTCTCTGCCACTATTTCCTTGCCAAAGATTTCTGCCCGCACTACTTCTTTCTCGTCTTTTTGAACATTTACTTTTATTTTTCCCGGCGGGTTTTTTATTCCGTGCTTCCATAATTCCTCATTAAGGTGTTTGCCAAGCCTTACATCTTCTGATTTCATGTGCTTGATCAGGAATTCTTTTATGGCTGTGGCTGCTTTTTTTGCTCTCCTGTATCTTGGAGCTTTCAGCCACTCTTTTCTCAGAGGTATTGTGTATGTTCTCTCTGTTTTTGCCATTTTATGCCTTTATTTTTGTCCTTCTCCAGCTTCTCTTGACTGTTGTGTGCCTTCCAGGGTGGACTCTTCTGCCTTTTCCGAATTTTTTTGGCACTGTCCAGTAGGGCGCCCATCTTGTCTGCCTGCCTGCTTTCACAAGCCTTTGTTTTCTGCTTGGGTGTTTGTATCGTGCCATTTTATACTTCGTCTGCTGGTTTCAGCTCTTCTTTGTTTTGTGAATATGAAGTCTGTGGTTCTGATTTTTTTGGTGCTTCTTTTGTTTTCTTTTTTGCCGCTGCTTTTTTTGTTTTCTTTTTTGCTGTTTTTTTCCTTGTTTTTTTCGCTGTTTTTTTCTTTGTTTTTTTCTTCTTTTTCACAGCAGGGTATTCTGCCGGAAGCTCTGTTGTGCTTTTCTTTGGGATTATGATTTTCTTTTCTTTCATTATCTCTTCAGCTATTTTTCCAAGAAGCTTGCTTCCCTGGGGTGTTATCACTCTTCCTTTGTGCGTCCCTTTTTCTCCTTTTGCTGCAAGTCCTGCTTTCTCTAACTGCTGAAGTATTTTTCTTATGATGTTTCCTGATGCCCTGAAGAATTTTTCAGGCTGGTGCCCTCTGTTTTTTCTTCCGCCGTATTTTATCCTTAGCTTTGACACCCCTATTGGCCCTCTTTTCTGCAGTGCCTGCAGTATTGCGGCAGCCCGTATGTGCCACCAGTTCTTCTGCACAGGAGCCCTTTCCTTGCTTACGCCTGTCTTTACAAAGTCAGACCATGCCGGCGGAGTTAATTCTGGCATTTTCTCCAGCTCTGCAGCTGTCTGTAGGATTAGTTCATTTGCTGGTACATCATATCTTGTCATTTTGTATCACTTATTCCGGCCTTTCGGCCTACTCAGGGTGTCTTAGGTGATCACCCAGAATGTAAAGAAAGAAACAGAACCTGTTTAAAAAGGTTGTGGTTTTGGATCGCTGTTGTTAGTTTTTTGTTTGTATGTGGTTATTCGGAATTGGTTATTTGGCAACTACTTACTACGAACTACTTGCTCGCTATTCAGTAAAGTTTATATAAAGATACTTTATCTTTGAGTGTATGGCAAAGAAAGAATCAAAAGAAGATTTGGATGTTCTTAGGCATAGTGCTGCCCATATTCTTGCTCATGCTGTTCAGGAACTTTATCCTGAGGCAAGGAATACTATCGGCCCTGCTGTTGAGGATGGCTTTTATTATGATTTTGATAATCTTCAGATAACGCCTGAGGATTTTCCCAAGATTGAGAAAAAGATGAAGGAGATTGTCAGGAAAAAATATCCTTTTGAGAAGAAAGAGGTCACTTTGGCAGAGGCCAAGAAGATTTTCAAGAATAATCCTTTTAAGATTGAGATTGCTGATGAGTTTGAAAAGCTTGGGGGGAAATTGACTGTTTACAAGAGCGGTGATTTTGTTGACTTGTGCAAAGGGCCGCATGTCAAGTCTACTGGTGATGTAAAGGCTTTCAAGCTAACAAAGATTGCAGGTGCATACTGGCGCGGTGACCCTAAGAACAAGCAGTTGACAAGGGTGTATGGTGTTGCTTTTCCCTCAAAAGAAGAATTGAAAGAGTATATTACGAGAATGCAGGAGGCTGCAAAGAGGGACCACAGGAAGATTGGAAGGGATTTGGATTTATTCTCATTCCATGACTGCGCTCCTGGAATGCCTTTCTGGCACCCTAAAGGAACCATCATCTGGAATGAATTGATTAAGTACTGGAGAGAGGAGCATTTTAATGCAGGTTATGGTGAGATAAGGACTCCTGTTATTTTGAGCAAATGCTTGTGGGAGCAGTCTGGCCACTGGAAGCATTTTAAGGAGAATATGTATTTTACCAAGATTGATGAGGTTGAGTGTGCTGTCAAGCCAATGAATTGCCCTGGAGGGATACAGGTTTACATGAATCGCGTGAGAAGTTATAAGGAGTTTCCTATTCGAATGGCTGAATTGGGTTTGGTTCACAGGCATGAATTAAGCGGTGTTTTAAGCGGCCTTTTCAGGGTAAGGTCTTTTACCCAGGATGATGCGCATATTTACTGCGCAGATGACGAGCAGTTGAAACAAGAGATTAAGGGTGTTATTGTATTGGCTGACAGGATTTACAAGAAGTTTGGTTTTGATTATCATGTTGAGTTGAGCACAATGCCTGAAAAGGCAATGGGTACAAAGGCTCAGTGGGACAGGGCTGAGAAGGCTTTAGGAGATGCAATGAAGGAATTAAAGAAAGATTTCACAGTCAATCCTGGTGATGGTGCTTTCTATGGCCCAAAGCTTGATTTTCATTTAAAGGATGCCTTGGGAAGGACATGGCAGTGCGGCACTCTGCAGTTAGACTTTCAGATGCCTGTCCAGTTTGATTTAAAGTTCATGGGTGCTGACGGCACTGAGAAGCACAAGCCTGCACTGCTTCACAGGACTATCTATGGAAGCATTGAGAGATTCATTGGGGTTCTGTTAGAGCACACTGCTGGAAAGCTTGCTTTGTGGTGCTCTCCTGTTCAGGTCAGGATATTGACTGTTGCAGACAGGTTTAATGATTATGCAGACAAGGCTGCTGAGCAGATGAAAAAAGAAAACATAAGGGTTGAGGTTGATGACAGGTCTGAGAGCATCAGCAGGAAAGTCAGGGAAGCGCAATTGCAGCAGATTAATTACATCCTTGTTGTTGGCGAGAAAGAATTAAAAGACAAGACTGTCACTGTCAGGACAAGGGATAACAAGATTCATGGTGCTAAAAAAGTTGAGTCTTTTGTCAAGGAATTGGTTAAAGAGATTCAGGAACGAAAATGAAAGACTATAAACAAGTAATACTCGTACGTAAAGATCTTAATTTGAGCCGAGGCAAATTAGCCTCGCAAGCAGCTCATGCCTCTACAGATGCCCTGCTTAAGTCGCACAAGGATGACATCAAGAAATGGCAGGACCAGGGCATGAAAAAAGTTATTCTTGGTGTTGATTCTCAGGAAGAACTGCTTAAGCTCAAGATTCAGGCACAGGATGCAGGGCTTGTTGCTATAATAATTGCAGACGCAGGCAGGACAGAATTAGCTCCTGGCACTGTAACCGCAGTAGGCATTGGCCCTGATGTTGAGGAAAAGATTGACAGGGTTACTGGGCATTTGAAGCTGATTTCTTAGAAAACTAGATGCACCCCCTGCTCTCCATCTCTACTCTTAGTCCTGCGCACACTGGCTGTTCTGGCAGCCAGTTGCAGTTGTATTTGTGATAGTCCTGGTATAATTGCTGGCATGGGTGATAAACAACTCTTCCTGCTGCTCCTGTTGTTCCGCTGTAGTGCAATGCAACTGCCCCTACTGTTGCAATCACTAGTATTAAGACTGCTGTGAAAAACAGGTAATCATGTTTTTGGTGTGGTATCATTGTAATCTGCCCTGTATTATTATTGCATCATTGTCTGTTCCTTTTGCATTCCAGGCATTGATGAAATCTTGTTTTAATGCTTTTTGGTTTGGGCCTTTTGCACTGTTGTGGAACAAGACGTGTGTCTGGTTTATGTATGTTACTGTCACTCCGTGCCCTGAGTAGATGCCTGGGTTTCCCATGACTGTGTTGTAATCTATTATCATCAGGATTACATTGCCTCTGTCAAAAGCCTGCTCTACTTCCTGCCAGGTTAGTTTTCTGTTTTCATATCTGTCTGTTGTTTCAAGAAATACTATTGATTTGTTTAGCAGTTTCCAGTCTGTGACTTCATTTATCAGCCTGCCGTCCTCCTCTCCATAATACTCAATCACGAATTCTGGGCTTAATTGATAGTATGGTGTTGTTGAGTAATAGTATGGGTCTAGCCCTTCCTGCACCAATACTGGCAGTGCCTGTGAAAACCAGGTCCATTTCTCTCCTTTTCTTCCAATCATTGAATTAACTTGCTCCAGGGTGTACTGTTTTTCTGGATAATAATAATAATTAAGCGCCATTGTCACCTGGCTTGGCACGCAGGACGGGCCTTTTTGGTGTGTGTACGGAATATTTAATGGCGGTCTTGTTACAGCTGCGCAAGAAGTAGCAAGCACTAAAAATAGTAATATCACCAGTTCTTTTTTCATATTTGTTGTTGTATATATTTAAGTATAAATATTTTGCCCTGTTCAACCGCAATATTTATAAACAACTGTCAAATCTAATATTTCATGGTCGGTTTTAAAGTTGTTATAGGGACAAAGGACGGCAAGTGCCATCAGAAAGAGATTTCAGAAGAGGATTCCAAGAGTCTGGTTGGCAGGAAGATAGGGGATACTATCAAGGGAGAGCTTATAGGCCTTACTGGTTATGAGTTTGCTATAACCGGCGGTACTGATCATGCAGGCTTTCCTATGAGAAAGGATATTGCAGGCACAGCAAGAAAGCGTATTCTTGCAGTTTCTGGTGTCGGCCTTAAGAAAAAGGCAAGAGGCATAAGAAAGAGAAAGACTGTCTGCGGCAACACGATTCACCCTAAGATTTCCCAGATTAATCTCAAGATCCTGAAAGAGGGCAGTGAAAAGCTTGGTGCTGCTCCTAAGGAAGGAGAGGCTCCTGCAGAAGGAGAAGCTCCAAAAAAGGCGCCTAAGAAAGAGGAGAAAAAAGAAGAAAAGCCAAAAGAAGCTCCTAAGGAAGAGAAGAAAGAATAATTCTGTAAGTGGCAAGTAGCTGCCGAATAACCAATTCCTGAATAACTACAAACTAAAATCCATAAACCACTGACTAAAATCGCAAAGTTTATAAATAAGTCTTTCTCATTTTATTAAAAAGGGTGGTAACAATCGACAAAGTAGACTTGATTCACAAGTTTGTTCAGACATATAATTCTGCACAAGATAGTATTGATGCAAACAGGATGGATGAGGCTAAGCAGAAGTACAGTGAGCTTATGTCTGTCTACAAACAGATTTCTGGCTCTGACCTGGAGTCTGTGCATAAAGAGCTTGCTTATGACCAGGTCATGAAGGTCTTTAATGGTGTCAGGGGCATGAAGCCAAGGCAGAATATTAATTCAAAGTCTATTGCTGTTGCTGTTGTTATCATTATCATAAGCCTGGTTATTTTCATTAAGCCGGAAATTATTGGCATGGTTGCTTTTGAAGCAAATCAGGCGCCTGTCTGGACTGGTGACGGCAACCTTTTTGTGATTACAGGAGTGTCTGAGAGTTCTATGTTTGTTGGAGGTACAGGCAGGACAATAAACCTGGATGCTTTTTTCAATGATGCCAATGGTGATGAATTGACTTATCTTGCAACGTCCACAGACGGACTGAACGTGAAGATTAGCGGGAATCACCTTACTTTTCTTCCTGAGCCGGGTGTTTTTGGGGAGAGGACAGTCACTGTTGTTGCTTCTGATGGAGAAGAAGTTGTTCAGCAGGATCTTTTGGTGAGGATTGTCAGGAGATAAATTGCTAATGCTGCGCTGCGTTCCGCTCCTTTAACCGCTTGAAAACCAGTTTATCAAATTCGTACAAAACACTAAGAACTTCGCAGGCGGCATTAAGAGCAAAGTTTATAAATAAAACCTCTATTCAATTTCTTATTTGTGTAAAAAGGGGGATTTGATTGAAATTACTTAGATTTGCAGCCATTTTCATGTTGTTTCTTGTAATTACTCTGCCTGTTTGTGCTGCACAATCTCTTGAGATCAAGAGTTTTGCTGGAAAGGATAATGTTCAGGGTTATGCTCGGCCTGATGATTCTGTTACAATGCAGGTTGAGGCCCTGATTCCGCGTGACTTGGTTATCAGTGAGTCGCAAGTGCAGATCTGCAGGGACAGCCTGTGTTCTTTTCCAGATTCCTGCACTCCTGGAGAGTCTTTTACAAAGGATATTTACAATACCTGTGTTTACAGGGAAACTTTTACTGATGAAACAGGAATTTTTCCTTATTCTGTCAGGCTCTCAAATGATGATGGCAGGCCTGTTAAGGCTGTCTCAACAGAGTTGGGCATTGACAAGCTTGCTCCAAGAATTTTAAAGTTCAGCATAACCCCTGAAGTGGCAGGCGGCACTGCTTTTATTGAGATTGCTGCTCAGGATTATGGCTCTCTTCTTGGTGATGCAAGTTACTGCACTGGCATAAAGCAGGTTGATTTTTATGATGCAGATACTGGAAAGACTTTGTTCACTAAAGAGTTTGGTTATGAAGAGTGTGATATAATAGATTCTTTTGAATACACTCACAAGACAGGCAGGAAGTCTGAAAAAATTAATTTGTGTGCAAAGGCTGTTGATTTGTTTGGGCAGGAGAGCGAGCCTGTCTGCAATGATTTTGTTTATGATGAAGAAGGCCCGAGGTTTGTCAGCCTTGGCCTGGCTGACAAAGAAGGCAATCCCATAAGCCATATTCCCAGTTCTGGAATGCCTGTTGATGTTGTTGTTGAGATTGATGATGTTTCAGAACTGCAGAGTGTTACTGCCGACCTCTCAAGGATTTCTGGAAAATCCTCTGACAAGAACAGGGAGTTTGGTTACAAGAGAGACAATAAGTTTTATTGGTCTAATTTCCAGGTCAGTCCTGATACTGTTTGTTCTGGTGATGTAAAGGCAGTTGATGTGCTTGGCAATAAGGGCTCTGCATCTCTTGAGTGCAGTATTCGTGTTGATGATAAAGGCCCAGAGGTTCAGGAAATCACCTCTAGTTATGAGGATTATGTTGGCCAGCCTGTTATTGCTCCGGGTGCACAGTTGAGGGTGAAGATTGTTGAAGAGGATGTTGGGCTTTATAAGAATGAAATGTATATGGACTTTAGTGAGATTGGTCTTGGCACTCTTCAGGCAGATTCTTGTGAAAAAAAAGATGCTTTCTGGATGTGCTACTGGAATGACATCAGCCCTAAAGTCAGTGATGGTGATTATCAGATCAGGATTACAGAGGATTCAAGAGATGATTTAGGCAATAAGATTTTCAAAGAGGCGAGCCTGGATGTTGTGGTTTACACCAAGGCTGCAAGGATTACTGCTGTGAGCCAGTATCCTGTTGCCCCTGCTTATGATAATATTCTTGAGTTTACTTTGCGTGTTGAGAATTCAAAGACAGAGCCTGATGTTTTTGTTGATGCCTCTTCAATTAGTTCTGATGCTTATCCTAAAGAGGCTTCCTGCACCAGCGCTGGCATTGATGAGTGGGAGTGTTATGTTGATGTTGACCTGCTTAATCAGATGTATAGGAAGGAAACAATTACTTTTTTTACTAAATCAGGGGAGTCCCGGCAAGAGGTTCTTTTTGAAATCACAGTGTATGAACCAGAACCAGAGGGCGGTGCTGATTTTTACACTTTAGCCAGCACAAGAATAATGCCTAAAAAGGGTTTTGACAAGAGGCTTGTTTATAATATTCCTGCTCCTGTTTACATTCAGCCAAAATTAAGCAAGAAGTCAGGGGATCCTGATGTTTCCATACTTGAGACAAGTGCAGAGTGCACTGCTGATGGAACATCTGAGATTTATTTGGTTCCTGGCAATTCTGAAAATCCTTACATTGTTGTCAAGAGTTCTCCTGCTATTGCAGAGCAGGACTCTCCTGTTCAGGTTGACTGCACTCTTTCTTTAAGAGTCAGGCAGGGCCAGAGGGTCTTTAAGAATTTAGAGACAGAACAGTTTAGTGTTAAGATTCCTGTTTATAATAATCCTTTGGGAACAATCAGGGAGAATGCTCAGGCCCAGATTGATGGTATTAACAATAGGGTTGAGGATTTGCAGAAGAGAACAAAGAGATGGTCTGATATTAATGATTGGGTTGGTACGATTGTTTGGGGTGCACAGTCACTGGCGCAGGCAGATGCTGTTTGGGCTTATGTTGGCAGTGCTCTTTGGTTGATTGCAGTGGTGTTTTATGAGCTTAAGTCTGTTCCTTATATTGGTCCTGTTCTTAAGGCGCTTTCAAAGGTGCTCTGGAAAGGCATTGCCTGCGGTCTTATATTCACAGAAGCACACACCTTTGTTTTGGATTACATCTGGAATCCTGGAATTGTTGGAACTGAAATTTTTTCAGCTGATTTGGATGTTTCTGCGAGCAAGTTATGGACTACCCTGATTAAGACTGTCTCGATTATTTATTCATGCCAGTTGTGTGATTACAGCTCTACTTTGTATGCCGGAACAAAAAAGATTATTTATGGTGACACGATATTTAATGTCGGCTCAAGCCAGGGCAAACCCACAGAGCTTGAGAGATTTACTGTTTATGATTGGGATCCTTACAGGAGCATTCATGTTTCAATGGGCTGCTTGTGTGTTCCTGGAATGGTTTACAATATGAGAAAAGAGGTTCAGGTCAATTGTATTTATCGTAATTGCATTGAGCAGAGTGCAGAGCTTGGCCTGCCTTTTGATTCCTGCCAGCAGACTTTCAAAGAGCAGAATTGCCTGTATGTTGATGGTGCTGCCTGGCGTGTTGCAGGCGGTTCTGGAATTGCTTTTACAATGAACATGCTGCTGACTTTTATTTTGGATCATCTGCCTTTGATGGCTGCAAGCAAGGCCTGGAGTTATGTGTGCGACCCTGACTGCGGTGCATTTGGCAGGGAGACAGAAGAAGGAGAAAGCAAGGGCGGTGATTGCGGCAGGTATGGCATGGCTTCTGTAAAAGGAAGTGGTGAATCTGCTTATCCTGAGCAGTGCAGGGATTATCCTGCAGATGACTGGCGTGTTCCTTTGTGCGGTGTCTGGACAAGCACAATGCTTTTGATGGAGACTGATTTTTTTGGCTCTAACAAGTTTGACTGGAGCAAATACACTGCTGATTTAGAAGGAGAGGATTTTTGTGATTAAGAGCGCTTTTGTTGTGCTGGCATTTGCTGTTTTGTTTTTGCTAGTTGTGCTTGCAAATACTATTACTGCTCCTACTCCTACAACTCCCTGGTATCAGGTTGAGGATTGGGAAAAAGAGGTTTGCTCTAAATGGGGCGGAACTCAGTTCTCTGGACAGGCTGTTGTGACCCTGGGCAGGAAGCTGTCTTTTGGTGCCTTGAGTGCTACAATGCAGGCTAAGAAGTTCAGGACTCCTGAGAATTATTATTTGTATGAGGTTGGCTGGTATATTGATTCTTTTGCAGAGGACATGGATTATGATGTTATAATGCTTGATCCTGAAAAGCCTGATGTTTTCAAGCGTGTTGTTTCTGGCAGGCTTGTTCCTGATGCAGGAACAACTGGTTTTGAGACGTATAATTTGACGCAGGATTTTACTCATTTAAGGTTTAAGTACACTGGAGGGGAGATGTTGATTCCGATAATAAGGGTGAAATGATATGAAGATGTTGTTTATTGAGAGTTTTAAGAAGATTGACAAGAAGTTTGTTTATGTTGTCTTGTTTGATTTATTGTTTTATGCAGGTCTTGCACTGTCTGTTGTTTTGTTTTCAAAGCTTTTGATTTGGGCATTTGGCTCTTTTCTGCAGATTCCTGGAAAACTGCTTGCCTTGTCAAAGATGACTGAGTTTTCACAGCTTGAGGCTGGTTTTGAGGGTGCTGGCATGCTGCTTGACCAGTTCAGGTCAAAGCTTGTGATTAGCTTTGCAGTGCTTTGGGTTTTGGTTGTTGCTGTGTTTACTTTTTTCAAGGGTTCTGCCTGGGCTTTTGTCTCAAAAACCCGGCTTGACAAGAAATATTTTATCAAGCTTCTAAAACTGAATTTATGGTGGTTTGGTGTTATTGGATTGCTTGTGCTGGTTATTTTTTGGTTCACAAAGCCTGCTGCAACTGGCTTTTCTGTTTTGCTTTTGGCAGGTCTTTCAATATGCTTTACTGCTGTGTTTTATTCAGTCTTTGATCCAAAGAAGAGTGTCAGGGAGTTGTTTCAGAAATTATGGTATGTTGGTGTGGAGAGGATTTATTATTTTATTTTGCCTTTTTTGCTTGCAAAGGTTATCTTGATTTTATACTTGGGAATTATTGCTTTTATTGCAATGCTTGTGGTGCCTGATATTGCATTGTATGTCTTGTTTGCTTTTTTTGTTGTTTGGCAGGCCTGGTTCAAGTATTATATTTATTTGGTTGCGAGGGGCATTAAATGAATAAAAGAGCGCAGGTTACGGTTTACATAATCATCGGGATTGTTATCCTGTTTTCAATAGCCACTGCTATTTATGTTGCAAACAGGATGCTTGCCCAGCCTGGAGAGATTTCTGCTGTTGACAGGCCTATACAGGATTATGTTGAGTCTTGTGTTCAGCAGGTTGGAAAAGAGGCTTTGGTTAAGATTGGGGCTCATGCTGGGTATCTTGACCCAGGTGCTCCTGAGCATGATATTTTTGTCTCTGATGCTCCTGCAGAGGGTGATGCCCTGCTTGTCTCTGAGATTACAAGAGAGGCTGTTCCGTATTGGTTTTACATGTCCACTCAAAATGACTGCAGGGAGTGTTTGCTTGAGTCTCTTCAGCCCCCTATTGAAAAAATAAAGGAACAGGTTGATGGTTATGTTGAATTGAATCTTGAGAAGTGCCTTAATTCTTTTGAGCCTTTTCTTGAGCAGGGTTATGTTTTTGAGACTGGTGATGTGGGTTCAGATGTCCTGCTTGCAGAGGAGAGCACAAGGTTTGTTGTTGATTATCCTGTTGAAATCAAGAAGCTTGATACAACCACCAGGATTGAGCAGTTTGCTGCTGTTGTTGATGTTCCTTTCAAGAGGATGTATGATCTTGCCAGCGAGATAACTGCGCAGGAAAGGGACAAGGCTTTTCTTGAGAGTGTTTTGTTTCATTTTATTTCTCTGCATACTGGCCTGGAGATGTCAAAGCTTCCTCCTCTTGGAGGACTTACTCATGACAAGGTTCTTGTCACGTGGTTTAAGCCAATGGTTGAGGATAATGTTAATCAGTTGCTGCTTAGTTATGTTCCTTTGATTCAGTTGTATAACACAAAAGATGCAGAACAGGTTTCTTCAGGAGAGAATTCTTTTGAGCAGGGTTTTTTCAAGGCACTTTATCTTAAGTTTTTGAAAGAGAAGTATCCTTTTGATGTTGATTTTATGTATTTTGATTGGCCTTTTTATTTTGATATTACCCCGAGAAATGGTGATGTCCTGACTGGAGAGGTTCATGTCCAGGAGTTTCCTTATAATTTTGCTCCTGCGTTCCAGACTAATTATTATGAGTTTTATTATGATGTCTCTGCTCCTGTCCTGGTTGAGATTCGTGATTCAGATGCCCTGAAGGGAGAGGGTTATTCTTTCTTGTTTGCTCTTGAGGCCAATGTCAGGGATAACAAGGATTTTATTGAGTGGAACAAGGGAGAGGGGACGATTGGTTACTGGGATCCTGCTGATGCTGTTGTTGAGAAAAAGGAGTCAGAGACCACTCCTGGCATTTGTTCTGAAAAATCAGGAAACTGGTTGTGTGATATAACTGGAAAGTCTTATTCAGGGCAGCTGCAGTGTGTTCAGAATTGTTATGTCTCAAAGACAAAGCGGGTTCCTTTCAGGCCTGTGAAGAAGTTGTTTAATGATGAAGAGCAAAAAGTCAGCAACACAATCAAGATTTCTGTTCTTGATGCCGTTACAAGGCAGGGTGTTAATGAGGTTGGCATATTGTTTACCTGTGGCAGGTATCAGTCTGCTGCCTTGGGAGGAACTAATCTCAAAGGCGAGTTAAAGACAAAAATGCCTGTGTGCATTAATGGCCAGTTGTCTTTTGACAAAGAGGGTTATGCAAAAAAGATTATTCCTTTTACTGTCAAGCCAGATGACAGGAAAGATGTTGAGGTTTTTCTTGAGCCAGAGGCTGTTCTCAGGACTGTGATAAAGAAGTACCCGATTCAGATAAAGAATTTAAGAGAGCTTGAGTATGAGCAGGAGCCAGAGCCTCAGCTTTCCACAAGTTATGCTGATATTGATTCCTGGGAGTCTCTTGGCATGTCTGCCTTGACTGGTTTTTCAGACCAGGTGATTTCTCCTCTTAAGTTTAGTATGCATTGGGAGGAAGAGGGTTATAAGGTTGGAAGAGAGCAGGAGAACATGATGATTTATGACAGGTATTGCTGTGATGCGCCTGAGTCCTTGAATGAAAGTTATAAGGCGATTTTAATGGTTGAGAAGATTCCAGAGGCTCCTCTTGAGCCGAATTATTTTCAGACAGTTATGCTTGACGGTGTTCAGCAGGGCAGCATTAGTTTGGTTCCTGGTGTTTACAAGGTTACTGGTATGCTGGTTGACAAGGAGGGTTTTGTTATTGAGCCTGGCTGTCAGGAGATTTGTCTTGAGTATGACACTGATACTGGGTATTATGCAGAAGAGATTGTTGAGGGAACAACAGACATCTTTAATGTTCTGCCTGATGAAAAGCCTGACTGCAAAAAGTGGGGTTCTTTTCCTGAGAAAGAGATTGTTGCAAGGCCGTCCTTGATGGGAGGTGTTCAGCTTGATAATGCCACTGGCTACTGGAACATAACTCGCGCAGACTTGAACAAGGGCGCTGTTGAGTTTTATTTTATCCAGACACTTAAGCCTACCTGCACTGTTGTCCAGGATTGTGTTCTTGATGTGTGTGTTGATGTCGGAGAGATTCAGGCCACTGGCCCTTACTCATTAAAGTATAGAGAATATCTTGAGCCAGAGTTTAGGTAGTGTATTGCTGCTGTAATACCAAAAACTTTAAATATCCCTTAGTATATACAAATAAGCATACTCCCCATTATTCACGGCTTCGGTTGTGAATGATGGGATTAATACTTTGACTTAAAATGTTTGAAAAATCTGCTATTTTTATTGATGGAGGATACTTTAATAGACTTTTAAAGGAGTTTTTTGGTGGTGCTCAATTCGATTATCTTAAATTCTCTAAAAGGCTGGGAGAACTTACAGGCACAGCTGTTTTAAGAACACACTACTATACGTGTATGCCCATTAAAAGGCAAGGCAACGAAAAAGATAAAGAAAGACACGCGAATATGCAGAGATTTATTACTAAATTGCATCGTTTGCCCAGGTTTTCAGTTAAGCGCGGCAGGTTGCAGTTCATCAATGGTGTATTCAAGCAGAAGATGGTTGATGTGCATATGTCCTTGGATTTAGTGGATATGAGTTTTGATAATCAAATTCAGCACGCGATTATAGTTGCAGGCGACTCAGATTTTATTCCTGCTATTGAGCGGGCAAAAAATCATGGCACAATAGTACACTTGTTTTATCATCCGAATACAGTGCATCATCAATTGTTGGACATGGTTGATGAATTGCATGTTATTGGCGAGTCATTGATTACTTCTTGTAAACTGGATTAATCAAAAGCAGTCCAAAATCAAGGTTAAGTCATTGTGATGTTTAGTGATAGAAAATTTTTGCAGGACTTTTTGATTTCTTCATCTTTTATGTTGTCACAGGTCTTGCGGCCCTGCACTGCAAAGTTGAAATAGCACTGGTCCCTCACTGTTTGCTCGCTTATTTTTGCGCATAGTGCAGGCTTTGCTGCTGCGCCTGCGATTTGGACATAACAGTTGTCTTTTTCCATTTTTGTATTTAAATCACTGCATAGGGCTTCTGCCCTGTCTGGCTCTGTCAGGCTTATCTCTTTTATTTCCTCTATTTTCATTGATGCCTCAAATTCCTGTGTTTCTTCAATTTTGATTTCTGGTATTTTTTCTGCAGGAGGGACTGGTATTTTTTCTAGGTCTATTTCTTCTTTTTCAATTATTTCTTCTGCAGGAATCTCTTCTTTTTCTGGCATTTTTATTTCTTCTTTTGGAACAAGGATTTCTTTTTCAGGTGCCTGTATTTTAATGTAAACAAGAATGCTCAGCACTATTATCACTGCAGCAACAAGTAGGATTGCTATCCAGGCAAGTGGTATTCCTGGCTTTGCTTGTTTTATTGCTGTATTAACATCTGTTTTGCTGTGTCCCTGCCTTAGAAGGCTCTGTTTTATTTCCTTCTTGCTGTATCCTGTTTTTAATTGGTCTTTGACATATTTAGTAAGGCTTGTGTTTACCATATTTTCAAGGCGTGTTATTTGCATTATAAATATCTTTGTGTTAGTATCTGGTAAGTAGTATGTGGTAAGTGGCTGGTAGTTGCCGAATGCAATTAGTATGTAATTGGTAGTGAGTAGTTGCCGAATACCAATTCCCGAATAACTACAAACAACAAACTAAAGACTACTAACCAAAAAACTACAAACTAATAACTACTGACCAAAAGCTAGCAACCAATTATCGTTAAATTTATAAATGGGACAAAGATAAAATCATATATTATAGAAAAAAAGGGTTGATTGTGTGGTTTTTAAAAAGGGGCAGGTTACAATATTTATAATTATAGGGATTATTCTTGTGATTAGTGTAGGTGTTTTTATCTATCTTTATCAGGCAGAGGTCATCAGGCCTTTTGAAGAGGTTGTTGTTCCTTCTGTTGAAAAGGCTCCTTCAGAGATAAGGCCTGTTCAGGATTTTGTCACTGCTTGTGTTGAGGCTGTTGGAAAAGAGGGCCTGAGAAAGGTTGGTGATTATGGCGGTTATGTTGACACTTCGCAGTTCTTGTATAATCCTTTTATTCCTACAGAGGGTGATGCAGTGCAGTTCAGTCCTGATTCTGACCTGATTATTCCGTATTGGTGGTATTTGAAGTCATCAAATGAATGCACTGGTGAGTGTTCTTTTTCAAGCATGAGGCCAGAACTGCACAGGGCTTCTGGAAAGGTTAGTATTGAGTCACAGCTTGACCAGTACATTAATGAGAATCTTGAGGTTTGTCTTGCTGGTTTTGCTCCTTTTATTGAGCAGGATTTTGAGTTCAGGGAGCTTGGTCCTGTTGATACAGAGACAACTGTTGCTAAAGAGCAGGTTTATTTTCTTGTGAAGTATCCTTTGAGGATTTCAAGGGGAGACCAGAGCTGGAATCTTAATGAGTATCTTGCTGAGCTTGATTTGAATCTTGGAAGGATTTATGAGCTTGGCACTGAGATTGTTAATCTGCAGGCAGAGCACCAGATGCTTGAGAAATTTACTATTGAAATGATTGCTTCTTTTTCAGGTGTTGACAAGAACATGCTTCCGCCTACAAATGATTTTGATGTCTCTATTGGCCAGGGTGTTATCTGGTTTAAGTCAAGGATTGCTAACGGGCTTAAGGAGGTTCTTGCGAGTTATGTTCCTATGCTTCAGATTGGCAACACCCGGCTTTACATGCCTGTTGATGCTCCTGAGGACAAGGATGTTCGTGATAAAGATTTGTACAGTGTTATTTACAATAGGAACATGCTGATTCCTCTTGAGAATGAGTATAGGGATGTTTCTGCCACTCTTTCTTACATTCCGTGGTGGAATATTTATTTTGATGCCAATTGCGAGGGAGAGGTTTGCATGGCACAGAGTGTGTCATCTAATCTGAGGTTTCTGCAGATTGGTTTGCAAAAGTATGATTTTGCTTATGACGTGAGTTATCCTGTTCTTGTTGAGCTGAGGAATCCTGATGCCTTGAAGGGAGAGGGTTATTCTTTCAAGTTTTTTATTGAGGCTAATGTGCGGAATAATTTTCCCATGCCTTCTGTTTTTGAGCCTCTTGAGGCTTATGAGCTTTCATTCAACAGCATGCTTTGTGACCAGCAGCAGAAAACTTCTGGTAATGTGACTGTTTTTGTGCGTGATGCAAGAAACCAGAAAGGTGTTGATGAGGCTCTTGTCGGTTATACCTGCGGCAGGGAGTCATGCACTCTTGGACAGACATCTGATGGTGTTCTTGTGGCAAGGCTTCCAAGGTGTATTGGTGGTATGCTTTCTGCAGCTAAGATTGGTTATGATACAAGGATGGTGCCTTTGGATGTTCTTGATGACAGGTCTATGGATGCAGAGATTTTGCTTGAGCCTTACAGGTATGTGGATTTTAGTGTAAAAAAATACTTGTTGAGCAAGGGTGCAAGAGAGTGGAGTCTTGATGCTAACAAGACTGTTAATCAGGCCATGGATGAGGATACGATTATTATGCTGAGGAAAAGGGTGGACAGGTTCTCTGCTCCTTTTGCTGCTGTTGCAGAGGTTTGCGGCATGCCTAATGCAAAATCTCCTGCTGCCTGCGGCTCTCCTCCTTCTGAAAGGTCAGAGGGCATTGCATTGGTTCCTGGAGAGTATCAGGTCAGCATTTATTCAATGAAGTTTCCGCAGCCAAGCATCACCATTCCAAGGGATTTGAGGACTGCTGGCAGTGGCTTGGTTAAAGAGGAGTTTTTTGTTCCAGAAGAGCCGATTGTTTTTGATGAGAGCAATCCGTTTCCTTCTGGTTTTGCAAATTTTAACTGGAGCCTGACTGCAGAACAATTGGACAGCGGTAATGCTGTTGAGTTTTATTATATCAATGTTGCTTTGGACAAGGTTCCTAAGCATAGGAGAAAGATTGAGGACCTGGGCCAGATTGGAAAGGCTCTTGAGTATTCCTCTCTTTACAAAAAGGCGCTTGTGCCAAGGGTTTTTCGCAGGTCAAAGGCTAAAGAGAGCACTATAACTGTTGAGATAGAATGAAGATGCAAGTAAGGTTTGCGGCATTTGTTATGATTTTTCTAGTTTTGTGCATGCCTGCTGCTTTTGCGCAGAGGCTTGATGTCACAAGGTTTAGTGGAAAGGATAATGTTGAAGAGGTTATCAGTTCAGAGGGTGATGAATTGCATGTTGTTGTTTCTGCAGAATTGCAGGGAGACCCAAGCCTTGATGTTGCAAGGACAAGGCTTTTGGTGAGGCATGCTGGGGAAGAAGAGTATTTTAGTGAGTGCTCTCGCCAGGATTCATTGTATAAGTGCACTTATGTTTCTGATGACTTGATTAGTTTTGGTTCTGAGGATTATGTTATTGTGTTGCTTGATGCAGATAATAATGAGCTTAAGTCTGTCAAGAAAGTGTTGGGTGTTGACAGGATTGCTCCTGAGATTTTGCAGTTCTCTGTTGAGCCTCAGATGTCAAGGACTGGTGAGATGGATATTTCTTACCTGATTGAGGATTATGGGGCTTCTGTTGGTGATACTGCTTTTTGTTCAGGTGTTAAGGAGATTAGGATTACTGCTGGCGAGTCTCTTGTCAAGAAGGTTGATTATGATAATCCAAAGGTTTGTGATTCTGAAGAGCAGAGAGTTGATTATAAATATTCTACAGCTGACAATTTTGTTGGTTTTGACGTGTGCATTATTGCAGAGGATTACCTTGGCCAGGTAAGTGATGTTGAGTGTAAATCTTATAGCATTGATAACTCTCCTCCGAGGATTAAGTCTGTTCAGTTCAGTGATAGCAGGGGTTATGCCTTGTCTCATATCAAGACAGGACAGGAGGTTGTTGCAGATATGTCTGTTGTTATTGAGGGTGAGGATGATGTTGTTCTTGAGAGTGTTAAGGCAGATCTTTCAAAGATTCATCCTGGTGCTGGTGTTCGTGCTGCAGATGATGTGATTGAAGATGCTTTTATCTGGAATGATGTTAAGATTACAAGCCCTTCAACGTGTGAGGTTCCTGTGAGTGCAAGTGATGAGATGGGTAATAATGCCTCTGCTGTTTTAGAATGCTCTCTTCCTGTTGATGATACTGGTCCTGTTGTTCAGGCTGTTTATGCAGGTGCTGCAGGTGCTAATGCCACTCCTTTGATTGGTGTTAATGGAACTGTTTATGTTGACTTGCTTGAAGAGGGTGCTGGGATGGACAAGGCAGATGCTTTTCTTGATTTGCATAATCTTGGGCTTGGCACTGTTGTTCAGGCAGATGAGTGTGTTGATCAGGGTGCTAATGTCTGGAGATGCGCATGGCAGGTTGTTCCTGATGTTGGCACTGGCAGGCATAAGATTACTGTTATCGACGGCACAAGTGATGATCTTGGAAATTATGTTGATTCTCGTGTCAGCCAGGAGGTTCTTGTTGACACTACTCCTCCTGATATTAATTCAGTCGATATTACTTTTATTCATGAGAATGCTGATTACGGTCCTTATGCTGTTTATGGAGACACTATTGAGTTCTTGTTCAATGTCACAGATGGTATGGAGGGTTATGCTAATCTCTCTATGATTGGCGGGAATTATTCCCCTGCTTTGGAGTGCACTGGTGATTTTTGCAAGTTTTATGCCTTGATTGATGTTTCAGGCCCTTTGAATGCTACTATTCATTTTGATTTTTTTGACCTGGCTGGTAATCAGGAGTCTTATGATCATAGTTTCTTTGTTTATGGTGTTCTCTTGAATGACACTGTCACGAATTACTGGGATGCGCGCGTGAGGTGCTCTCCTAAGATGATTGACAGGAATACTGCTGAATTGTATAATCACCCGCTTTACTGTCATATTAAGCTGACTCCTAATAATCCAGAGGCAGAGACTGTTTTTGTCTCTCTTGGAGAGCTTGGCGAGTGTATTGGGGATGATGTTGGTTATGTTGTTGACCTGGAGGTCATAAATAATAATTTTGGCTCTAGAGACCCGTATGCTGTGTTTACTCTTGCTGCAACCCCTTTTGAGATTAATGATTTGAAGTTTAATTGTCCTTTGTATGTTGCCACGCGTGTTGGTGATTTTTTCTCTCCTGTTGTTGAGGTTGAGAACATAACTGCAAAAACAGAGTTTTATAATCTTCCTTATGGAGAGGCTTATGATAATATTGAGGATAGCATAAAGGATGCTATGGAAAAGGCAATGAAGAACTGGGAGTGGGTCGGCACTGTTGAGGATGTAATGAACAGTTTGAGGTCTATGTGCCATACAAAGAACACGGTTACCTCTGCTTTTGCTGTTCTTGAGTCTGCGATTCATTTGTTGATTGTAGCTGCTGCAGCTGTCCGTCTTATCAAGAAAAAGCCTGCAGAAGCTTTGTTAGACCAGGCGCAGTATCTCTGCAACAAGGCAGTCGGCCCTCTTGAACAATTATTTACACCTGAGCCTGAAAAAGACGAAGAAGGAAAACCCAAGCCTAAGAAAAAGTCAATCACGCGCGGAGACTTCCAGAGCTTGTTTAATTTGCTGGATTTGGCCTGCAAGATGGCTAACTGTCAGTTGTCTACAGAAGAGGCTAAAGAGTATGAAGAGGAGATTGTTGTTGGAGCTTCTTATTTTTTTGGGTCAGGCCAGGAAGATGCCTGCAGGGCGTACAAAGAGACTGTTTCAGGAGCATACCTGGTTGATTATGATACACTTACTGAAGGTTCTGAGATTGGGGAGACAGAAAGCCCTGTTGATGTAAAGGAGAGTTTTATCGGCAGTCTTATGTGCACGTGTCTTCCTGGAATAACTTATAATTTGAACAAGATCAGGCAGATTCATTGCGGTTATGCTTATTGTCTTGGCAAGAGGGTTCTTGAAGAGGGCTTGCAAAGGTCTTACTGCAGTAATGAAAAGGCTTACTTGACTTGCAATTATGTCACTGGCCAGATTTTTGAGGTGTTTCCTTTTGCTTCACTTGTTGACAGGTATGTTTCAGTGATTCAAGAGGCTTATGCTAATCCTATTTCCTTGGTTACTATGCTGTCCTCTCTTGTCTGCGGAGGCAACAGGGGTACTGGAGGGTTTTATGATTACTGCATGGATAGGGGTTCATTTGAGGTTGAAGCAGGCAACATGGGTATGTATTTAATCTGCTCTGTTCCAAAGACTGCTGCAAAGATTGGTGATGCTGTTGCAAGCTATCAATTGAGTGAGTCAGAGCGTTTTGGTGCAAAGCCTGTTTCAGAGGATTATTGTGACATGGCAGAGGAGATGCTGGAATGAAGTTTAAGATATTGTTTGTGGTTTTTGTTGTGGTTTTGTTAAGTGCGAGTGTTATTGCTGACGAGCCAAAGGTTAAAGTTAGTCATGCAGATAAAAGGCGTGCAAAAATTAGTGAAGTTGAGTCGCATACATCTAAAGGACTGATGTATATAGCGCCTGCTTTTGCTGGCCCTTTAGCCGCAGCTGTTAATATAAAAAGCATTTCCAAAGGTCTTGAGCATTTTGAAAAGGCTAAAGCAGGAAAAGCTCAGCTTGAAAGGATGCGCACTAATATCTATGCAAGAGGCTGGTATTCTGTTTATGATGTTATTGATGCTTATGAGGATTATTCTGGTATTAATCAATACAGTGCTCTTTTCTTTGGTGAGGAGTGGCTTGCTAAGAGGCGTAAGATGG
>WJJT01000042.1 GCA_014729555.1 Candidatus Woesearchaeota archaeon
CTCTTGTTCAGCATTTGCAAGCGCGGTTTCTATTGCAGAATCATACTGCATCATCTGTGAAAGCAAGTGCTCTTCTTTTGCTGCCTGCTCAACTGCTTTTTTTGCTTCAGCAACATAGTTTTTGAAATTGTCTGTTTCCCCCAGGCCAGGGCATTTTTTTGCTATTTTCAGCCCATACTTTGCAATCTTTAGCATGCCTTGTGCATATTGTGTATTTGGAAGCATGCCTTCTGCCGCTCTAAGCGCGGTAAAGTATTCTTTTGCAGCATTGATGTATATCTCAAATGTCTCTTTTTGGCTTTTGCCTTCTGCTTTTTTAGTCTCTTGAAAATATTTTCTTCTAGCTGTTTCTTCTTTTAACTGCATTTCAGAACTATTTTTGACTAGTTCAGCAACTGATGCATTTACATCAGGATCACTTATTTTTTCTGCTAAAGCGTCTAGTATGTATTTTCTGTCTTCAAAAGAGATTTCAGGATCCTGGTATGCTGAAGCAGTTAATTGTGCTATTGCGTCATCTCTTTCTTTTCCTTTTTCTAATTGTGCATAGCTGTCTGCAACAACCCTTGCCAAATTAGGATCTTCAATTTTTTTAGGGATTTCTTCTGCTTTTGCAGGTGCTGCTGTGTATGAAAGAACCCCTAATGTCAGTGCTGAAGCAATCCCTGTTGCTTTGCCTAAAACTCTCTTTATATAACTTGGCACTATTAATCCCCCTGATTGTTCCATAAGAAGTGAATAATATATAAAGCTTTCGTTAAGTTAGTATTCGAAAGTAGTGAAAGTAGCTTCTATTTGCACTTTCGTCTAAAGCTGGTGATTAAATTAAAGAAAAAGTTTATTCGTCCTCTCCCAGGGTGTCAGACATGTCCTCGTTTGAGCCTATGTCCTCTTCCTCTATTTCGTCTTCATCAATGTACCGCCTGAACTCTTCCATGTATCTTTCCTTCTCTTCCTCTTCTTTTGATTTCTTCTCTTCCCCTTCATCTTCCACTGGAATTTCAAGCAGGGCCATTTCTTGTTTTTGGACGACTTTGTATCCTCTTTTTGCGTCCCGTGCTTTTCTTTTGCTTGCTTTTTTCTTCTTTGTCTTTGCCTTGGACTTGCTTTTTTTCTTGGCTTTCTTTTTTTTAGCCATCAGCGCACCACCTCAAAAAATTATAAATTACAAGACCATTCA
This sequence comes from Candidatus Woesearchaeota archaeon, assembly GCA_014729555.1. Classification (GTDB taxonomy): domain Archaea; phylum Nanobdellota; class Nanobdellia; order Woesearchaeales; family ARS49; genus WJJT01. The sequence goes on from WJJT01000042.1 coordinate 1,181, forward strand.
GGCTTACCGATGCTGTCTGATTAATTTTTTGCGTGCCTGCTTGGCCTGACTTTTTCAGCGCCTTTTCCTTTATGTCTCAGGCCTCTGATTTTTTTACCTGCGCTTGTCAAGCCTCTGTGAACCCTGCGTGTATGCTGTTTTAAAGAAATCCATTCAAGGTCTTTGTCTTTTGCTATTGCAGGATGATTTTTATCAACTAATATTACTTCATACCAGCAGTATTTTCCGTCTTTTGCTGCAAGATATGAGTTAAAAACCTCGCAGTTGGGATATTTCTTGCTTGCTCTTTCTTCTGCTATCAGCTTGTAGTTCTTTCTGAGATTGAGCCGCGGGCTAAAGCGTTTGGGTTTTCTTCCGCCCCAGACCTTGGGCTTTGTATGCCCGCCTCTGAGCACTCTCTGCCTGACCATAATAATGCCTTGCTTTGACTTGTATCCCAGGGCTCTTGCCCTGTCCAGTCTTGTGGGCCTGTCTAGCTTGACTGTCACAGGCTCTCTCCTGAACTGCATCAGTCTTTTCTGCCATACATCCCCAAGGCCCTGTTTTGGCTTTTTCCAGAGCTCTCTTATTTTCTTGTATACACCCATGTTAAACTCTGGAAAAAGCAGGGGGTTTATAAATCTTATGTTTGTCATCGCTATTCTTGAGTGTCGATAAATTTATATACTTGCTGTCACTTTATGCCTTTTATGAAAGCTGTACTAATAACTGCAATAATTGTGGTAGTTATTTTGGCTGTTGGAGTACCTGTGATTTACTATGCAGTTGGTTCTGAAAGCCCTGCAGTCGCGGCAAAAACAATTCCTACTGGCCAGGTTGTGGGCTCAGTGAACCATGTCGAGAAAGCAGACACAACAGAACCTACAGATACAGAGCCAGAAGAGGATATTTCTGCCAAGGATATGCTTGCGCAGATGCAGAGTAATGACACCTCTGCAGCAGCAGATATTTCTGGTGATAAAGTTGGCTACAGCATACAGTATCTGGCAGAACAGCAGAAAATACAGGCTCAGCAGACATGCCAACCCCTTGTCGATGCAGCACAGCAAAAGCTTGACGATGCCGAGGCAGAAGTCGCAGCTAAGAAAAAGATATATGAAGATGCAAGAGATGACCTTGATGATGCCATTGAGTCAGAGGACGAAGATGCGATTGATGATGCAAGAGAGGATGTAGAAAAGGCAAAGAAAGCTTATGAAAGCGCGCTTAGTGAAAAATTTGCTGCTAATGACAAGTTGGTTACCGCAAGGATAAACTGTGTATACTAAAGAATTTTTTTTTCTTTATTATAGTAACTTATTTATACTAATTAGTGCGCTTTCTTCTTAAAGAGGTGAACAATGCCAAAGCAAGCCCTGATAAGATTTGCTGAGATAGCCAAAGGTTTTGATGATTATGAAAGGCTTAAGCTGGTTCTTTTTGCTTCAGGTGTAAAGCCTGCGACATATGTTATTCTCAAGGTCGATCCAAACAACCTGACTGAAAAGTATCGTTTTGAGAAAAGGCTCAAGGATCTTGGTGTTGTTTTTGTTGAGAGCAGGATGCGCTCTTATGAGGTTATTGACAGGATTGTCAGGAACAGGATTCACTGGAAGATTCAGGGTGTCTGGATTGGCTATGACCTGTTTAAGAGCAAAGAAGAGCTAAAGATGTTCAGGAGTTATGTGGCTGCTGTCAGAAAGCAGAATCATGCCAAGGCTGACAAGCTGGGCGGAAAACTGTATGATTACCCTGCGTGCTGCGTTAGTGAATATATTAAAGAGCAGAATACAGGTTATTTGAAAAAGAAATTCACTTATTATCAATATTACAAGAGACTGCACGATTCTGAACGAAAATACCCTTTTGTGATGCACACACCTTGTAATTCTTCCTGCAAAAAGACAGCAAAACTTAATACAAAATACAGGAATGCTGTAAAAAAGTTTGCCCCTTATTTTTACAAGAAGTTCTCTTCAAGGAAAGTGTATGATACTGATTTGATTGTTGACGCGCCCTCAGATATCTTTGTTAATGAAAATTCTGTCTGGCCTTCAAAAAAGGCTCTGGAGTATTCTGTGATTGCAAAGAAGAAATATGAAGGCCGTAATTATATCTATACTTTTCTGTCAAGGAAATTTTATGATACTGGCGCTGTGCTTGATGCCATGGTAACTATGCAGTATCGTTATGCAGACATAAAGGTAAAGAAAGTAAAGAAAGAACTAAAGGATCTTAGGCACATAAGAAAGTTTTTGGTTGTTGGAAGGGAATTTTAGGATGAAGTTTTCAAAGCTGGCAGGTGTTTTTGAAAAGCTTGAAAAGGTTAGTTCTGGAAACAAGATGCGCGGGATTCTCGCCGGTTTTTTCAAGAAGGTTCCTGGCAAAGAGATTGCAATAGCTGCTTATTTCACCACTGGAAGGATTGCCTCTCAGTATGAAGACATTGTCATTAATCTGGCTGAGAAGATGGTGATTAAATCTATTGCAGAGGCCTCTGGCAGGCCTGAGAAAGATGTTAATGAAGTTTACAAGGATAAGGGCGATATTGGGCTTGTTGCTGAAAAGTTCTGCAGTAATGGCGGTAATCTGTCATTGAAAGATGTCTTTAAGTCCTTGCGAAAGATTGCAGAGATGTCTGGCAAGGGAAGCCAGGGTGGCAAGATTACAGCCCTTGCTGATTTATTGAAAAAGGCTTCTGGTATTGAGGCAAGGTATGTTGCGCGCCTTGTTCTTGGAACACTCCGCCTGGGTGTTGGTGACATGACTGTTCTTGATGCCCTGAGCATCGCTTTTACAGGCTCTAAAGAGGCTAAGAAAGACCTTGAGCATGCTTATAATATCTGTCCTGATATTGGTGAGATGGCTGAGATTATTGCAGGCAGGGGTGTCAAGGGGATTAAAAAGATTAATGTCAGGCTTGGAAGACCTGTTCGCATGATGCTTGCCCAGCGTGTCAAGAAAATCAAGGCTATCAAGGAGAAGATTCCTGGAAAGATTGATGTTGAGGAAAAGTATGACGGTGAGAGGATGCAGATTCATGTTGATGGAAAGAAAATAAGGATTTTTTCCAGGCGCATGGATGACATTACCTCGCAGTTTCCTGATGTTGTTGAGCAGGTTAGGAAGAATATCAAGTCTAAAAAATGTGTTATTGAGGGGGAGTGTGTTGCTGTTGATAAAAAAGGGAACATGCTGCCTTTTCAGAAACTGATGCAGAGAAGAAGAAAGTATGATGTTGAGGAGTATGTCAGGAAAATTCCTGTCTGTCTTTATTTGTTTGACCTGCTTTATCTTAAGGGAGAGTCTTATATAAGGAAAGGCCTGCCTGACAGACACAAGGCTCTGAAAAGTATTGTGAAGGATACAAGGCATTTAAAGTTTGTCAAGAGGATTATTACTGAAGAGATTGATGAGCTTGAGGATTTTTTTAATAAGTCTGTCTCAAGAGGGGGCGAGGGCATTATTGCAAAGGATTACTCTGAGGATTCTATTTATCGGGCAGGCACAAGGGGCTGGCTCTGGATTAAGTGGAAGCAGGAGTATCAGAAGATGGCAGATACTTTTGACTTGGTTGTTGTTGGTGCTTATGCAGGCAGGGGCAAGAGGGCTGGAACTTACGGTGCGTTGCTGTGCGCTGTGTATAACAGGGAAAAAGATGAGTTTGACACGTTCTGCAAGCTTGGCTCTGGCTTTACTGACAAGCAGTTGGAAGAGCTTCCTAAAAAGCTTAAGAAGTTTAAGATTAAGAAAAAGCACGCTCGCGTAAATATCAAGAAATCAATGAAGCCTGATGTTTACTTCACCCCTTCTGTTGTTGTTGAAGTCTTGGGTGCTGAGATAACAAGGAGCCCTTCCCATTCTGCTGGAGAGGATCTTGCATTGCGATTTCCAAGGTTCAGGAACTACCGGCCAGATAAATCACCTGAACAGGCGACTACTGTGAAGGAAGTTACGCAGATGTTTAAGAAGAAATAATCATTTCTCGATCAAAATAAAACAAACATCTGTTAAAGCCTTGATTTTATGGTATGTTTTGGCTGGAAATTCTATCTTTGCAGGCGCTTCTGCTTTCCATGTTTTGTCTTTCAGAGTCATTTCTGCAGAACCAGATATTAAGTATATCAA
>WJJT01000043.1 GCA_014729555.1 Candidatus Woesearchaeota archaeon
GACCACCAGAGACATCTACACGAGAATACATCTGAAGCACGGTCCAGGAAGTGCTGTTATAATAAACAGCAACATGGCCGCCGCCTCCACCACCGCCATCAACAGTGGCAGCACCAAAAAAACCATTCCCTCCTCTTGCACTGATATTACCAGAGCCAGACAAGGTATCTGCAATAATCCACAGAGAACCACCAGCACCGCCGCCAGCAGCACCAGAACCAGAAACACCTGAACCTGCAGCGCCGTCAGTAACTATCTGGCCATTATTGGTTAAAGTATCAGCTGCAATAATCTTGACAGCACCGCCGCCAGCACCGCCAAGATAGTTTCCGCTAGTGGCAGTCCCACCACCAGAACCACAGGTTACTGGCTGGAAAGAAGCACCATACCAGGAACCACCCGGAGAAGTAACACGGCCCTGACCACCATCACCGCCATGGCCAGCACCACCAGCACGAAAAGACTCATCAGTGCCAGCACCAGGACCAGAACTGGCACCATAGCACAACCCAGTTGAGTCAATCTTTGAATTAGCAAAAACAGTAATGTTCTCAGCCTCTATCTTCAAAGAGGCATTTCCTACAGCAGAGCTGTTCACAAGAATATCTGCATTATTAGTAATGTTGATTATTTTACAGGTAATGTTTTGCGCCAGATAATAATCAGAGCTAACTATCCACACCCCATTCTGAACAGGACAATCAGGATAAACTATTGTCAGGTTATTAGAGCGTTTTGTCTCTCCATCCTGAGTCCTGTCGTTAGGTGTTAATTCAGCAGACCAGGTATCATTAGCAGAAAGCTCCTGAGAGACAATTGTCTGATAATCAGGAGAACCTGCGTTATAGTGCGCCTTTATTTGCCGCGGTGTAAGGCTTCTGTTGTGTATTCTTACTTCATCTATTGTTCCATTAAAATGACTTGACCCAGTACCTGCAACACCAATCATTAAAGGAACTGCAAAAGCTGGTGCAGCACTCCTTATCCCGCTATTGTCAAGAGAGCCATTAATGTAAACAGACAGGTTATTGCTGCTGCTCTCATAAACCGCAGCAATGTGTGTCCACTTATTCACGCTCACATTAGACAGTGAAAAAACAGGTGAAGAGGAACCTATGCCTGAAGCACTCACCCTGAAAGCAATTTTCTTTGTATTAGAGATATACAATCCATAATTAGTGCCAGGAGGCGCGCCTGAGCTCTGGCCCTTATCCAGAATATAACTTGTGTTGGACAGGGAAGAAGGATTCACCCACGCTTCCAGGCTGAAATCACTGGTCAGATTCAAAACAGCATCGTCTGCTATAGTAATATTGTCATCAACACCATCAAAATCATATGCTCCCCCTAAGATTCCAGAGCTTGTCCAGTTTGCACCCTTATTTTCACCATCATTGTGGTATGGAGAATAATCAACAGTGAAATTCGCCTGATCCAGAGCCAGCTTGTAATCATACCTAATCTCATCAGCAGTCAAGGACTGATTGTAGATATGGACTTCGTCGATTGTTCCGTTGAAGAATCTTGACCAGCCAGGGGCTTCGCCAATTCCCACAATGTTGGCATTACTATCCACACTTCTGCCAGCATTATTAACAGACTCAACAAGAACCCCATTTACATATAGTTTTGTAAACGTTCCATCCCATGTGGCCATTACCTGAGTCCAGGCATTTGCAGGTACACTCCCCCCGTTGTTACACCCGTACCATCCGACACCATCGTGCAGCTCAAATCTTAGATTATTATTGTTTATCCATAAGAAATAGGAATTAGACTTGCCAATAATCATCCGATTCCCTGATTGCACATCTGGATTAATCCACGCCCTCAAAGTCATATTGCTTAAATCTATATCTCCAACATTGATAACATCATTAACACCATCAAAATCATAAGCGTCTCCAACAATACCTGAAGTCAAAACAGGACAGTTAGTACAGCTTCCATCATTTCCATAACCAGAAAAGTCCTTGAAATTCTCTTCAAAATACAGGGCAAGAACCTGGCCAGCTGCTTTAGTATGCATGCCAAGCAGCCCCTCAAAAGGCATGTTCAGGACAGTTATAGAAGTTCCATTCAAGAACCAATTGGTGATGTTGTACACAGCATCACCATCGACATCCTGCAAATTATTAGGGTAAACTGTTATGTTATCACCTGTCTTATTTCTTCCACTGGTTGAGTTCAATATAGGCGTGTCCTGCGTAGGAGCACTGCCGACCTTCACACCATTAGACATCTCAGTGTTTCCATCTGCAAAACCATCATTAGGAGTCAGCTCAGCATACCATAAATCCCCAGTATTTGTTTCCTGGGAAACAATTGTTTGATAGTCAGAGGCGCCTGCGTTGTATTGTGCAGCGATTTGTTGAGGAGTTAGGATTTTATCATACAAACGCACTTCATCAATAGAGCCATTAAAATACGTGTTTCCCCATCTTGAGCCAATCCGCAATGTTTCTGCAGCAGAATCAATTGCGCCGGTGAGTGTAGTATTGGTTGTTTTCAGCACACCATCAATATACTGCTTTGCACCAAAAGCAGAATCATAAGTGATTGCAAGATGATGCCAGCTGCCTGTAGTTATAGATGCATCTGTATAATGTGAAAAATCCCACACACCGCCGCTCCATCTTGCAAAGCTCATAGCGCCACCAGAGCTAATGTAAAGATACCAACATTTTGTCTGGCATTTTTCAATAACACCGCCATCGCCGGAATTCCTGTACACCCACATACTTATACTAAGATTCTGCGTGATATTCAATGAGGCAGAATGCGGAACTTCAATATAATCATTAACACCATCAAAATCATAAGCCCCTCCAAGTATCCCTGCGGTTATCCATGCAGAGCCGTTATTAGTGCCATTATTTGCATAAGGAGTGTAATCCCTTACATTTGTGTTGCTGTTAGTGTCAAAAGGCATGTTAAGGATAGTCAAGGACTTCCCATTCTTGTACCAGTTTGTAATATTTGTTAAAGAATCATTGTTAGGGTCTGTAACATTCTGAGGATAGACAGTTAAGTTATCTGCTGTCAAATTATTTCCAGAAGTTGAATTCAAAACAGGAATTCCTTGTGCAGGAGGAGTATTAAAACCATACTTGATTGTCAGGTAATTGTTTGTTCCAGGATTAGTATAACCTGTAACAAGAAGGTCGCCTGTAGAATCAAAGGCAGCATCATAGCCTCCATCTGAGTTTCCACTATTATACGTCCTGTTCCAGAAAGGAGTCCCATTTGAATAATACATGATCGTGAAAATGTTCGTGCCTGCAACACCTGTTACTGCAATATTATCCTCTGAATCAGTGTCAACCCCTTGTGCATTATCAGTTCCGCCGCTGTCATATGTCTTGTTCCACAAAGCATTACCATTAGAATCATACTTGATAGTATAATAACTGTTATTGACTCTTCCCACAACAATAACACTGTCATTACTGTCTGTCGCAACATGCCGTGCGTAATCAATTCCACCAAGATCATTTGTGACATTCCAGACATGATTGCCAGAAGAATCATATTTAATCGTGAAAAAATCAATAGAGGGTCCAGAGTACCCTGTCACAACAACATTATCCTGTGTATCAACAGCCACACCTGTTGCAAAATCTGATCCACCGCTGTCATAGGTCCTGTTCCACAAAGCACTGCCAGAAGAATTATACTTTATTGTAAAATAATCTGAATTATTAACATAGCCTGCAACCACAATATTATCTGAAGAATCCACAACAACATCCTGCGCACCATCTGCGCCTCCTGAATCATATGTCCTGTTCCATAACGCGTCTCCAGAAGAATTATATTTTATATTGAAGAAATCAGTATTGCCACCAAGCAAACTTCTTCCAGCGACTACAACATTCTTGTTTGAATCAGTATCAACACCATATGCCAGATCTGTTGAGCCCCCATCATAACTTGCATTCCAGAGCAGAGTGCCGTCTTTATCATATTTGATAGTAAAATAATCATTATTTGCAATACCAGTAACAATAACATTATTTGCCTTGTCTGCAGCAACAGCATGTGATATATCTGAGCCTCCGCTGTCATAAGTCCTGTTCCAGAGAACACCTGTATAAAAAACATCATTAAAAGCATAATCAACATCACTCCCAAACCTGAATTCAAGAGTATGCTTGCCTGTAGTCAAGACTTTGCTTGTCTCATAGCCAAGAGAGTCACAGCTGTAATTAGCAAGGAACACAGAACCATTAATCCATGTGTAATCAAGAGTCTTATTGCCGCACTTGACTTCAAGGAATTTCAGGTCATAGCCAGAATCTGCATAATCAGTCCAGTTAGTTCCATTAACTGCAGATATAGTCAGGTCTGCTTTTCCAGTAGTGTTAAACATGACAGTCCAGTTGCCTTTCAATGAAGGATAGCTCTGGACATTTATGACAGCAATGTTTCCCCCTCCATAACCTGAAAAGTCATGAACAGTGAAATTTATATGCGTATCTGTCTTTGTGAAAGGAATTTGCGTTACAATCCAGTCACCTGGACAGGACTCTGAACTCAAGTTAAAGTCAGGACATTCAACTATCGCAGTAACATCATCTGTCCTTGGAAGAGTAATTATCGCTTCTTCCATGTCAATAGGGTCTGCTGCAAAAATCTCAGTAGTCAGGACAGTGCTTGAGACCCACCTGAAAACACCTCTTACATCAGAAGCATTCACACCCTTGATGTAAACCGTCGCATTATGCTTTGTAATCCTGATATTAACCAAATCATCATCACGGTCAATAATCTCATAACCAGTCCTGTTCCTTAACCATCTCCTGAACCTCTTGCCAAACCTCTTTTTCAGCCTTTCAAGCATCTTTTTCCTGAACTTCCCTATCTTCTTTCCTTTCAGCCACACCTTAGGAATCTTCTTTCCAAACCTGAACCTCTCAGAATCATCACCAACATGCAGTTCAAACTCAGGAGCAATGCCGTCATCCAACTCAACTATCAAAGTCATGTTTTCAAACGGCGCTGAAACATTTGAGCTCAGGTTATAAGAAACATTGCCCTCAACATAAACTTTCTCAGACTTGTTGGAATCATGATAAAAAATCAAATCCAGAGTCTTGTTATTCTGCTCTGTCTTTATGAAATAAACCTCAAACTCAGGCTCATCCTCAATCTTCTCTCCTAGTTTCTTGCCCTCATCTTTTATCTCTTCTTTTACTGGTTCTTGTTTTGGTTTTTCTTCAGGCTTTTTTGGCTCTTTCTCTTCCGGCTCCCGGCCTTTTCCTGAAACCGTGACCAAGAAAGAATGCTCCTCCAAATCATCACCAATAGAACTCACGGTAATCTCTTCCTGGCCAACAAAACCCTTATACTGCTCAACAGTCATCAAGCCGTCCTCAATAACAACAATCAAGCCAATATCACCAGTGGCAACAAAAGGCCCTGAAGACTCAAAATAGCTGCTCAAGTTCACGTGCAGTTTCTGCTCTCCAGAAATATACAAATTATTGCCAGGAGTTATGTCTTCCGGCTCTGGCACATGCTCTGGCTCTTTTTCTGGCTCAGGAGGAATGTAGATTTTATCTTCTTTCTGCTCATACTCTTTCTTTATCTTCTCCATAATAGGATTCTTCTTGTCAACAACCTCAATCCTGAAAACCAGCTCCTGAACCTCCTGGTCTGCAACAAAAACCTTCAGCATCCTCTCACCAGTAAAGCCCTTGTCAGGAGTCAAGACCAAGAGATTATCCTCGATCTTTACATCAATATTGCTCGGGCTTGTTGCAAGATAGGTCCTCTCAACACCAGGAAGATAAGTAGACAGGTTAATCGCAGTGACTATATTCTTCTCAATAGTCACAAGATTCTCCTGCCCTGCAGAAGCAAGGCCAGTCAAATGGCTGATCTGCGGCAGGAAAACAACACCAGCAAGCATAGCCAGAACTATCAAAATGAAGACCAGCTCCACCCTGCCCTGTGCCTTTCTCAAGTTATGACCTCATTAAGCATAAGAGGCAAGGAAGACAGCTTAAGCTGTGAGCTATTACACACTCTGTAGAGGAGTGCAGAATCAGCAAAAGCGCCTAACCCCCCTGCCCCATAAAATAAAAGATGATTATGAACACTAAGAAAAGTAGCATAGCATAGACTCAACCCAATACAAAAAATAATAATCCACCCCTCTTTGTAAATGTAATAGCTCTATATTATACGCAGAAAGTGTTATTTATAAATTTTTCTAAAAAAAACAAGCTTTTACTGAGACAAAAAAATCATAATCTTTATATATTAACAGGCTTGTGCAGAGTATATGGTAGAGCTGGAAGAGGTAATAGAAAAGCGAGTAAAGCCAATAGTGGAAAAAGCAATGCACAAATGGCTAGGCGTCACTGTGTCTGAAATCAAGGCAGATGTCTCTGACAGGCTGAAAAAAGCACCCTTGCTTGAATATGAAATAAGCACAAAAATCCCTTTTAAAAAAGCAAAAAAACTATTCAAGAAAATATACCTGTCAAAATTATTAAGCAGATTCTCAGGAAACATAACAGATGTTGCAGAGGCAGCAGGGCTTGACAGGAGAAGCGTGCACAGGTTAATAGAGGAACTGGACCTGGACCCAGAGGAATTCAGGGGAGCACTTGCAAAAACAGAGTATGTAAAACAAGAGGCAGTAAAAAGCATAATACAGGAGAGCGCAGAGACATACAAAAGCTCACTAAGCCCTTCAAAGTTCAAGGAATTCTATGAACACGCACCAGAACTATCCAAAAACATAGTCAAGGAGCTTCCAAGAAAGCCATTAACACTAAAGCAGGCAGAAAAAGAATTTGAAAAATCCTATCTCAGGAAAGCACTAAAGCAAAACAAAGGAAACATCTCAAAAACAGCCAAAAAAATAGGGCTAAGATTTGAGACACTCCACAGAAAACTAAAAGCACTAAACCTTGCATAGAGAAAAGCTTAATAATAACCCGCCAATTCTGTAGAAACATGAAGATAATCTCTGATTTACACATACACAGCAGATACTCAAGAGCATGCTCAAAACAGCTAAACATAGCAAACCTTGAGAAATATGCAAAAATAAAAGGGCTTAATCTATTGGGAACAGGAGACTTCCAGCAACCAGATTGGCAGAAAGAACTGAAAACTGAGCTGATTGATGATGGAAGCGGGATTGCAAAGACAAAAACAGGGTTTCCATTTGTTTATTCAACAGAAGTCTCCCTAATATATACCGACGGCAGGGGAAGAAGAGTGCATTTAGCTGCACTTGCGCCAAACATGGAAACAGTAGAGCAGATAACAGAGACGCTTGGAAAAAGAGGAAGGCTTGATTATGACGGAAGGCCGATATTCAAGATACCCTGCCCGGAATTTGTAGAGATGATGCAGGGGATAAGCAAAGATATCGAGGTGATACCTGCACATTGCTTGCTTCCAGACACAAAAATACATGCGAATCCCGGCACAAAAGAAATTAAAAAAATATCCAGCGGAGATAAAGTATTGACACACACAGGTAAATGGCAAAAAGTCATAAAAACCTACAAAAGGCAGTACATTGGAGAAATTCATCACATCATTCCTTTCTATTTTAGAGAAGGATTAAAAACAACATCAGAACACCCATTTCTAGCAATAAAGACTTTTAAGAAATGCAGGTCAACAAAAGGCTTTTGTAAAAAAGATTGCTCCCAGCGATTCACGTGCAAAAGAAAATATTATCTGAATTATACTCCCTCCTGGATTCAAGCAAAAAATCTTGAAAACAGTGATATTCTATTGTATCCAAGACTCCAGGAAATTAAAGATGTAAAACAAATTGATCTATACAAATACGTTGGTTCTTTTGAGAAACAAGAAAAGAAAATAAAGCCATTTGGGAGCAGAGGAAAAAAAGTAAATCCAGTAATAACAATCAACAAAAATTTCTGCCGACTAGTAGGTTATTATCTGGCAGAAGGCTATACAAACAACAAGGACGCAATCGGGTTCTGTTTTAATAAACAAGAAAAAGAATATATTGAAGATGTAATCTCACTAATAAAGTCGGTATTCGGAATTAAGCCTTCTAAAAATACCACGAAAAAGAATAATAATTCAGTAGAAATAATTTTTTATTCAAAATTATTATATGATTTTTTTTCAGCAGTATTCTATTCCCAAACTAATAAAAAAGCTGCAACCAAGCACTTGCCTGCGTTTTTCTTAACCATGCCTATTGAGAAACAAGCAGAAATGTTAAGAGGCTGGTGGAGAGGAGATGCCGGAACAACTGTGTCTTCTGATCTCGCCAACCAAATGAAAAGTATCTGCTTAAGATTGGGCATCATTCCTTCCATTTCAATTGATTCAAAAGAAAAAGTTAATTCCAGAAACCATCGCATAAAAAACAGAAAAATCTATGCGAAACAGGATCATTACATATTTTCTAATTTATCGTTTTTTGAAGACAAATTTGAATTGCTTAAAGATCCTTGTTTTGAAAAATTTAAAACAAAAATGAAAAGAAAACATGGCTGGATTGATGAAAAATATATTTATATTCCTATAAAAAAAATAAAAAAAGAGAAATATCGCGGAGAGGTTTTCAATTTAGAGGTAGAAAAAGATAATTCTTATACAACTGAATTTGCAACAGTCCATAATTGCTGGACGCCATGGTTCGGCTTGCTGGGCTCGATGAGCGGATTTGACTCACTGAAAGAAGCGTTCAAAGACCAGGCAAAACACATACACTCAATAGAAACAGGGCTTTCCAGCGACCCGCCAATGAACTGGAGAATAAAAGAATTAGAAAACAGGCAGATACTGAGCTTCAGCGATGCACACTCCTTCTGGCCCTGGAGAATCGGAAGAGAAGCAACACTGTTTGACTTAAAAAAATTAACATATTCAGACTTATTAAAAGCAATAAGAACAGGACAAGGACTAAAAGAAACAATTGAATTCTTTCCAGAAGAAGGAAAATACCATTATGACGGGCACAGAAACTGCAAGGTATGCATGAGCCCAAAAGAATCAATCAAGCACAACAAGATATGCCCTGTGTGCAAGAAACCAATGACAATAGGAGTGATGAGCAGGGTAGAGCAGTTAGCAGACCAGCCAGAAGGATACAAACCAGGAACAGCAAAGCCATTCAAGAGCCTGATACCATTATCAGAACTTGTAGCACACGGAGTAGGGGCAGGAATAGCAACACAAAAAGCATGGAAAGTTTACAATGAACTGATAAAAGAGTTTGGAAATGAACTGAACATAGTGCTAGAGGCAGATGAAGAAAGAATAAGAAAAACAGCTCCTGAAAAAATATCAGACTTAATAATACGAAACAAGAAGCAAAAAATAGAATTCCAGCCAGGCTATGACGGGGAATACGGCAAGCCAATATTTGAAGGCAGCAAAAAAGAGATAAAACCAGTCAAGCCAGCACAAAAAGGACTAGGGGATTTCTGTAAGTAGTGAGTGGTAAGTAGTATTTAGTTGGTAGTACGTAGTTAGTAGTAAGTAGTTGCTGAACAAAAAGAAAAAAGTTTATATACCAGAATATATGAATTGCAGTTATGAAAAAAAAGAGGAGAAAAAACTTAGCACAGATAATATTAATTATTGCAATAATACTGATTTTCTTCACAATATATGATTCTATTGAACAAGAAGCGCCTCCAACACAAGCGCCAATACCTCAAGAACAGCTAGAGGCAGAGGAATGGGTTGCAACAAACCCTGTTGTGATAATAGAAGGAACTCAAACAAGAGCATCAGCAGCAGAGTGGATAGAAGCAATAAGAGAATACTTATTGAGAGATGAATATAACCAAGAAATCGGCTACATCACTTATGATGAACTAATGGTAGCAAAATACACAGGAGTTGTGCCAGAAGCAACACAAATACCAAAATCAGGAGCACCGCCAGCACCAGTGCCAGTTACAGTACCAATACCAACACCACCAACAATCCCCACACCAACACCAGTTCCAACACCAACCCCTACACCAGCACCACCTGCACCTGCGCCAACACCAGTTCCAACACCACCAGCACCAACACCAGTTCCTAATGCAACCACACCAATACCTACACCGCCACCAACACCACAACCAGCACACTGCACAGACGGACAATGGAATGTAGATGAAAGTGACCTGGACTGCGGAGGAAGCTGTGCACCTTGCCCACCACAAGGAAATCCATCATACATATCCTGCTGGGTAAACTCAGACTGCCAGACAAACAAATGCGACCTGGGACAAGCAAAGCAAAGACTTCCTGCAACAGACCCAAACACAGGACAAGATTACTACTCACCACTAGAACTGCAAAAACTCGCAGGACAGAGCTGGATAATCCCATGGCAGGGAAAGTGTGTTTGATTTTATATGGCAATACAAAAAACACTAAAAATAACAATCATCATTCTGCTAATAATAATCATAACAGCCCTTGTATTAAAATACTATCCAGCAGAAAAACAAACAATACCCCAGACAGCAGAAGAAATACTAGTACAAGACTGGATAAACAAAGAAGAATCAACAGTGATAACACCAGAGGGAGAGGTAAAAAAAGCAACAGCCGCAGAATGGCTTGAAGCAATAAGAGAATACCTGCTTAAGGACGAAACAGGGCAAAAAATAGGCTACATAACCTACGGGCAATTAATAAAAGCAAAAAAAACAGGAAAAACACCAAAATCAACTGCGCAGCCAAAAGCACAGACCGCGCCTGCACCAGCGCCAGTTACAGTACCAATACCAACACCACCTCCAGCAGCAAACATAACAACACCAGTTCCAACACCAACTCCCACCCCAACACCACCAGCACCAACTCCTGCCCCTACACCAGCACCTGTTCCTAATGCAACAATACCAACTCCTACTCCAACACCAACCCCTCCAAAAGGACCTGTCTGCGGAAACGGCATGGTAGAATCAGGAGAGCAATGCGAGCCGCCAAACACACCAACGTGCGACTCGAACTGCCAGATAATAACACCTCCAACACCAATATGCGGAAACGGGCTGATAGAATCAGGAGAGCAATGCGACCCGCCAGACGGAATAACCTGCGACAGCAACTGCCAGATAATCACAGCAGCACCACAACCAGCACACTGCACAAACAACCAATGGGACGGAGATGAAAGCGACCTTGACTGCGGAGGAAGCTGCAACCCATGCCCACCGCCAGGGTGCCCAACCTGCCTTAGCTGCTGGACAAACAAAGACTGTGCAACAGGAAACTGCGATTTCAGCCAGGCAAATCCCCTGCCTGCACCAGGCCCGCAAGGACCAGTTACAACAATGCAGCAACTACAACAATTTGCAGGGCAGAACTGGGTAATAGGCTGGCAGGGCAGATGTGTTTAGAATTCTAAAAATCCAAGTAAGTGGTTATTAGTTTATAGTTGTTCGGGAATTCAATATTCAACAACTACCAACCAATTACTAATAACCACTTAATTAAGTCGTGATATCATCACAGGCACTGCAGGTCCACTGGCCAATTCCATTGCCATGAGGGCAGCAAGGGTCACCTGCATTGCACAAGATGTCACCACAGCACTGCTTGCCATAGAAAGACGCAGGAACACCGCAGTTGCCGTCTTCCTGGCAGACACCACTCATACACTCAAGTCCTGCATCACAATGCGTTCCTCTTGTTGAACTGCCGTCATCACAATAACCTTGCGAGCTGCACCTTGTCTCACAAGGGCCATCTGTAGCACACAAATTACCAGCAGTAGAAGGGTCTGGAAGACATTCAGTTTCCTGACAGGTTGAACAGCCATTGCCGCCGCAAACCTGGCCCTGCTGAACAGGATCTGCAACACAAGCCGCCTGCCCTCCTTCTTCACCACAAGCCTGACAAGTCCCGCACTCATCAAGGCTTCCTGAAAATTGCTCACTATAACCGCAAGCTCCTGCCACGCAAACCTCACAAGTATCACAGTCAGTATCCTTAAAGCCGTCATCTGCCTGAACACACGCACCATTCTCGCAAATCTCACAAGCCCCTTCACCGCATTGGTCACCATCCTCCTCAACATCAGGCACGCAAGCAGGCAGGCCGTCTACCAAGCCGCAGGTCTGGCAATCACCGCACAAACTTGAATCAATCTCTGAAAAATCCTCTGAAATCTTGTCACAAACAGCATCCTCACTGCAGACATAACAAGGCACTGAACAGGCATAATCCTCTGCAAGCCCGCCCTCTCCAGGGATACAAGCCTCAACACCCATATTAACTCCGTCACAAACCATGCAGTCACCTGGACAATCATCAGGCATGCCCAGAGGAGCAGGCAAAGTACAAGCACCTGCATCATCACAAATCATACAGACATCCTCACCGCAAGAAGTGCCCATAGGCTCTGGAATGCAAATCCAGCCATCACCATCCATTGCACACATCTGGCACTCAGGACACTCAATAGGACAAAAAATATCCCCTTCAACACCCATGTGCTTGTTATGCACCAACAGATTGTCTGCAAAAAAGTTATTGTAAAAATCAACCTGCTTCAGGTTATAAGTCTGCACACTGCCAGGAGTGTAAACAATGCTCCTGACCTCTGCCCAATCATTATCTGAAGTGAACAAGAAATCACCAATCTTTAAGTCAAGAATAGGCTCCCTGATTTCAGAATCCTCTTTAGCATGCTCGCTGTCAATAGCAGCCCAGGCAACAGTGCCGTCTTTTTTCCTTGTTCTGAAAGGATGTTCATCTGTAACCTCAACCAGGCCGTCATTAATCAAATAAACACCCTCTCTGACAGGAGACTCAAGTTCTGAAACCCTTGTCACAACCTGCCTGTTATTCTCTAAATCATAAGCAATCACTGCCTGTCCAACCCCGACATCCTCAATATTCATCTCACCATCCGGAGTCAGGACCTTTGTTCCTGCAGGAAAACAAGAGCTTCCCCCGCCCCCACCACAGATAAAGGAATTCTCGTCATTGCCATTCACCTTTGTCAATGAAGGGGTGGGGCAGTCCATCCTCACACTAACCCTCAAGCCAACCTCGCCTGTAAAAGGCTTCAGGCCGTCAGGAGACTCTATTGAAACAGACGGGTCTGAGCAGGAATAAGTCAAGAGCAAGCCAAGCTTCTTGTTCAAGGCAAACTCCTCAACATGAAACAACTCAAACAAAACATTGCTTGTGCAGACGCCGTCCTCAAACTCAACAGACTCTGTCTCATCAACATCAACATCAAGATTAATCCTCTGCTCCCGGTAAGTTGCATCAATCTCAGGATCTGTTGTAGGGCAGCCGCCTAATTCATCCTGCCCAGGATTAGGCAGGGTAAAATCATCATACCAAATCTTGTACTCATAATCATACAGAATCTGGTTCCAATCCAGTGTGTCTGTCTTTCCCTGGTCAAGATAAGAATCTGCTGCATAAGAATAATCAATCTTTTCCTCATTCTCAATATGATACTTCTCAATCCTGTAATCACAAGTTATCCCAGTGCCCTCAAACTTCTGGTTCAACTCTTCCAGAGACTTGTTCAGGGCAGGATAAACATCCTCAATCTCAAGCTTCATCTCCTCAATAGTTGAATTCTTGATAAACCTTCCATTATCGCTTCCAGGACAGTCACAGTCAGTGCTGATTGCCTGGCACGCCTTGTTCTCAAAAACCTCTGTATAAATATTTTCAGTCAGGTGGCCTGCATTATCCTGCATCCACTCATAAAAATTATTATACATCAGCCAAACCTTAAACGGGTTAGTGTAACGGCTGCTGATATCCTGCTTTTCTGTAAACTCATCAGACTCAACACCAACAATATAATTACTAACATCATACGAAATACTGTCCATGTTTAATGCAGTCATCTCCAAAGAAACAACATCATTCTGTATATCAGGCATGTTAACAAACTTTCCCTGCTCTCGCAAGGCCTGAATATAATTCTTTATGCGCTCATTAACAAACCAGTCAACACTCTCATTAGCCTCATCAGTATACGGCGGTATTGGATAATTACAATACCAATACTTGTTGTGCTTTGAAAAACCATTCAAGGCAAAATCATTGATTCCCAGACTAATCGCTCTTGACAGGGTTATTGCAGCCTCTGTACTAATCTCATTCTGCCTGCTCCTGTCAACCTCAAACTTATCATAGCTGTGCAGGGTAAACAAAGCACCTGCAACAACAGCCAACAAAGACACCAAAACAAGGGCAGCGGCGCTGGCTTTAACATTCATTTTTCTTCTCATTTTAAGCCACCTCGTTCTTGTTTGGATATATGAATAGCTTAGCATCAGTCATCAATTTGTTAGGCAAAGGAAGGCTTCTCTCTGAAACAAACCGAGCAGCATACTCATACTCCTCCCCAAGCCTGAACTTATACTCCTCAATATTATCATCAATAGTGGTGCTGATGTCATACACAAGATTCTGGATGTCCTCCAGGTTAATGACTTTTCCAAAAGTCTCATCAGCAACATGATTCATCTGCTCAAGAATAACAGATTCGCAGTCAGGATGGAAGCACACACCATTATTGACAGAGCATCCACTGCACACAGGCTCTGAACAGACATTACTTGTAGACCTGCCATTGACAATCTCAAAATAAGTATTAAACATAGGCTTGTAATCATAATCACAAGTAAAAGAATAAATCGGGTTCACAATATGGCCATTCGTTTTTGCAACCTGCAGGGCTTTTTCAATAGAAGCAGAGGAACGCTCAGCAGGACAGTCAGTGCTGCACAAGTCACACATCTTCTGCCTTGGAATATCACTAATGTGAAAACAAGCATCTGGAATAGAACTTGTAGACAACTCATCACTCACAGGAAACAATACAACAAGCTTAGCCATTCCCTTGTTATGAGCAGAAGCATAAGCAACACCAGCACCCCAGTCTGCCTCATAATAATCCTTCTCTCCTGCTTTTCTGATATTCCTGACATAACCAACATCAGAGTAAGGAGGGGTCACATTAAACTCAACCTTGTACTGGTCCTTGCTGTTAACATCAAAAGTCTCATTATTAAAATCCCCAGGAGCAGCATACAACTCCTCTGCACCAATAACATAACAGGTAATATCAGCACGGTCAGTGTTATAAATATCACACTTCTGCCTGTCTTTCAAATCATACCTGTTACCAAGAATGTAAATATTAGCAACAACAATCTCCTCACCTGTCTCATAAATCTTTTTCTTCACACCCTCGATAATGCCCGGCAATTCCTTTGCAAGCTGCTCTCTCTCATCCTGCAGGGAATTAGAGCCGTCAATCACAAAATTCAAGCTCACCTCAATAATCTTGGGCTTAATCTCCATATAATACCTGCCCTCACCGATTGCAGCATCAAGAGTTGAAGTAAAAAACTCCCTTGTATTGATTGTTGTGCTGCCAAAAGTCAAATTATCCTGCCTATAGTATAATGCGTCTGTGAGCAGGTCTGAAAAAGAGCGCATAGTGGTCGGCTCTGTAGCCTGAAGCAGGGCATTAAAATCAGAGGAATAAGCCTCTTCCAAATACTTGTTCTTTGTCAGCTCCATCTTGTCAACAGTGTGGCCTGTAAGATTATGAATCACAATAGCACCAGCCACTAAAAAGATAAACATAACTATTACACCACCCATCACGTTCTCTGTAACACTCATAGGAAAATCTTTAACCTCCCCAAGCAGATTCTCTTGTCCTCCTGAATAGGAACAACATAAACAAAACTCTGGTCATAACGCGAGTTATTCAGGTAATCATGAAAAGACTCATTGCACTGGTTAATGCCAATCTTCTCAATAGTGTAGCCCTGAATCATTGAAACATTGCAGGGCTTGTTAAGCTTTCTCTCATCAATAGCCTTGCCATAACAACTGAACAAGACATTCTTTGCATCAGTGACAACAGAGTATTCATTTGCATCTTTCTCAATGCTTCTCTCAAAAGTCACAAGCATGTTCTGGTAAAACAAGACACCAATAGTTGCAACAAGAGCTACAATTATGAAAAAAAAGCTAGTCAAAACCGCGTATACTCCGCGCCTATCACTCTGGGTATAGTTGAACAGTCTCATTTTTCTCAATCACCAAATAAGTAATGTTTGAAAGGTCAAGCGAGATATTGAAATCATCCTCACAAATGAACTTTTTGCACTCAAAATAAGTTGAATTAATGCACACCTGATTATCCACCACAGCAAGAGTGCCTTCCTCAATCATTGGATTGAACTTTGCCCTGTAATAATAACTGTTGCAGGCATTATTGATATTAGTCTGCACCTTTGTAAGATCCTGGTGAATCACTTCAACAATCAACTGGCCAGGCTTGACCTGCGCTGCAACAAAGCTGACGCAAATCAGGACAGCAATCAATAATCCAATCCATGCAATAATATTGCTTGCTGAATCCCCTTTCTTACCCTTAATCCTCAAGTGAAATCTTCCTGACATCATCATCCCATACACTCCATCCTGACATTAGGGTCAAGCTTTTCAAAAAAACAATCATAATAATGAACCTTGAACCTCTCAGCCAAAGCAGTGTTAAGCGAGAGCTCATAAGGCTCAAGCTCGCAATTGCACTGCACGCAATAACTCAACTCATCAGACAATTCACCGCAAATATTCTGCTTATGCGTGAAAATCCTTGCTTTAGTGGGAAGCTCTGCCCTTGCAGACAAAAAAGTCTCCTCACCTGCAGCACACACAAAATTACACTGGCCCTCAAGCTTGTCAAGACTCTGCTTCAGGCCACGCATAATAGAGTCTTCCTCATTAAGATAAACAACATGAATGATTATTCCAAGGCCTATCAAAACCGCGACAATGCCAAAAAATAACCAAACAGGCTGCTCCATCTTTAACAGTGAAGGCTCTCTCCAAGTATAGTGTGCCAGTGATACTGTGCATCAGCACCTGCTGAACAAGTGCCTGGCACAATCAATTCCTTAAGCCTGGTTGTAGCCTGCTCTGCACTAAAGCCAGACTTTACAAATGAATTGCAGAGTAAGGGAATACAATCCTTCATTGTCCTTATAGGGCCGCACTGGGTCACATGAGGGCAATAAATCGCATCTTCACAAGCAACCTGGCCTGGAATCAGGTTTGTGACAGTATCATCCAGGAGCTCATTATTGTTGAAATCAACACCAATACCGTCAATATCACTTGTGACCTGCCTCATGCAGAACCTTGCCCTGTCTGCCAAGGAATCCCCTCTTGAACAAAGCATGTCACACTTTTCCTTTGCCTTTGTGGTCAATTCATCAAGCTTTCTCTCTGCCTCAAGGTCTTTCAATTCTTTTGTTTTGTCAGATATCTGGCCCTGGAACATCTTAAGTAATACCAGGGCAACTGCAAGGATAACGAACAAGGCTATAAAAATTTCTATCGGCTTTTCACTTCCTTTTTTACTCAATGCCAGTCTTGTATCAAATACTCTATACATTTTCTCAATCCTCCTAAATTTTAATTTTGGGGGCTTACAAATTTGCCTGCAAATTTGTTTTGCCTCCTCAGCCTTTTACCTTAATCTTATTATCAACAAAATCATAACCAATCCTCACTGCATTCTTTGCATTTGAAAGGTCAACATCAATCGTGGACTCATTGTAAGGGTATGCTTTAACAACCTCTGCATCTGAAGCAGAGACATCACCCAACAAAACAAAACACACAGCAGACTCTACCTCCTGATTATAGTATTTCTTGTAGCACTCTGCAGCAAGATTAGCAACACTTGTGCTCAAGACAGTATCAAGCTCGATAATCTTTTCATCATCAACATCCTCATCATTCCAGGTGTCAAGCTTTGACTTTGAGTCAGTAATCAGGTCTGAAGCAAGATTAATAACAACAACACCAACTACAACAGCCACGAACAATGTTATTATTACAGTTATAGGCATCTCCATATTATCACCCTTAAACACTCAGTGTTAGTTTCTCCTCCTCGCACCTGGCATTAATCACAGCAGGCAGGGTTATTGTATCCATCTCTAAATCCTCTCTCTCACCGCACTCAAACTCAGCACTCTGCAGAGACCTGCAGTAATTCAGTTTCTTCAGCTCTGTGAAAATCTCTTCCTTTGTCAGCTCTCCATCTTCACTGACATAAAACGTGACAGACTTGTTCAGCATGCCAAAGCCGCAGTCCTGCCAGGCATTATACAACTCTGCCATAAAACCAAGCTTGTCAACCTTCTTATAGCCAACCTCTGCATCATGCTCCTTGAAAACAATACTCCTGACATCCTCATAAGTCTGCTGAACATCCCAGTCAAGCAAAAAAGTCAATACAAAACCTCCTATTAAAACAGCGATTCCAATGAAAACAATAATCTCAACAACCTCCATCTTAAACCAAACCCCCTGCTCCTGAATACAGGACATTCCTCACTATCATAATCATCACTGCAACAGCAGCAATTGTTATCACAACACCAATAATCTTGAACAAGGTCTTGTTCATGCCAAAACCCCCTGAAACACAAAGTTCCTGAACAAAATAAAACCAACAAACAAAATCACAGTGTAAATAGCAAAACCCATCAGGTTAGACTTCATTGACTTGATTGTCTGGTACTTGTCATTCCCAATCTTGATGTTAGATGCAAAAATACTCAAGACAAGCATCATCTGAATCAAGTAAATGCTTACAATAACCTCAATAACTGTTGGCGGGATGATTTTTGTAATGTCAACAAGGCTTAATGCTGTTCCCTGAGTAACACCAAGAGAGTTCTGGATAATCTCAAGCTGCTGTGTAATGAACCTCAGGCTCATGACAATCGCCAAAGACATTATCACTGCCGCTGCACTAAGCAAAGGAGCAAGCATAGTAACAGTGATGTTGATTAAACTGACTGTCTCTGCAAGCAATGACTTAATATAATCATCCAACTGAAATATCGAGAGAGTTTGCTTTCTCATCATCTTAGCAGCCCTTCCAGCACTAGCCTGGGAAATATCTGTAAAAGAAACAATCTGCGAAATATTATTGCTGACTTTTTTAGAAGGGCAAATCTTAGGCAAGACCCTGCTAGTGAGATTCTTAATAGACTGCTTTGTAGTTCTCAGTTTCTGGAACAGCTTCCTGAAAATACCAACAACAGGATGGTCCTTGAAGCCATGAGTCTCATAATCATCAACAACATCAGGCAAAATACTCTCTAATGAACGATTCAGGTTCAAGTAAGTTGAAAAAATCTGAAGCAGATGAGGAAAATCCTGCTCAGTATCATAAACATCCTGCCAAAGCTTCTTGTACATCTTTGTATGATAATAAGCATACAAATAGATTGCAAGGATTATTCCAAGAGCAATAAGCCAGCACACAAAAACAGACTGCAATGCATACTCTCTTGCAGCAGTCTCAAGAATGCTCAGGTTAATGGTCCTCAAATGCATCACAGTAGGAATTGCAAACAATCCAATAATAACAGCACCTGCACCATAAAGCCAGAAAGGAACCTTCTGGTATTCAGGAGCATCCTCAATCCGGATAGTATTGACCTGAATCCTTGAAGAGGCAAAATGCAGTGCCATGACCAGCAGAGTAGCAGGAAAAAACACGTTATAAACAAAAGCAATAACAGGAGGCTGCACAATATGCGGCATGAAAATAGAGAGCAACGGCAGAATCATCAAGCTGATGATAGGAAGCAAAACACCAACTGCAATCAATGTCTTTGCCTGTGACGCCAGTTTTTCAGCAAAACGCTTACCAGACTCATGATACGCAAGAATAATAGTCTCAAGAACCTCTTCAATAATCTTGCCCCTCTCTTTTGAAGGGCTCATTGAAGCAGTCTGCAAAAGCTTTAATGCCTTTACAAACTCAGGATTATTCTCATTCCAGACACCAATGTACTCCTCAAGAGCACCGCCAAGAGTGGTCTTTTCCTTAATCCTTAATTTCTCAAAAATATCCTCAAACTGCAGCTTCAGAGTGCCGCGCAATTCATCCTTTGTATTAATCATGGCATACTCAAGGCTTGAATTCATTGAGATATACGTTGAAATCTTCATGATGGCCCTAAGCATCTCTTCCTTGTAATCAATAATCTGCTTGGTGTAATGAATGCTTGTAGGATAAATGTATAATGCAATAGCAGCAATAATGCCCAGGAAAAAAAAGGCATACAGGAAAAACTTTGTTATGAAAGAAAGCGCAAAAGCAAGAACCATTGAAGCAATCAATACAGCCAGGCAGGTTGAGATAATCTCCTTTGAAGTGTAAGGAAACAAAATAAACTTTAGTTTTTCATCTGCCTTTTTTACGTGAAAACAAGGGATTCTCTTTCCAATTGAATAAATCCTAGTCCATTCCATCTTTTGCCTTAAACCTTGACCACACGCCCTTGAAATACCCTGCCCAGTACTCAAGCCTGTCCATAAGCCTGTCTGTAAAACCTCCTGAAGAGGACTGCAGGCTTGTAATCTGCGCAAGAATACCAGTAGAGTCAGGAAGCCTTCCATCCTTGCTGCCTGTGCCTCCTGTATAATCTGAAAGCGGTTTTTGAGAAATGCGCTTCTGCATCTCCTCTTCCTGCTTTTTCTTCTGCTTTTCCACCTGCTCCCTTGCAGTTTTCCGGGCTTTTCTTAATTTCAGGTCAGCATCAAGCAGGGCCTTCAGATGCTTCTGGAACTTTGCCATAAACTCTTTCTCACTCTTTTTAGACTCAAGAGGCTTAAGTAGTTCGAAAAGCTTTGCAAACAAAATATTTGCCTTTGATATGTATTTAGCCTCTAACTGCTCTGCATCATGCGCAATCTTGACGTGCAAATCCTTTGCCCAGCCCCTTAACTGAATATCCCTAATCAAGTCCTTGTAGCCACTGTAACCGCTTGTCCTCTCCATAATCTGCTTAAGCAACACTGATTTACCGTTCAGTAAATCTTTTGTAGGAACCAACTCATCCTTCTTAGGGTCATAAACCATCAAGTCCTGAAACTTAGGCTCATCCTGCCAGTCCTTCAGGACCTCTGTAACCTGAATGACCCTTCTTTTTCTTGACAAGCCTGTGGTGGACTTAATCTGGTTAACAATAATAATCAAATCAGTAACCTTGAAAGAGCCCTTAGGAACATCCAAATCATTAACAACCCTGTCATAAACACCATAAGGAGAATCAGAGTGCACTGTTCCAGCAACAACATTACTCATAGCACCAACCCTCATAGCCTCATACAAGACCTTAGCTTCCTTGCTCCTGATCTCACCAATAATCAAGCAAGAATCACCAAGCCTAAGGCTTGTTCTCAGGCCAGTGTCAAAAGGAAGCTCCATACCCTCTTTAAGCAAGGCAGACCTTACTTTTAATGGCAAAAGGTCGTATCCTAATTTCTTGTAAGCAGCAATAGGCAATTCCTGCGTGTCCTCAATCGTGAGTATCCTGTATTTTGGAAGGATTTCCAGCAGTAAAGAGCCTAACAAGGATGTCTTTCCAGAGCCTCTCGGGCCTGCACTCAAAAAAGTACGTCCGTGAGCAATACACAATGACATCAAGCCAGCAAACCAGGAATTAGCCATCTT
Organism: Candidatus Woesearchaeota archaeon; assembly: GCA_014729555.1. Taxonomy (GTDB): domain Archaea; phylum Nanobdellota; class Nanobdellia; order Woesearchaeales; family ARS49; genus WJJT01. Next base: position 21,506 of record WJJT01000043.1, read on the forward strand.
ATTATTCATAAACAAAGGAAGGGTCCACGGCCTTTCCCTGTGCTTTCGGATAGAATAGCCTGTGCCAAAGACAGAGAAAGGGTCTGCAATAGCAGCAACCCTTGCCTTAGCGCCTTTGCCTACAAGTATTTCACCGTCTAACTGCGGCTGAGCCTTGTTCAAAGGACGTCCTGTATTAATCTTTAACCTTGTTGCTAAATAATTAAGAAAATCCTCACTCGGATAGATATTTGTGACGCACTCATCATAATCAGCATGAACAATCCGCATAGGAGTCTTGTTGCCAGGCGGATTAATGTTAATCTCAAGAACTTTCGGGTCTCTCAGCAGGTGTTCCAGAATGCCATAACCCAAAAACCATTTCTTGATGTATTCGTTTTCTGTTATGTTAGACTCCTTGAACTTGTCAAACTCTTTCTTGATATCCATCAATTCCTGAAAAGTAACATTAATCTCAGGAATCTTGATAAAATAAGCATACCCAACATCATCTTTGCTCTCGCAAATATCAACCTTTGCACCTGTTGTCAAAAAATAATTCTCCTTAGGCTTCAGGTCTTCAGGCCTGTGGTCAAACCTTACATCCATAAAAAAAGGAATGACTGCAAGAAGCCGCCTCTTTTTATCATACTCTTTTGTGAACAAATCATTCTTTAACCTTAAAATCTTGAACTTCCTGTTGCCAATACAATTAATACAATCATCTGACAGAGTGCTGGAGCAAATCTTCTCACACTCATCACAATCCTTTGTAATTATTTCCTCATGCTCTTCCAAGATAATCAATCCCCCTTACTTGACAACATAAAGCAGTGTAATGAACAGCGCTGCAAGAGCAACAGTAGAGCTCAGCAGGCAGGTAAACACCATCATGATCAAGTTGTCCTTCTTAAGAGCGCGAAAAAGCCTTAGATAAATTCTCTTTGTAATCTCAGCCCTCTGGCTCTCAAGAACATGATGCATGTTTTTTGCAGTTGCATCCATGTTCTGGCTTAATGAGCTTGCAGCACTATTGAAAGCATGTATGTGCTGGTTCAGGCTATTCAACCAGTCCTTGTCAAGACAACCCATGTTCTGTGTTGCCTGGTTAAGCCTTGCAATCTCAGACTGAAGCATTTCTTTCTGCTCTCTCAAGCCTTCAGGATTATTCTGGTTAGTCTTTAAGACATTCTTGACATATTCTAAATTCTGCCCTAATTCATCAACCTTTTCCTTCAAGGCCGCCTCTGCAGGATTCAGGGCAGCATCTGGATTCTGATTAAGCTTCTGATTCAGTATCTCCAGATTTGTTGCCAATATTCTAATCTGCTGCTGTATTTCCTTGTCTTTTGACTTTTCCCCAAAAAATTTATCAAACATAGTTCATCCCCCCACATGCCTGTTTATGAATTCTTTATAGCTAATATCTTCCTCAACAATTCTCCTGATGTCTTTATCTGATAGTTTTACGTTGACACCATTTCTTACATCATTGAGATAAGCATGAACCTGAGACTGGATATCTCTTGAGTGGAATTTCTTTACAAACCCCTGATCCATCTGGCTTAGTTCCTTGCTGAGCAGTTCTGCATCACTTACAGAATCCACTGCCTTGTTTACTGCTGTGTTTATTTCCTCGCTTGCCCTGCAGACCATGACAACATTATTATCTGTATCATGCTCTCTGCACTCATACTCTGACACACTTAACACTACTGTCGACAATAAAATCACCAAGATTGCTGTTGTTATCAGTCTGTTCATTGTAACTCCCCCTAACTATTGTATAGTGATGACAGTTTATAAAGATTCGTGTTGTTCTAACTGTTTGGTGATGAGTTTATCGTGCAAAACATTGCGCTTTTTGTAGTACCAGACCAAGAGGGTGATTAACACAATTGTGAAAAACGCAAATACACCAATCTGCCTGAACCCCACAGTGCTTCTCAGGATGTCAATCCTGTCCTTTATTCCTAACGCGACTCTTTCTGAAGGCCTTGGCTTTCTGCTGTTCTGCTGAAAGTCACCAGCGGTTATTGACATTGTATTGTTGCCCCACTCAATTGTGCTGTTGCTTTCTGCAAAAAAAGGTGGAGGTGCTGGCTCAACAGTGCCCTGAATAAGAAACTCTGTTGAGTTGCCAGCAACTCTCCAAGCCAGTTCGCTGTCCTTAATTGCCATTGGGGGCTGGTTGAATGTAATCCTGTCAATAATGCTGGCAAGCTTTTTCTCAGGGTCTTTTAATTCATAGATGAAATAATCATCTGTAACAGGCTTTGTGAGCCGTATATCAATAGACAGTATATTTCCATCCACAGGCAAAACCGAGAGGTCACTCTGAATCGTGATATTATCCTCAGGCATATTGAACGTCTCTGTATTAGTAATAAACCTGATTGAATGCTCTGCTGTATTTTCATCAAAAACAACACTAGGTCCTTTTTGTGCAGACACTCTTGAGCACAGGAAAAGCATTAATGCCAGCAATGCAAACCCCCACAATATTCTTTTCATGCAGTTCAGTAGGATTGAACAATATATATAACAGGGATAGAACAAAAGTGAACAACGGCTGAAGTGTTAGAATTCAAAAGAATTAAAGCATTTATGCACAAGCCAAGGCAGGGCTTGATTCCTGAATGCTTGGCACAGAAATAACCGGTGCAATCTCTTTTGCCTTGCTGTTCAGATACACCTTTATTATCAAAAGATTGTTTTTTGGCTTGATATCCACCCTGCATTCTTCTAAATTGTTTAATACATCCCTTACTGAAGCTGCATCTTCCTTGCTTAGCATATCCTTGATTATCTTTGAAGCATTCATTATCTGCAAGCCAACAAATTCTTTTTTATTGTTATAATCCAGAATCAAGTCTCCTATCTCCACACTTCCCTTGGATTTGGATTTAGGATTGAACAAGAACAAATCGTCATTCTCTGTATCATAGCTGAAATTAAACTTTTGCATGTTTTTCCACCAGGTGCTGCCACCTTTTGTTTATCTTAATTATTGTGCATGCAAGGCATTTGCTGTTAATGACCAGCACATATCTATGGCATCTTGTCTTGCTATAGCCAAAATAACAATCATATTTTTCTTCGTTTTCTTTTCTTGCCTTCTGTCTTACTGCAAAATGTAATCTTTCTGGATTTATAATATTTTCCTTGACTTCTGATATACTGATGCCCCTGAACAAGGCCTGCTCTTCTGCATGCCTGCTTATGATTATATTCTCTTTTTTGTATTTCTTTAGTCTTTTTATTAAGATATCCTTATAGTTCATGCATATATAAACTTTGCTTTTCTTTATATGCTTTTGCCAGAAAAAACCGGAAAATTTACAGATTATAAGTCAATAAACCAAGGCTGAAGTTTAACAAAATGAGTTGTATAAGTCTTGTCTACTTCAACCATTTTCTTGTTTTCAAGCTGGGCTAAAGTGGATGCCAAGCTTGATTTTGCTATTTTTGATTCTCTTTCTATTTGAGAACGCTTTGCCTCGTTGTTGTTGTCTAGAAGAATTTGGACTACTTTCTTTTCGTTGTTGGATAGAGTTTTTAGGACATTATTTTTATGAGAGGTTTTTGATTCTTTGACTTTCTTAGGTCTTCGCACAACAAAATAAAGTCCTGCAAACAGGATCAAGAATAAAGCCGTTAAGACCACATAAGTCACGATTTTCTCAAACTTATGCTCGTCAAGATTGTCTAAATATGATTGTAAATTGATGTTTTCTATCTGGTATGCAATTTCTGCACTGCCTTCTGGAAATTCAATTGTCTTGACATCTGTTTCCGTTACAAAAGCCTGCGGAGAGATTGACAAGATATTAGCGCTTTTTGGAAAACTAACCTTGGCAGGACCGCCTAAATTGATGCTTAATTTCCAGGTATTGTCCTTGCTTGTGAAAGTGCCTGTCTGATATGCTACAATTGCTTTTTCAGTAGAGCCAATGGATAATGACAGAACATTCCCTTCCTGCAAGTATAACGCTCCCCTGACTTCTGGAACTGCGTCTGCAGGCAGTTCTATATTGTGCAATCCAGAGCCTTCTAAAGAAGCCAGGACTATAGAATTACCACTCTCCTGCACCATTACACTATAGCTGGCCCCCCAAACAGCCGGCAGCATTGCCAATACAAACAGCAGGACTGCCACTGGCTTAACTAAATTCATGAAAGAACTGAGAAGCCAGATGTTTATAAAGCTGATGACAAATAATTACTGGAAAGTGATAAGAAAAAAGAGAAAAAAAATTATTCAGCAGATTCCCCTGCTGGTTCTGTTTCAGACGCAGAAAACTCACACTTCCTTGCTGTAACAGCTGTTTTGTACTCATTCCTAAGAGTCTTGTATCTGCAGAATGCCTTATACGCACTGTTCTTGTATAATCCTGCATTTGGGCCTGCTTCTTCACTGACTTGTTTTGCAACAGCAGCCATGTCTTTCATGGTAAGCTGCGGAACAATTGCATCAAACTCTTCCGGAGTGAGCTCTGTTTTCTTACGTTTTGCCCAGATTGCATATTGTGAAAAAATCATCTTCCTGCACAAGACCGAATTTCGGGGAAAAGTCAAATGCAAGCGTCAATCCATTGTCGTGTTTAATGTCAATACCCCTGTTCTTGGTATATTCATCGCTCAGGAATCTTGCAAATCTAGGCATGCACATTTCAGCTTGCATTAAATTCCATCCAAATAACCTGGTAAATTTATCTCTAAATGCCTTGTCCTTGATTCCCATTGACTTCATTAACTTATATGCATAAAGATGCTGCATCCACTCAAAAGGGTGATCAACATCTGGGAAATGACTGATTATTTTCTTTAACCTGTCATTCATAATAAAATCCTTGTCTTCTGGAGACAAAATCTCATCCATATCATCATAAATCTTAGCTTTTTCTTCAATAGATTCAGTGATTAATGCATCAATCTTTTCCTGAGATTTTTCATTGCCAAACAAGCGGTTGGCATACTCAAATATGGACTGTCCTGCATACTGCAGCTCAAGAACTCTTCAATCTCTGCCATACAATTTAACAACATTACGGCCTCTTTTTTTTAGGCCCTGCAATACCTTTTCCTCAAGCTCTGCATGCCTCTCTGATTCACAGGATTTCTCAAGTATCTTTATAAAAATAGAGGGTTGATCTGGCTCGTATTCTCCTAAAACATTTGATTTTGTGATGACTTTTACAGAAGTCCTGTTGCCGCCTCTTCCAACATATCTAAGGTCAAATAAGGGGTTATATTGTGCTGCATCTGTCTTTAAATGCATCTTAGCAAATTTTGCCTTTTCTCTCTCTGCAATATGCCATAATTGCTTTATTCTCTCATCACTAACAATACTGTAACCCGGAACATCGCCTGTAGGCCCTGTAACAGGCATTTCCGCTGCTCTAGATGCGTTTTCATGACAATTTTCCCAGGAGAAAGCATTATCTTCTAGTTCTGTTTCAATGAATACTTTTTCATCAGAGAGCTTCTTGAAAATAAAAGGAGAAATTCCTTTATCAGTATTCTGTATAACTACTCTGTTCTGGAACTCAGGATGTACAGTCAAAAATATTAATAACTCCCCTGTATTCCCAAAAGCACAGCCTATCTTCTGTTTCATGCATTGCAGAGAATAACAGGAAATACCCCTTTATAAAGTTTTCAGTTATTTGTCATTAAAAAGTAGTAAAAATAATAAGAAAAAAATGAAAAATTAGCTATGCTTCCTGTAGAACTGCGCCAATAGGAATCCAGAGCTGAACTGCAGTGCAGGCAGTGTCCAAAGCAAGGTAATTATTGGGATTGAACACAAAAGCCAGAACAGTCCTACGACAATGGTCTTAAGGATCATAACAATGTATGCTCCAAAATTGCCAAAGACCATCTTGGTTGCAAGACCAATGTCAAAAAAAGCCCCAAATCTCTTCTTGACAGCATAATTAACTGCAAGCATAGGGGTTATCAGCACAATATACAAGTATATAATCCAGCCCACCACAGGAATTCTAATTGCTACCTGCACAATAACACCAACAATGATTGCAAATACAAAGTAAAAGAACCCCTGTGCAAACAAGTCCCAGTACTTACCAAACTTGGGAAGCTCTTTGTCAGAGCCCTTAACAACACTTCTCATCATATCCAGCATGTAACCATACAATGGAAACCAGCCAAATATTGGTATTAATATCAGCCAGAACCAGAATGCCCTCTGCATCTTAGCCCAGGGAAATTTAATAGCATCCTTAATAGAATCATTAATCCCTTTTTTCAATGGAACTGATTTTTTAACGGTTTTCTTTTTAGCCTTTTTTTTAGACTTCTTTTTAGCCATTATCACATCACCAACGAGGAAAAGATGAAATATAGTATATAAACTTTTCTTTAATACCAATATGACATTTTTGTCCCACTATCTTTATATATTCAAAAGCCCTATACAATCCTCTGTGACAATAAAGTCACAAGGGTGAAAAACATGGAAAAAGAAAATGCACTGGAAAAGGTAATTGATGCATATCAAAAGATTGCAGAAAGCGAAGAAATACCAGCAGAGGTAGGCTTAGCAATGTATGCAATACTTGCTGACAAGATGGGGCTTACAGAAGAACAGAAATCACCGCTATATGCAGGGCTTGCAGTAGGGTATGCAAAGCTTGCAGAAGAGCTAAGCGGAGATGCAAAAGAGACTGCAGCAGCAGTATCACAAATGTACATGGCAATAGCAACGAACCAGTATCAGAGCATAATCCAGGCAAAACAAGAGTATGCATCACCTGAACAGGTTCTTGATTACAAAACTGCTGAAAAAGCAGCATAATAGGAGGACAATAAAATGGCAAAAAAACCAGCAAAATCAGAAGGAAGTGAAGAAGAGCAGATAGGATTTCACAAAGGAGCCCTCACAACACTGGCAAAAGAGAGGCAGGAGCTCACAAGAATGCTCGGCATAGTAGAACAGCTTATGCAGATGCACATAAAAGGGTTAAAAGAGTTAGGAATAGACCTTGAGGCAGAGGCACAAAAAGCTTCAAAGAAAAAACCTTTAGAAGCAGAACTAAAGTAGAATGAAGAATAAAAAAGAGAAAGAAAGAATAAAATATGAAAAAACAGAACAGTACGAGCCTAAAAAAGAGGCACCAATACAATATAATCAAAAACAGGATGAGCCTGCAAGAGAAAACTTTGAAATCTCAAAATACGGCGCAAGAGGAAGGCCAACAACACACAAGGATTATGCCCAGCCAGAAGCAATAACTGTTAATGCAATCTACAAGATGCTTGACCCAAGAACAATGTATATTCATAATGACCCAAACCTGGCAATGAGAAATTACGCAGCACCAGCAATGAAAAATTACTCACAAACGCCTTCTTCAGGAAGTTACAAAGGAGGAAAAAAAGCAGCATAAAATGTATGGAAACAACTCAAGCGGATATGGAAGTTCAGGAGGATGCGGTTATGGCAGAAGCATGACTGCAATCTATGGAGGCCAGCCGCAGAGCATGTATTCTTCAGGACCTGAAAAAAGCGCATACAGCGGGGCAGGCTATGGATCTGCAGAAGGAAAAGCAACATCACACGAAGACTATGCACAGCCAAGCATGCTTGAAACAGCAATAGAAGACGTAAAACCAATCAAAACAGCACACAATTACATGTCAGGAAAAGACAGGACACAATTATACCTAAACAGCAAAAACAAATACATATCACCAGACGTATTCCTGTCACCAGCAAGGCCGACAACACCAGTGATTGAAAACACAGCAGAAGTAATGCCATACATAAGAGAGGCATTTGAAAGAGTCACAGGAGAAACATTCCCAGAAGACATCCTGAAAATCCGCGTGCTAGACGACAAGGCATTTGAAAAAGCGCACAAAGGAGGAAGATGCGGGCCAGGAATACAGGGATTTGCGCTAAACAGGCAGGGAAAAGGAATCAATGAAGTGTTTGTGAGAAAAAACCATCTTGACAGGATGATGCTCACAATCGGGCACGAGATAGGGCACGTGATGAGCCCAACACTGCCAGACAACAGGGATGAAGAAGCAAAAGCATTTGCATTCTCAATAGCATGGATGGACGCAATAAAAGAACACAACATAGCAGGAATAGGAAACTCAGTACTGCCAAACCCGGCAAGAAACGGGCTGCACGATGTAGCATACGAATACCTGCTGGAACTGATACACCAAGGAAAACAAGACGCAATAAAACTATTCAAGGACATAGCAAGCGGAGCAGTATCAATAACAAAGAGACTTGAGGTGATACACCTATGAAAATCGAGTACAGAAACAGGAAAGAGACAGCAACAGCAAGCTATGATCCTAAAATAAATTATATAATATAGGAGGTCATGATCAAAATGGCAAAGAAAAAAACCACAAAAAAAGAAAAAGTAGAACCAAAGATTCCAGATTCACGAAACGAAGCTTTGCGAAAGAAAAAAACAAAGAAAGAAGGAAAAGAAGGCAAAAAACAAAAAGAAGAGCTTCCAAAAGAACTAGAGGAAAAACTTCCGCCAGACGTGAAGAAAAGACTGATACAGGTAAAGCAGAAGCTCGATAAATTCAAGAAACAGACACTTGAAAAATTTGACAAATACATAATGGGAATGGCGCTGCTGCCGCCTCCAAAACCAAAAGAAGGCGAAGAGCAAAAGCCGGAAGACAAAGACAAGCTGAATGTCCTTATTCTTATTGACGACTCAGAACCGCACAAGATGAACAAAACAGAGCTGAAAGACAAGCTCACAGCAATAATGGACAACACTGCAAAAGAGATTGACAAGAACATCACCCCTGAAACAATACTCATATCAGAATTATGGCAGAACTGCTATGACGGAAAATACGATATGCTCAAGCTGTTTGCAATGGCCGCTCCTATCCATGACACAGGAATGCTTGCAGCAATAAAAATAGCAGAAGTGCACAAGAACATGGTCCTCAAGAAATTCGAGAAATATATCGTAGCTTATGTTCTTGCAGGAAGCCTGGTTCAAGGCAGGGCAACACCAGAATCAGACATAGACGTCTTCCTGATAATCGACGACACAGATGTCAAGAAAATGACAAGAGCAGAACTGAAAGACAAGCTAAGAGCCATTATCGTAGGCATGGGCCTGGAGGCAGGAGAGGCGACAGGAATAAGAAACAAGATAAACATACAGGTCTACATCCTGACTGACTTCTGGGACAGCATGAGAGAGGCAAACCCTGTAATCTTCACGTTCCTGCGCGACGGAGTGCCTTTCTATGACAGAGGAATCTTCATGCCGTGGAAACAGCTATTGAAAATGGGCAAGATAAAGCCAAGCCCAGAGGCAATAGACATGTACATGAGCTCTGGAGAGCAGATGCTGACAAGAGTAAAAGAAAAACTAAGAAACATAGGCACAGAAGACTTCTTCTGGAGCACATTCACACCAAGCCAGGCAGCGCTCATGCTTTACGGCGTAGCACCGCCAGCACCAAAAGAGACAGCAGAGATGATGAGAAACGTGTTTGTGAAAAAAGAGAAACTGCTTGAGGAAAAAGACATCAAAGTCCTGGAAAAAGTCCTTCAGGTAAGAAAAGAGTCAGAGCACGGAACAAAAAAAGCAATCTCAGGAAAAGAAATAGACGAGCTTGTGGATGCGTGCGACAAATACCTGAAAAGACTCAGAAGACTTTTCACACAGATAGAAAAAATCAGGCAGGAAGAATCAGTGCTTCACATGTACGAGACCATCATAACCATTGTAAGGGACATCCTGGCAATGGAGGGCGAGGAAAAAATCCCAGAGGAAAGCCTTGTAAAGCTGTTTGAGACAGCCTGTGTAGAGCCTGCAAAAATACCTGCAAAATACTGCAGGATACTGCAGGAAATCACCAAGGCAAAAAAAGACTTTGACGCAGGAAAGCTAAGCAAGACAGACATAGAAAAAGTCAAGAAAACAGGAAGAGACCTCATCAAGTACCTTGTGGAATACATGCAGAGAAAACGCGGCAAGGAACTTGAGAAAGCAAAAGTGAAAATAAAGTACGGCGACAACTTTGGCGAACTGACTCTTCTTGGAGACAAGGCATTCCTTGTCAAAGACATGGACAAAGAGCAAAAAACCATAGAAAAAGCAAAGATAAAAGAAGACGGCTCACTAGGACCAATGCAGAAATCAAGCTGGGAAGAGCTTGAAAAAGCACTGGCAGAAACAAAGATTCCTCAAAAGGTATTCATCAAAGAGCCTGTTTTCGAGAGCCTTCGCAGGATATTTGGAAAAGATGTAGAGGTTTTGGTGCAAAACTAAACCTTTCTTTCTTTTTTCCAAAATCCTGTTCCACGCCTGTGCATAATCTGGTCAGTGACTATCAAAGTTGATTTATACGCAAGATCATTTTTATCTCCAGAATAACTCTCATGCTCTCTGGCCGCGTATGTAACCAACTTGTCTGCATACGGCTTTGTGTCAAAACCCCTTTCTTTAAGGCCCTGCAGTACGCGCACCACATACTGTATAGATTTCTGCACGTTCTCAGGATCCTCAATAGTATACCTGTCCTGAAACTGGCTGATTAAAGTCTGTATAAATGTCTTTGCAGCAGCATCTGAATCTATCCCAGCAATTGACTCATCTATTGCAACATCATCTAAAGTACCTGTTTCTGTATCCATAATCTCTTCACCTCACTAAATTTTCAAGGTTTTGCACTTGTTTAAATACTTTTTGGTGTGCCCTAATCAGTCATTATATCAACAACTTCATTGAGATAAGGGGTGGTGTCATGGCCTTCCTGCTCTAAATACAAAAGAAGATTGAAAACCTTTTTCTGAACATCAACCTTTTCCGGAAGAGGGGCCTTGCTAGAGTATATCGTCCTTAGACTGCGTAAAGCATATTTTGCCCTCTCATCAAATGTTACTGTGTCTTCTAAATCCATATAATTTCACTCACAAAAACTTTTCTGACTTAGGGGGCGTTTATATAGTTTTGCATTTCTTTTCACCACCCCCCAGTTCAAAAGAATGTTTATAAGCAGGATTATGTTACTGTTTTATGGGGTGATTAAATGGATACAGGCTATAAAGTCGGTGATGCAATAACAACAAATCCAGTAACAGTAAAGCCAGGGACATCATTAAAGCAATGCGCTGAACTGATGGCAAAAAAGCACGTGGGCTCAATACTTGTGGAAGAAAAAGGAGAGATAGTCGGCATACTCTCTGAACAGGACATTGTAAGAAAAGCAGTTGCAAAAGGAACAGCAGGAAAGAAAAAAGTAAAAGACCTGATGGAAAAAAACCTCGTCATAATCACCCCAGACAAAGACCTCTTTGAGGCAATAAGAGTCATGCGCGATTACAACATAAGACACCTTCCAGTGATGCACAAAGGCAAATTCCTGGGCCTTATAACAATGAAAGACATACTCAAACTGGAGCCAGACCTGTTTGACCTCCTGGTTGAAAAATTCGAGGTAAGGGAAGAGGGAAAAATACTGCGTGCAAGAGAGGAAGAAGGCATATGCGAATTATGCGGGGAATACACAGAGACACTTGAATACACAGACGGGATACAGGCGTGCCCTGACTGCAAAGAAGAACTATGAAGCAAATGCACCTGATAGTTTCAGGAAAAGTGCAGGGTGTTTTCTTCAGGGATTATGTAAAAAAAACAGCAGAGTCCCTGGGACTGAAAGGCTGGGTAAGGAATAACTCCAGCGGAACAGTAGAAGCTGTGGCAGAAGGCAATGAAGAAACACTGAAGAAATTATTAGAGAAGTGCAAAGAAGGGCCTTCTGCAGCAAGAGTTGAGGATATTTCTGTTGACTGGAAAGAAGGCACAGGAGAATTCAGGGAATTTTTAATAATATTTAAATAGTAGAAAAACAAAGTGAATATGCAAAGAGGTGTTGAGGATAGATTACCATAAAAAATTACATTATCTGATTCTTGCAGGCATATTATTAGTTGCAATAATAGGGGCTGCAGTCTCGCACGACCAAACACCAACAGGAATGACACCAATGAGCATAGAAGTGCCGTATTATGCACAAAAAGAAAACGGATATTACCCGCAGGGAAATGTAAAACAGGCGCCCTCTTACCCTGAAAAAGGGCCTGCACAGGCACACAAGATAGAAGCAATGGATTATGTGCAATACTTTTTTGGAACAGCAACATTCTTTTATCCAGAAGACCCCTGCGCAAAAGTAATAGAAGAACAGTTGAATCGCGTAAACCTCCTTGAGACAGCAAGAATAGAGACATTCAGCGGAGGAGACGGCAGGTTCACAGACAAATACAGGACACTCCTTTTTGAAGGAGAAAAAATGGTAGGACAAATCACAATGGTGCAGGGCTTTGGCGACCCAAACAAGGTAAAACTGTTCTATGAAATATCAAAAGCAATCGTAAGCATCAATGCATGGCAGGAAAACATGAAATTAAGGATAGAGCTTGAGGGGCTGCATGAAGGGGAAGACATATTCTTTACGCACGGAAGCCTCAAGGTATTTGATTTCCAGTGCAGTTTTTGATATTAAAAGAAAGCTTTTTAAACAAAGTGAATTCTTAATTCTTTACCAGGCACCCAATTTTGCGGGCAGCGCCAAACTAGTCTGGCTGGTCTGCAAAACCTGCGGTTTTTGCGGGGGTAGCAAAGCCTGGTCAAATTGGGATAGCGTGTTATTCCAAGACTTAATGCGCAGGACTTAAGAGGCGACACAAGCTTACAGAGCTTGAGAAATCCTGTCCCTTAGTGGGTCCGAGATGAATTTGGCTATTCAAATTCACGGAAAGGTTCGAATCCCTCCCCCCGCACTATTTTTTACAACAAATTCTTAGAAAGCATATCCATTGCCTCGCCATATTTTTCCTCATACAGCTCCCACAATGGAAGGAATAATTCTATTACTATCGGACCCTTGAATTTCTTGAGTTCTTCAATTATCTTTGATTTAAGCAGGTCTCCTGTAAAAGGAACCATGTGGTCCTGGCCGTCCTTGAAGTCATGCAGATGAATGACCTTTATCTTGCCCCTGAACTTCTTGTAATACTCATACGGGTCAATACCTGTCTTAAAAGCATGGCCAGTATCAAGGCAGAACAGGACCTCTGGAAAAATCTTTAAGACTTCCTCAATCTTTTCAATGCTTGTGCAGACAGCAGAAAAGCCCTCCCAGACAAACTCATTCTCAATGCAGAAATAAATATTATTTTCTTTTAATTTTTTAATTAACTTGTTCATCTCTTCTTTATGATTTATCATGTCCTCTGTTATGTGCTGAACATAATACCTGACTTCTGCAAGCTTCATCATCTCAAGCATGTCATTGAAACGCCCACTAAATGTCCTGAAATCAAGGCCATAGCAGTGAAACTCCTCAATGCTCATGCCAGCATCCTTAACAACCTCAAGATCTCTTTTGAAGATTTCCAAAGGAGCCCCATCCCTGACCATCTTATAGATAGTGGTGTTAGGGTCATAACGAATCATCTTATAGCCAAGCTTGTTCAGAATACGAATATTATTCTTCATGTCAATAACCGGCCATGGTTTAGCGCAAATAATCATACCTAGAACGAATATCCCAAAATATAAAAAACTTTACTTTGCGATGATCATAGTTGAAGTCAGCTTAACGCCAGGCAAAGAGCGAATCTTTTCCATCACAAAAGTTCCCAAAGCCTCTGGAGCAGGCAGTTCAAGCTTTGCAATGACATCCCATTCTCCAAACAAAATATGCACTTCTTTCACTTCTGGCAAAGCCTTCAAGGCCTCGTAAATATCACTCTCTTTTGCACCATCCAATCCTATCTGCACATAAGCATGCATTTATTTCACCCCCTGTAAAAATTGGCAAGATAATCCAGTTTATAAGTTTTTTGACAGAAAACACGCTAAACCAAGCCTTGCAAGGATGTCCTTTGGACAAAATGGCTCGCAGCAAAGCTGCTCATGATTCATATATGCAGAAAAACACATAACAATATGCAATTGTATCTGTGCAAAGCACCCCAACTATTAGAAAAACTTTAAATATCACTCGCAAAACTTAAATATAATATATGCCTCCGTGGCTTAGTAGTATAGCGCAGCCTTGGTAAGTATTACACAAAAAGGCTGAGGTCGCGGGTGCAACTCCCGCCGGAGGCTTTCATGAAAAAAGAGCTGATGTTAATACTGTGTTTGCTTGTTTTAACCAGCTGCAGTTCTCAGATGACAGGAGGATTTAACGAGCCAATAGCGCCCTGCAGGGACACAGACGGGGGAGCAAACTTCTACAGGCATGGAAAAGCAATAGACTATTACATGATACACAATGATTACTGCGCAGGCAATACCTTGTTTGAAGGGGTGTGCGCAACATTCCAGCGATCCGGCTATGTAATCCACGAATGCGAGAACGGCTGCCAAAAAGGGGTGTGCAAACAGAAAAATATAAATACTAAATAAAACAAAAAAATATTAAAGAGGTGAAATCGTGAAAAGAATACTAATATGCCTTATTGCAATAACACTGCTTTTAGTTGCATGTTCTGGACAGTTTTCAAACAAAATGACAGGGCAGGCAAGAAGAGGCACTGTTAGAGAAGTGTCCTGCTCAGATTCTGACGGCGGAGCAAACTACTACAAATACGGCAGAGCATGGGACGGTGTCTCTGTAAAATATGATTATTGCGGACAAGGCGCAAGCGGAGCAGCAGTAAAAGTGCTGTATGAAGCAGTATGCACGCCGCAGGGAGCAGATTATGTAATACACTACTGCCCAAACAACAGCTGCCAGAACGGTGTCTGCAAGCAATAAATTTTATTTTTATCTTTTTACAACAGAAAAATATAAAACCTAGCTGATTCTACACCAATAAAAAAGAGGAAAATGGCAAAAAAACACCGCAACATAATAGCAATAATCGTTCTAATCGTGTTTATAGCAGTTTTTTTAATGCTGTTCCTTGCACCTGCTAACACTGGAAACGCAGTGCAGATGCCCCCCATTGAAGACAAGTTCAGGATGTACTTTCTTGCCTCTGCACTTGTAAACAACCAGGCAAACAAGGGAATACACCAGGCAGAACTTGACAGCATGAGGCACGGCAGGCTGGAAAAAACACCGCAGGAATACCTTGGCTGCAAGGCACTGCTCTCAAACATACAAACACTAAAAGAGGCAAGAACAGTCATAATGAATGACTTCAACCGCCTTGCAGAAATGAACTGCTTTTTCGCAGTATCAGATGCAGACCTCAAGAAATTCAGGCTGCTGGAAGAGCAGTGCAGGAGCAAAGAATTTAACACAGAACTGCCTTCAGAAATCAAAAAAATATACGACTACCAGAAAAAAGCACTAAACACAGGATGCATGAAACAGTCAGGACTGCAGGAACTGCTCAGGACCACAAAACTCATCGTAACAGAAAAAAGTGGAAGAACACAAATAAAAATACAAAAATGAAAAAACACAAGACATTCATAAAATTTCTTTGCACAAAGAAATACAGGACAGGGGATTTTCTAGAGCCTTTATTAGCGCTTCCATTTGCATACGGAATGCTGCTGCTGCCAGGAGGGCTTGACAAGACAGAACTCATAACCTTGCTTGTGCTTGCATTTGCATATGCGCCAATTGTCTATTTAATAATAACAAAGAGGAGACAATGAAGCCTGCAGTGATTTTGTTAATGCTTGTTTTACTGGCAGGGGCTGCAGGCGCAGCAGAGTGCAGTGACGCGCTTGACGGAATGCGCATAACAAACGACACAACTTTCTGCTCAGACACGTATGACACGCCAAACGGAATATACATCGTTGAAGACAACATCACAATAGACTGCGGAACAGCAGTGCTCAGGGGAAACATGCAGGAAGGAAAAGGAATAATCATAGAGGGAAGAAAAAATGTTGTTGTGGCAAAATGCAACATAGTCACGTTTGACATAGGCGTATACATACAAAACTCATCATTCATCACACTGGAAGACAATGCACTGCTCAAGAACAGGATAGGGATAAGGATGATTAACTCATACGAGAACACAATCATAAAAACAGCAGACAAAAGCACACAGACACCCTTAAGTATGGTGATGTCAAAATTCAACAAATTTGACGTAAACAAGCCAATAGATGAAGAGTACTGTAATGACAACCTGTGCAATGAGGAAAAAGACATCAACCCATGCGTTGATGACGACTTTTACTGCAGCCCAAGATGCAGCAAAGAAAACGACAATGACTGCATAAAAATAGAAGTAATAGAGTATAAAAAGCCAAAAGAAAACAAGACAAAAGAAAAAACAGAAGCAAAACCAGATAAAAAAGAGCCGGAAAAAATGACAATAACACCAAAGAAAAAAGGAAAAGGCTGGCTGTTATACCCTGTATTTTACATATTCGCGTTTTTGCTCATACAATTTTACGAACACACAAGAAAAGACTAAAAAAAAGAGGTGCAAAAATTGAAAAAAAGCTGGTGGATAGTGCTATTTTTTATACTAATGCCTGCAGCAGCAGCGTGCAGTGAGCCCTTAGACGGAAAAACATACACTGCTGACCAGGAATTCTGCAGCAAGAATTACTACCTGCCTGACGGCATTGTGATAGACGCAGACAACATTGTTGTTGACTGCGGAAACGCAGTGTTAAGAGGGGATTTCAAGGGAACAGGAATACTGATACAGAACAGGAAAAATGTTGAGGTCAAGAACTGCAACATAGTAAATTATAATATAGGCCTGGCTCTTGTCAATTCAGAAGGGGCAGATATACACGACCACGGCCTGCTGAGAAATTACGTGGGAATACGGCTGGAAAACTCTGCACAAAACCATTTCTATGAAATAAGAGACGTGAGCATACAAAAAGAGATAAGAAGCATATTCTCAACAAAAAACCACATCAAATACACAAACAAGAACCTTGAAGGGGATTTTTGCAGGCACAACAGCTGCAATGAAAGAACAGAGAGAGAAGCACCTGTATTCCCGCTAATGACATTCTACCAGGCAACACTTGAAGACATACTAAAAGAAGCAATAAAGAAATGGATCAGCACGGATTCACATTCTCTACAATAATACCATGCTCAAGGCAAGGCGTCAGTGCGCCTGCCCTTAAAATCATAGGCGTGAGCTTGACCTGCCTGATCTGGCCAACAGGGTCAAAACGAAACATCATTTTCTTTGCATCACCAGCCATCAAAGGTGCGTCAAGAACAGACTCCCTGCTGGCAATACCTTCAGTGCCCACAACCCTTGCATGAATGTCATAAACCTCTGTATTAGGCCCGTTCTCAACAAACACCTCAAGAACATCACCCCTCACACAAACCTGAGGAACACCGCCGACTTTTATAATCTTCAGCACAGTAGCATCACAGCCTGCAACAGTCTCCTGAGTGCCTTTAACAAACTCTGCCTTTTCCTCAATATACGCCTCTCCCCAGCTCATGACAACAGCACCAAGAGCAATAGAGAAAACAATTAACAGAATAGTGGCTACAAGTGGTGAGACAGCTTTTTTACTGTGAAACATTGAATTATCACCTTTTTTATATACTATATAAATACTTATTTATAAGCTTTTTCATTTTAAGAAGGAGTAAGATTTTTATAGTCAGGCAAAATAAGCAAAAATAATGAATCCAGAGAACATGACACCAGAGCAGATGGCTGCAATGGCCAAACAGCAATGCGTATTCTGCCAGATAGCATCAGGCAAGGTAGCTTCAAGAAAAATATATGAAGATGACAAAGTAATAGGGGTTCTTGACATCAACCCAGCAAACCCAGGGCATGTTCTGCTGATAACAAAAGAGCATTATGTAGTCATGCCGCAGATACCAGATGATGTGGTTGCGCATGTAGGAATGGTGGCAAAAGGGATTTCTCATGCATTATTAAGAACACTGCAGGCGCAAGGCACCACTATCTTTGCAGCAAACGGAGTGGCAGCAGGACAGAGAGCACAGCACTTCATGCTGCATGTAATACCAAGAATGGAGAATGACGGAATAGGAATAGAGCCTCCTGAACACGAGATAAGTGATTCTGACTACAAAAAAATCCTACAAGCCTTAAAACCAGGAATAGCAAAAGCTTTTGGCAAGGAAGCAGAGAAAGAGCCAGAAAAGGAAGAAGGTGAAGAAGCTACTGAAGAAGAGCCAAAAAAAGAAGAACCAGAAAAAGCTGAAGTGACAGAAGGAGATGAGCCAGAAGAGGAAGAGAAAACAGCAGAAGCAGAAGAGGTTCCAGAGGAAGAGCCAGAAGAACCTGAAGAGGAAGAAATAGAGAAAGCAGAAGATGAAGTGACAGAAAAAGAAGAAGAAACAGGGGCAGAAATAGTAGAAGCAGAAGAAGTTCCTGAAGAAGAGCCAGAAGCAAAGGAACCAGAGGAAGAAGAGCCTGAAGAAGAGGAACCAGCAACTCTTGAAGAGGCTGCAAAAGGAAAGAAAACAAAAAAGAAGAAAAAAGCAAAAAAGAAAACAAAAAAGAAAAAACAAGAACCAAAAGAAGAAGAACCAGAAGATGAAATAGATGAAGAAAGGCAAAAGCTTGACCAGATAGCAGGCCTGATGACAGGACAATAAAAATGGGAAAAAAATGCGAGATTTGTGAAATAATCAAATCAAAAAAAGGAAAAGTGTATGAAGACGACAAGGTATTCGCATTCCTGGCCCAAAAACCAGCATCAACAGGACATGTCATTCTCACTTCTAAAGAACACCAACCCATACTGGAACAAATACCAGACTTTATAGTAGGGGAATTGTTCACAAAAGCAAACAAGATATCAATGGCTGCATTTGAAACAATAGGGGCAGAAGGAACAAACATACTAATGCAGAACGGAGTGGCAGCAGGACAAAAACATAATCACGCCCTACTGCACATCATTCCGCGAAGAGAGAATGACGGACTTAACTTAGCGTGGAAACCAAGACAGCTTGAAGAAGAAGAGATGAGCACAATAGAGCTCAAGATCAAGAAAGAGACAGAAGGAATAGGCGCATTTGAACAGGAAGAGGAAAAACCCATTGAAGAAAAAGGCCCTGAAAAAATAGAGACAGGACCAGAAGAAGATTATCTGCTAAAACAACTGGAGAGACTGCCTTGAGTTATGAAAACATAGCATGCATAGTGATGATGCCGGCAGTAATGCGCGAAATCTGGCGAGACCCATCTATTGTTGAAGATAATGAAGCCTGCATAAAGACCTGCGCATCATACAGCGCAGAACTGGAAAGATTTGCATATTCAGAAGAAAAAAGAAGGCCGGAATTCTATGAAAGCTTCAGGAATTTCTTAAACAAATACAGCCCAATATTTCAAGAAGACTGTTCATTAATTGAGTTTATAACAGACGAACAGATAGATTTTGCAATACGCAGAATAAGAGAAGAGAGAGCTGTCCGCACAAGAGAGATTACTGAAGACCTGGAAAAACCCCTTCAGCAAAACTAAGCAGCATCCTGAAAAACAGGCTTTTTCTCACAAAACTTAAGCAAACCATACATAAGAGCCTTTAAGAAACCTGCATGCACTGCCTTGTAAGAATCAGGAAGAGCATCATACACCTTCACAGGAAGGTATGCGCTTTTAATCTGCTTAACAAAAGAATCAAAAGTATCCCTGTCACTGCCGCAGTATTTATCAGCAAACATGCCGACAATAGAGCAGTTTCTGTCGTAAATCTGCGCAAAATTACCGTGCTTAAGAGCATTGCCAGTAACAGCATAATCCCAGAATTCCCAGCGATGGGCATTCCACATATCCTGCAGCCAGGGCTTTCTTTCACCATAATGGTCATTGAAATCATCAAAAACATAAGGCATTCCCAAGAACCTGCTGAATATACTTACTTCCAAGCTAACATCACCATTAAACAAGGACTCATCAACCTCTGGAACAGAATCATACTCAGAAGGAGCAACCTTTACAATATGCGGATCATTAGCCACAACTTCTGCAATATTACCAGCCATAAAGAAATATAAAGAAAGAAAGTATAAAAAGATAGTGACTTATCTGTGCAAGCCGTGCTCTGCAACAAAGCCAGCCAGCTTGTTAATAGGAAAAATCTCATAAACATGATTCTCCCTCAAAGGGCCTGATTCCCTGCGAACATACCTTTCAACAGTGTCATACTGCATCTCCTGCACCTCAACAGCACCAGAAAGCCGTTTTAAAAAAGCAACATCTGCACCCTCTGGAAGAGCAACAGGATACCACTCCCTGCCGCCAGAAACACAGAACTTCACAGTATTATCTGTATCAGTGTTTTCAGCACACTCTGGCTTAACAAGAGGCTCTGCCAAAGCAGCTGCATCAATGCAATCAGCTGCAATCATTCTTTCACTCATCTTTAACCCACCTTTGCCTCGGAAAAAATGGGGTTCTTTTAAAAAGGTGGCGGTTTTTGCGAGAAATAAACAGCTTTATATATTCATTTCATTTATTTCTTTTTATGAAGAAAATAATGATATTACCATGGATATTGATTCTACTGGCTTCCTGCATTGTAATTGAAGAGGCACCCACAGAAGAAGAGACGGCACAGGATAAAACAAAAGAAGAGGCTGTTGAGAAAGCCAAAGAAGAAACAGCTGAAAAAGAGCCTGTAAAAGAAGTAAAACACGTTGTAAAGATCGAGAAGAACCTGCCTTTAAAGAATCCTATTCCAAAGTTTTTATCACAACTGCCTGAAGGATACTGGTATTACACTGTAAACAACAAAATAGAAGCAAAAGTTTTCAATGACTGGAGATCATCCTCATGGGATGAAGTCACAAGAAAATGGGACCTGGCAAAATGGAATCCCTCAACAAAAGAAGTCTATGTATTATTTGGGCAGATATCTGATTATGGATTATCTAAAGTCCGGGGCAATGGAACAGGAAAAATCGATGAAATGCACATGGCTTACATAAAAATACCGATGGAGGCATATCCATATTCACCAGTAGACTGGATGGAGATGTTTAAGAATGAAGTTCCTTTAAAAAAAGACACTGCAGAACAGGTACTGCATGTTGAGGACAGGTATTATAGTTCAAATCTATCATTAATATTTGAGAAAGAGAACAAAGAAGGGGCAATACTAAGATTTGACAACAAATACAGGGTTCCAGTAGTAGTTGAAAGGACACTCAATGGAGCGCCAATAGAGAGAATACAATACAAGTTTGACACAGTAGTTTATGATGACCTGAATAGAAGGACAAAGCAGATAACCCCTGAAATGGTTGAGATGCCTGAGGAGTATGTAGTTTTATCTGAAGATGAGGCTCGTGCTTATGTAAAAGGAGAATACTTCAGAGATCCTTTGCACGTGAATCCAATCATTGTATTAGAGCAGGTAAAAGAAGTGTTTGAACACAGGGAAGGAATGCCAGAAGCGACATACTGAAAACAATTCTTGAGCAGAATCTATAAATAAAAGCCAAAAACTATTTATATTTTGAAGTATTTCTCTTAAGCCTGGCGAGGAGATAATGCAAAATAGAAATTTCTGGACAGAGGAACTGCTCAGATGGACAAGAGAAAAGAAAGAGCAAGAAGACATATCTGAGATTAAACAAGCTTTTACAGGCCAGGAAACCATATCAGAAGAGAGCAATCACGGCCCAAGCAAAGAGCTGGAAACAATAGCAGAGACAGGAACAATAGAGGATTACAAAATAATCCAAGAGCTGGGCAGGGGCGCAGACGCAGCAGTCTACAAGGCTGAAAAAAAAGGCCAGGCATACATAATCAAAGTGCCATTGACAAACAGAGAAGCAAAAACAAGGCCCAAGAATGAGATGGACATAAGCATCAAAATAGGATGGCTCACAAAATCAAAATTAGCTAATGGATGGAAGCAGGCACTGCACATAATAATCTTTGCAGTGCTTGAGAAAGGGATGAACATGAAAGGCCTGTTTGCAAGATATAACGCGAAATAATAAGAAACATATTTATATTTGGCTGTTATTATGTTTCTTATGGAAGTGACTCAAGAGACTTATAATCAGATTGTCAATGATGTCAAGAATTGCCTTCACACTCTTAGAGCGATGTCAAAGCTTGAGAAAAGCATACATAACTGCCCTGTGAAAGACATAAATAAACTGTTTAATTTTACATATTACATATACCACTCTTCTGAGCAAAAAGGCACAGAACCTTTATCCATGTACCAAAACCAGTACACAATGATAGAGTCTGAGCTGAAGAAATTTCCAGGACTGATTACTTTGGAAGCAGTCAACACCGAATCTTGGAAATTTTATTTTACATTTTATTCTAAAAATGATGATGAGATGCAGGACATGATAGACAAATGTGTTGCCAGATATTACCTTAACCCCAAGATCCAGCATTTTGCAGAAGTTATCCTGGAAATTGTGAACCATTATTTCAAGATAAAAAAAGAGAAAAGAGGCTTGTTTTATTTCAAGATACCAAAACATGCAGAAATGATGGGCCGTTCTGACAAGATAGTCTTGTACATGAGCTCTGGAGATATTGAAAATTTCATGGCAGCTAAATCAACCGCGCTTTCTAAAAAAGGCTGGCTAAATCCTGCAACACCCCTTTTCACCAAAAGGATTGCAGACGGAGTTGCAACATCAGCAACACCATCAGAAGAATTATTATCACACATCCCAAAATCATGGCAGAAAATGTTCAAGAAAGAATTTGATTCAACATCTTACGGGCATTACATCACTTTGGCAATACTTGGCTCTTTACAGACACTTTTAATCGGAAAAGGGATCAGAAAAGAGAATGATCCCCTAGCCCTTGATGAGATTCCTGACAGACAATACAATGAGCTGATTGATGAAATCGCGCAGAACTTTGTTGCACCAAAAGCTGTCAGAACAATGACAGGAATGTCATACAAAGAATGGGCTGGTTAAGAATATTTTAATGCAGGCAAGATATCTTAACATATTATTTCCCAAAGGAATAGCTTGTTATTTTAAAAAATTCCCTTAACAGGATCGTAAAAGTAAGTAACCTTATAAAGAAAGGCCTATTATCTACTAAATATCAGAGATTTTCTGTGTTTTAAAATGGCAGATTATAACGTGGTGAAGTATTGCAGGATGTGTAAAGTCAGATTCTTAGTTGGAAAAGCAGAAGCTAAAAAGAATTTCTGCGACAAATGCCAGAAGATATATGATAAAGAAAACAAATAAGTTCTATTGTAATCCAGGCAGGCATGTTTCTGTTACCTGCAGGCGTTCTTTTCCAGCTTTTTCAGGAAGATTTCTTCTAAGTCTATCTTATGAATCCAGCAGATTTTGTTTAACTGCCACAAAATATCTGCTAATTCACCTTCAAAGTCTTCTTTTGGCTGTTTTTCCCTAACTGCTTCACATACCTCTCCCACTTCTTCAACCAAATGCAATACAACTTCAATATCAGTCTTAGGAAGACAGCCTTTCTTTTTCATCTGTTCAATCTGCTTATTTTTTAATTCTTCCAAGTTCATCTTTTTTCACCAAAGCGATATAGAAGAAAAGGGTATATAAAAGTATTGTAATCAAAGCAAACAGCAAACTATAAAAATCACTGAAATATACAGTATTCTATGGATATCAGAAACGCCCAAGAGGAAAATATAAAGTCACTTGAAGCAATAAGCAAAGAGTTTGACTTTGAACCAAACAGAGACTGGAAAGGGCTTGTAAAAGACCATGAAATGTTTCTTTTATTTGATGCAGACAGAGTCATAGGCTTTACAGGGCTGATAGAATATAAATGGAACAGGACACTGCAGATTTCCAACATATTTGTAAGGCCAGAATACAGAGGGCAGAAATTAGCGCAGAAGCTGCTAACACATCTTATCGGAAAAGCAGAAAAAACAGGACACAGGTGCTTGATAGCAGAAGCACCTTCTGATAATTCAGTAGTTAAGCTGTATGAAACAATGGGCTTTAGGAAATGCGGGCATAATGACAGATATTATTCTAATACTGGAGAGCCTCAAGCTTTTTGGATGAGTTATGATTTAGAATAGTTCTTTGATGTTGTTTACTGTAATCCAGGCAGACATGAGTCCATAGCCTTTCTTGTTAATGTTGAATGGGGTTATTGATTTGGGATTTTTAAGGAAGATTAAGATGCAATAGTTCTTTTCTTGCTTTTTGGAGTAGTTTATTCCAATATGTTTTCCGTATTTTTTGACTATATCTTTAGCTTTGGTTTGTTTTAAATTGAACTGCAGGACTTTAGATACAGTTGCCTTTGCAGAGACAGGCTGGCCTGATTCCTTGAAGAAGACAGTGTCGCCTGGTTTGATATTATTATAAGGGGTTCTCCTGGTTTGATACCAGCGGGATTCTATGGTTTTTTTTCTTTTTAGGATTAAGTCTAATAATTTATACTCTTTTTTAAGGATTGCGAGGTGGTGCATTTTAGGGGTTAAGGATAGGGGGTATAAAAGTCCTTCGATGGTATGAGAATTCTGTCGCTATTTCGGCGTTTCAAGAAAAAAGCAAGAGTGCTTTCTTCAAATTACCCAGATGCTTTGCATGTTGTGCTGGCAAAAAAAGCAAATGCAGTTTATCTTGTTACGCGCGATATTCACTATTTTACAGAATTCAGGGATGTTATTGAGATTTCCTTGCCGCAATCCCTTTGAATTTATTCAATGAAGAGGGTTTTTGTTTTTTTGCAGGAATGTTATCTTTTAAAGCAAGGAGATACTCCTCTGCAACAAGCTTAAGATTATCTGCTCTTATTGTGTAATATTTCTTTAGAACCTGCTTGTCGTAGAATTTAACAAGAGACTCATATAAGTTGTATGTTCCCACTATTTCCCAGACCGCGATGAAAGCATTGTTTATTTCAGAACGAATCTCTTCCAGTTCATCTACAGAAAGATTTTTTATCAGTTGTATGACTATTGAGACAAATCCTGTGACATATTCTAAAAGATCTTTATTATCATCTGTCTTTTTAAAGCTGAAGAGAAAATTATTCAGGTTTATTTTTAATGATGTTATTGACTCAGTGTTGAACTGGTTCATCAACAGATTAGATATTTTTAATCGTAACAAGTATAAATCATTACCTTCTTCAACATAATGTTTTTTCAGAAGTTCCTGCGTGTTTGGAATTTTAGAATATTTTTCTATGACTGGATTGATAAATTTGTCATATTTATTGCTTGCTGCAATGGAATCAGGCTCTAAGCGCAAGACTGCGCACTCTCCAAATAAATACCAGCCATACGGGATGTTTTTTATGTTTGCTTGTTTAACAACCGTTATTAATATTTTTTGCAGGAATGTTTTCTTTATTGGCTTGGATGTTTTTTTCTTCCACTTCTCAATAATTCTTTTAGCAAGGCCTAATGTAGCATTTTTTTGTTCTTTAGAAATTGGCAATCCTAATAATGTATTTTCATTAAAATCCAGTACTTTATTTACAAAATATTTGTTATCTTCTTTTTTTACAAGGTTAATTTTTTCTAAAGTTTGAACTGCATTTCTGACTGTTTCCCAATTCGTGTTAGTTTTCTTAGAAATCTGCAAAATGTTGTAAGATCCTGTATTTAGAGTCTTTAGTATTTTACTAAGAATCTCCTCTTTTTTGCACCGCTTTTTAACCACAATAGAGTTTTTCATTTGCTTGTATTTAAGTTTTTAGTATTATTATTCAGTAGTTAGTATAGGTTAATTTATAAAGATGATTGAAGTATTATATGTAAAAACGTGATTTGCCATAATTAAGAAAAACTTATTCTTGAATCTCAATTTGGCTGTCTGCTCTTTTTCCAAACCCCTCGAATTCGATGGGATTAGAATTTCCACTTATTGCCAATTGCGGCTAATTCGCCATATTTAATAAATACTTTTTCTTATGCGCGCCGCCCTTTTACTTGTTTCTTTTTAATCTTTTCAGGCTCATCGAGATAATTTTCCTGCGAAACAACACTTCCGCCGCTACGCTTTTCAAGCTCTTTTCTGGCCATGCCAGCAACCGCCCCGCCTTCTTTTGCAGCTTGCTTGTTCTCAACAAAGCCTTTCATATTCTTGTTTCGTGCAATCTTTGTTGTTGATGCATCCCCCAGCATCGTAAAAATAAGCTCTAAATCATTCATGTGATCCCTGAGGTTTTCTCTTTTCAACCCCTTAAATTCTTTGTATTCACTTGGCGTCATGCCAAAAGTGGCATTAGATATCTCTGCTGTGAGGATTGCATACTCCCTTTCTTCCAGCACACCCCTTTTCCTCCATTCATCTGTCAATTCATCCCTTACTGCAATACCCCGCACTCTTTTTTCAATCCAGTCATCGCTGTATCCTTTTGCTTTGTAAAGCTCTTTCATGCGCGCCTGGGCCAATTCTGGATCTTGTATTTCCTGCACCCTGTCATAGCCAACCTGTGCCAGCCATTGCTTGAAAGGCTCTGCTTTTTTAGAAGGGATTGATTGGATTAGCCTGAATGCGTTTTTTGTGTTTACACAATCAGTTGAGTAAGATTTGCCATCAGAAGATATTAAGTTCAGTTGTCCGATTTTTGCGGACAACTCAAAACCCTCTTCAGCAAGCCTTTTTTTGAGATCAGACCAGTATTTTCTAGCTCTTCTGCTTTCAGTTAATGCTTCTATAATGTCAACTACAGAAAACCACCATTCATCATTAAACCAAGTCCTCCTAATTTTCTTCCCTTGAAATACTATTAACTCCTTTTCTTTAATCATTTTTATCCTGTCAGGATACAATCATTTATAAATTATGCGTGTACATGTCCAGTGGCTAGTGCCGGAAATATTACGGAAAAAAATAGCAGGGGAAAAATTTCTGCGCAAGGTTCATATAAAAAGCAGAATAAGCACTTTACATGAAGAAAACAAGATGTTCTGGCGGAATAATCTTTAACAATGGAAAGTATCTTTTAGTAAAGCACAAAGAAGGAGGGCATTGGGATTTTCCAAAAGGCCATGCTGAGGAAGGGGAAACAGAAGAAGAGACTGCATTAAGAGAAATATATGAAGAGACTGGTTTAAGA
>WJJT01000044.1 GCA_014729555.1 Candidatus Woesearchaeota archaeon
CCTAAAGCAAAGATACTGGACCTTTGCTGCGGTCCTGGCAGGGATGCAAGGTTTTTTTTCTCTCTTTGAGAAGTTTTATTCACAAAGAACAGCAGTGGATTGGGTGGCTTTGTCGGAAATCTTCTGGAAAATAAACCAAAAACCTTATAAATCATTGAATCTTCATTTTATCCATGGAAAGCATTGCTGAACAGAAAGAGGAATTCTTGAAGGAGTCTGCAAAAATTAAAACAAGTGATGAAGAGCTGGAAAAAATCAGGGAAGAAGTCGGAAGAGAGTATGCCAGGAAATTTAAGATAAAATTAGATTAGTTCTTCTGGTTTTCTTGATTTGACTATAAATTGTAATTGTTCAAAATGCCTGTCTCTTGTCACCATGACTGCGCCGCTGTCTCTTGCTAATATTGCATGAAGGCAGTCTGCAAAGGGGATTTTCAGGTGTTTGCAGAGCCTGGCTGCCTCTTTTGCCTGCTCTTTTTTTGTGCTTGTCTTTTCCATGCTTTCTGAAGCGATTCTGAAGATGTCATCAGTATCTGTGTATTTTCTTAGCAATTCGTCAATTAAAATATCAGAATAAACAACCGTGTGCTTTTCTTTGCGGATTTTTCTTAATAACACAAAAGCCCATTCTCCCAATGGCCTGAATTTATCACTCCTGTTCTCGTGCATGTCAATCCAGATGGCAGTGTCCAGATAGTATTTCATTCAGAAATTTCTGTTTTTATTGTTTATATGTTTTGTTTAGAAAAATGCGGAAGAATTTCGGTTATTTCTTTGCTATTATTGTTGCTATTTTGTGTGTGTGCGGTTTTCCGTGCGCAGTGTCTAGTTTTTCATATTCTCTGTAGGAGAGTATTTCCCAGCCAGTGTAGTATTGTTTTAATTCTCCGTCCTTGAAGTAATACATGTCAAAGTCTCCTTGTGTCTCGTCTCCTTCTCGAAAGACCATTATTATGTTTATTCCGCCTTTGTTTGTGTGCTCTTTTATTTCTTTTATTATCTTGTCTATTTGTTCTTTTTTCAGGAAGTGTATGGTTGCGAATGAGATTATTGCGTCGTAGTTTTCTTTTATTTGGTATGTTTCTAAATCTGCGGTTTCTGCTTCTAGACTTACTTTTTCTTTTTTTGCAATTTCTTTTATCCTGTTTATTGCTGTTTCTGAGATGTCTGCTGCTTTTACCTTGAATCCTTTCTTTGCCAGGAAGATGGCATCTGCTCCCTCTCCTGCGCCTAAATCCAGAACTTTTCCTTGTTTTAATTCTTCTAGAAGATACTTTAATTGTTTTTTGTGTATGAATCCTTTCCAGAGCAGGTCTTTTGATTCCTGGTATAATTTGTCAAAATAGTGCTTGTTTTCCATAAGCTTGTGTTAAGGATGAGTTTATTTAAATTTTTTGGGGTTTACTTTATCCTCAAGAATAACCTCTCTAAGAAAAATAACATGTCTTGTTCCTGAACCTCTAGGTTTGTTGCTGCTTCTTTTAATTTTTCATATTCTTCCTTGGGAATGTCTTCTTTTTTTGCTATTGCGCTTTTTATCGTGCTCAAATCTTTTGGCTGTGCTAAGCTGACTAAAAAGAGATAATTGTCTTTCATGCATATTGTGTTGGTGTTTCTTGTTGATTGTGCTGCAAAGCAGTTTTCCTGAGGCACTTCTACTGGCTTGAGTATGAAATTCTCGTCTTCAGGCTCTCCGTGTGCATATAATTCCTTTAATTCGTCATGCATCTTTTTTGCGTATTCTGGATTATTGAATTCATACATGTAGAACTTGATGTATTTTCTTTTCTCTAGAGGTCCTTGTATGTATAATGAATTATTGCTTCCAATCACTTCTGATTTATTTACATCAATGAAATAAAATCCGCCGTATAATCTCTGTGTTGTCTGTACTGCAGTGTCCATTGGGACTGGATCTGGAGTTATTGCCCAGCATTCCCCAAATTCCTTTGGTTCTGGAAAGAATTCTTCATATTCTGTCCAAGATGCTGTGCTGTAAGTGTCATTATATATGCAAGAATAGGGTCCTGCTTCTTCTGTTTTTTCTGCAGTTATTGTTCCATTGCAGGCTGTCAATAAGATCAAAATCCCCGATATTACCCATATTGCTTTCATATTTTGTTGATAGGCTGTATTGTTATAAAAAGATTATGCAAGTGAGGCCTGAAATCTGTGAATGTAATCAAGGCTTGTATGAATCAACCTAATCCACATTTCTCAATAAATTCCTTTAGCGCAATACTTTCACGATGTTCTCTTTCCATGTCTCTTCGCACGGGCTCAATTAAACTTGCGAATGGAGAAGTGTTGCGTTCTATTTCTTTTTGGATTTTCGCCTCAGCGTTTTGTATCATTGTATATGAGTCTGGTAATGGGGCTACAATTGGTTCTGTCATGTCAAATTGTGGCAGTTCAGGACTATCTCTTCCTGCTATCCTGCTGAATGCTTCTTGAGAATCAATTGTGCTTCTTAGATTGCCTCTTGTGTCCCTGTAAGAAGGCTCTCTTATCTCAAAAGGTGATCTTCCTGTCATGTATCCCCTTAGTTCAGGCCCTGCATTTGCATAACTGTCAGGCATTAAATCTGGCGAATCTGGGTTGTCTATCCACATTTTATATCCCTCCTATTGGTCTCTTTAAGTTCTATTTCTTATTTAAATCTGTGTTGTCTATGTTATTACTGCAGTATCTGGTTGTTTATAAAGCTGCGTATCATTACTCTGGCAGGGCTTTTCCGATATAGTTAATTTTATATAATTCTGTAGATTCAACTTTGAATATGGGAAGTGTAATTGAATTGAATGATACCTTGCAGATAACTACTGGGCAGGGTTTTCCTGAAGAGCTTGATTATGAAAAGCATCTCAAAAAGCCTTTTACAGCTGCTGATTTTGAAGGCAAGATCTTTGAGTTCAAGGACAAGCCAAAAG
>WJJT01000045.1 GCA_014729555.1 Candidatus Woesearchaeota archaeon
ACGTCTCGTTGACGTGTTATGAAGAATAACTCAAAATCGAGGAGGTCCCCGGTTCGATAGTAAGGAACTGCATTCGCAGTTATTGCGCGAAAGTCCGGGCGGGCCCATCACAACATTTATAAATACTAACTCTATATGTTAATAAAAAAATGGGTGTAAAACAAAGCAGCACATTCAAGTATTTTTTCTTAGGAGTATTTATATTACTAATATTCCTGAGCTTCCTTGTAATACAACCTTTTATTAACTCAATACTGGCAAGCATAGTGATAGCATACGTGTTCTACCCGATATTCCGGCTGCTGAACAATAAAATAAAGAACAAGTCACTCTGCGCACTGATCGTGTCAGTATTCATAATACTGCTGATAACAATACCATTCTCATTCCTGCTGCAGTCATCTGCAACAGAAGCACAATACCTGTATGTGCGGGCAAAGCAGAAAATAGTCACAGGAGAGGTGCTTGACCTTGACTGCGCAGGAAAAGACACGCTTATCTGCCGTTTTTCAGACTATCTAAAAGTATGGGTAGAGGATCCAGAAATCAAATTCTACCTTCAGGACATGCTTGGCAGGTTTGCATCAATGGCAATTGAAAAAACATCAAGCATCTTGTTCCAGCTTCCAGGCATAATACTGCAGATAGTAATAACATTCTTCATACTCTTCTACTTATTCAAGGAAGGGCCTGACCTAATCAAGAAAATAAAGGACATGTTCCCATTAAAAAGAACACATAAGGCAATGGTGTACCACAAAGTAAAAGAAACAACACACGCAGTAATGTACGGCTCAATAGTCATCGCAGTGATACAAGGGGCACTGGGGGCAATAGGGTTCTGGATATTTGGAATACCTACATTCTACATATGGGGCATGGTCATGGCAATATTCGCGCTAGTTCCATTTGTAGGAACAGCAATCATCTGGATACCAGCAGCACTGTACCTCATAGCAAAAGGCTCATCAG
This sequence comes from Candidatus Woesearchaeota archaeon, assembly GCA_014729555.1. GTDB lineage: Archaea > Nanobdellota > Nanobdellia > Woesearchaeales > ARS49 > WJJT01. Next base: position 973 of record WJJT01000045.1, read on the forward strand.
AAGGAAACACTGTCTTGATATGGAATGGAGTAGGCCTGCTGCTATACGGAACATTCATAATCTCAAGCGCAGACAACATACTAAAACCAAAACTGATTGGAGACAGGGGAGGGCTTCACCCAGTATTTGTCCTGCTAGGAGTAATAGGCGGACTGCAGTTGTTTGGCTTTGCAGGATTCATAATAGGACCCTTAATATTGTCAGCATTGAAGTCCTTCCTTGACATCTATCAAAAAGAAGGAGTAATAGTATAAAACTAGTTTATGAAAGGTGATATAAAAAAATGAAACTCACAGTCAAAGACAATGAAAAATCAGAGATTGTTCAAGCCTTTGACTATGAAAGGTGATATAAAAAAATGAAACTCACAGTCAAAGACATGGATATTGCAACAGGAGGAGTGAGAGTCGTCCTGTTAAATGAAAAAGACGCAGAAAAATTAGACCTGCACCACAACGACAGGGTAGAGGTAAGAAAAGGAAAAAGAAAAACAACAGCAGTGCTTGACATAGCAGAGAGCTCAAAAGCAGTAAAGCTGGGGGCAATAGGCCTGTTTGAGGAAGTCCTGGACGACCTTAATGTGAAACACAATGACAAGGTAGAGATATCAACAGGAAAAAAACCAGTTTCAGTAGCATACATAAAGAAAAAACTGGACGGCGTGGAGCTGAACTACCCAGAAACACTGAAAATAGTGGAAGACATAGTGAATGACAACCTGACAAACATAGAACTCACATCATACATAGCAGCAAACTATGTCCACGGCATGTCACTAAAAGAAATAATAGATTCAACAAAAGCAATGACAATAACAGGCTCGCAAATAAAACTAAAAGACAAACTGATAGCAGATGTACACGGAATAGGAGGAGTGCCGGGAAACAGAACAACACCAATAGTAGTCTCCATACTTGCAGCAGCAGGGCTAAAAGTGCCAAAAACAAGCTCAAGAGCAATAACATCACCTTCAGGAACAGCAGACACAATGGACCTATTCTGCAACGTAGGGGTGTCAATACCAAAACTAAAGAAAATCCTGAATAAAGCAGGGGGATTCCTTGCATGGGGCGGAGCAGAAGAGATAAACTTAGCGCCAGCAGACGACAAAATAATACAAATAGAGCACCCTCTTGAAATAGATGCAGAAGGGCAGATGATAGCATCAATAATGGCAAAAAAAGCAAGTGTATCAGCAACACACCTGTTACTGGAGATATCAATAGGCAAAAACGCAAAAGTGCCGACAAAAAAAGAAGCAGAGAGACTAAAATGGTATTTCAGCAAAGTTGGAAAATCAATAGGCATGAAAATAACATACTTTATTGACGACGGCTCACAGCCAGTAGGAAACGGAATAGGGCCAGCACTAGAGGCAAGAGACGTTGTGTGGCTGCTGACAAATCATGAAAAAGCACCAAAAGACCTGTGCAGAAAATCATTAGAGATGGCAGCACAGATGCTGGAATTCACAGGAAAAGCAGGGAAAAAACAAGGAATTAAAACAGCAACAGAGATACTTGAAAGCGGAAAAGCATACCAGAAATTCGTGGAAATCATAACAGCACAAGACGGCAAAGAACTAAAGCCGGAACAAATACCATTAGGAAAACATACATACACTGTAAAAGCACCAAAAACAGGGAAAATAAAACACGTAGACAACAAGATAACAACAAAAATAGGAAGAATGGCAGGAGCACCGAGAGACCATGGCTCTGGAGTATACCTGCACGTGCATAAAAGAGCAAAAGTCAAGAAAGGAGACCCGCTCTTCACAATATACTCGCAAAACAAAGAAGAACTGGGTTATGCAAAAGAAGGTGCAAAAAAATTCAAGCTAATGGAAATAAAATAAAAACTGCTGCCTTAGAACAATCAAAGAATACAACACACAGCTTCTGTATTAGCCTGTTCTTCAGAAAAATAAGGATAACACTTCTTTAAATCGCTAAAATCCTGCATAGATATCTCTCCTTTTTCAACATCCTTATAAGTGTACTGTTGTCCAGTCTTTGTCAGAACCTTGCAGGAAGGCCTGCCAGAAACCTGCACAGGCTCTGGAGCAGGAGGAGGCAAGTCTGGCACAACATCCTTTACTGGCTCTGGAATATCAGGCAAAGGGGCAGGCCCTGGAGAAGGCATTGGACGAGGAGTTGGCTTGACAGGCTTTGGAGGAGGAACATAAAAAGTCTCAGGCCTCTCTGGAACTGCCTGCTTTGGAGCCTCTTGCTTGCCGCAAGCAGTAATGAGAAGCAAGAATATCAGTAAGATGATTATTTTTTTCATTTAAACACAAATTAATTGCAGAACTTTTAAATCTTTTGTTATTTAGCTTTAATCAGATAATTCTTTATTTCTATTTCTTCCTTAAGCTCATTCTCAACACTGAAAAGTGTTATTTTGCAGGAAATATTATGAAATTTATCTTCTTCCTTGGTTTTCCAAAAATAATCCAGGTGTCTGACAGGTGAAAAATACAAATTTAATGCCACCTTACTGTCCTGCGGCAGCAGCAACACATCATTATTTCTGCTTAAGCTGCTGAGCACAATATCATTAGGCCTGTTATCTGGCCAGGAATAGGTCTGAAATTTATGATGGCAAACTGATTTTTCCATTTTGTCTGGAATAACATAGCATATCTCATAACTATAAACTTGATATGTTTCATCAGCACATTCATAATTGACTCCCAAATTTTTAATAACCAAATCTCCTTCATTTTTAAGATCCAAATCAATATTTGCGACATTGGACCCTTTTGCATGTTCTTCATCAAAAACATATTTTTTGCCAGGAACATATTCTGCAAATTGATTATCTTCATTTTCTTTTGTTATTTTAACTTTTTTAGAGAGAATGCTCAATTTACTAATGCAGTCTGCCTTACAGGAATCGATTTCAGAAGATTCGCAGATGCCATTTCCGCAGCAAGGCTTTATAGGAACGTGACTGCACTCCTGTTTGCCGTAATCAAAGGCATCTTTGGTGCATTTATTGCTATCATCGCAATCAAGGCAGTCTTTAGAGCAGGTTAGGTGGTCTTCTTTGTAGTTTTCAGAATATTCGCAAAGCTTGTTTCCACAAATATTTTTTTCTGTACAACCGAGAAGAAAAATAAGCAATATTGCGAAAAGTAAGAGTTTCAGCTTCATTTAGAGGGGTATTAATTGAAACAAGTTTATAAAATTAACGAATATATAAATTCTATAACAAGATTTAAATACTTAAAAGCACTAAATCAGCATAAATTGGAAGAAGAGCCTTTTAAAGAAGAGGAAAAATTTGAAGAGAAACCCATAGAAAAACGTTCTTTCAAAGAAATAGACATTATCTGAATTCTTAAAAAAAATCAGCAAAGAAAAAAATAAAAAATTACTTGTGCACCTTAAACTTCATCTCAATACCGCCAAACCATGACGCAAAGAGATTATAGAGTGCAGCCATAATTGCGCCGCCTATAAATCCAAAAATGCCGTAAAGTATGGGCAGGATTATAACAAATGCAAAACCCAACACAAAAGTTGGTATTCCTGGAAATACTGGCACTCCGCCTGCCTGAGCAAACACGCCTAAAACAGCATAAATTATGCCTGCTAAAAAACCAAAAAAAGCACTAATCAATGCATTCATCTTTGCAAAAGACAGTATTCCTAATTTTCTTAATTCTGCCATATTTATACCCCCAATCAAAGTCTTGGCACTAAAAAGAGAGTGATGATTTAAAAAGCTGGTGGTTGTTTGGTTCGCAGTTATTAGTATGTGGTTTTTAGTTTATGGCTAGCAGTATTCGGAATTGGTTGTTCGGCAACTACTAGTCAAATACTATTTACTACCAGCCACTTACCAAGTCAGCATCTTGTGCGCCTTCTTGAAAATCTTGTAATTCTTGAACAGCAAACTCTTTGCTTCTTTGCCTGCTTTTTTCTCCTCTTGAACCCACTTGGCCAAGTCTGCCTTGGTAGGCTTTTTCACAGCAGGCTTTTTGATAGAAAGGGGCACAAAAGAGCCGAACAAATCCTTGAAGCCCTTGCCAACTGCCTCAAACGGCTCAAACACGCTGGGCTTGGAAGGCTTTTTAGTTTCTTCTTCTTTAGGCTCAAACTCCTCCCCAGCCTGCTTAAGATACTCTTCCAGGTCATCACCAATAGCATCAAGAGTCTGCTTTATAGAAGCATCAATATTTTTCAGGAGTTCAAGATCTTCTTTTTCCTTCATCCTGATAAAGTTCTGAATCTCGTCCATTGTCCAGGAATAAGCACGCCAACTAATCCTTGCCTGGCCAACATGGATGGGGCCCCTGTGATAACCAGGAGTCTCTGCAGTGTAAGGCATAGAGGGGCGAGCCCTGTAAAAAAACGTCTCAAGCATACAGGTATAATACTTTGAATTGCCCTCTGCAATCTTGACACCCAAAACCTCAATCTCAACCAAAGAACCCTCAAAAGCAGCAATCAGGTCAGCAGAGCTAAGCTTTGAAACATCTGCACTCAAACGCTCTATCTGCTTAAGATAAGGCTTTAACCAGGTAACATACATCCTGATGACATTATAATTCTGCCGCAAGTACTTAACCTCAAACATCCTTCTCTGCTTAAGCTCTTTATAATTCTCCTCCCTCCAAACCAGGTACTGTTCAAGTTTTCTCCTTAACAAGTCCTTGACAACCCTTGTAGTCTCAAGCTTGTTCACCATGTCATCAATCTCCTCTGTCTTCTGGGGATGAAGCTGAAAAAACCAGTCAGGCAGGGTAGTGTACTGCAGCTGGGTAGCAAGCTGGAAAATATTAGGGCTTACCCTCTGTCCCTGAACAACACCGTCAACAAGATCTGTCCAGATGCCCTTTAATGTAATCTCAGCAGAGACATTGCCTTTTCTTGCATCCTCATGATACTTGATTCTTTCATCAATCCAGCGGATATCACGCACCAGCTGAAACAAGTCTTTTCTGATAAATTGGCCAATAGTGGCCATGTACTGGGAAACCTTGTCAGCAGCCAGGCCAAGCCTTGCAGTAGCAGCGCCCCAGAAAGAGCTGTGCTCTGCAGCAGTAAAAATATCAGTAATCTTGAAAACCTTTGGAAAGCCCCACTCAGCCAGTTGATTCAGGCAAAAGAAATAAATCGGCTCAATAGACTCGTGCGGAGACTCATACCAAACAAAATACCGGTTAAGAGGCTTGGGGTAATCCTGAACAACCATCTGGTCTTTTTCTGCCTCAAAAATCTCATGATCTGCAAAACCCTCTGCTTTTTTATCATCAAGCTTTTCAACAATCTTCTTTTTCTCCCTGTCTGAAAGAGAATCAAAATTAGGGTAAGCAGCCTTGAATTTCTTATTGTAAAATCCATAAAGGATCAAACGCTTGCTTCCAGCTGTCATTTTAATGTATTATTCCTTTGGCTTTTTATTTATTTTCCTTTTTTTGGCCAGTGCAACAGTGTTTCCTATCTGAAGCACAATTACTGAATCAGTCTTCCTGGCCAGGTCAGCAGCAACATGCTTCCTGTCTTTTCCTTCAATAAAGGATTTCATGAACTTGACCTTAATCAATTTTTTGTTTTTAAGCTGTGTTTTTAATTCAGATATCAAGCCCTCTGTAATACCGGATTTTCCGATCTGCATGGAAGGCTGAAGATTTCTTGCCTTTGCCCTCTGCTCCTTAATTACGACCATTCTTGTGCGCCCACCTTTTCTTTAGTTTTGCAATACTACATTTCTTGTTCTTTATAATCTTTCCAATATCCTCTGCAGTTTCCTGCAAAAGCACAGAGATGTGCTCTCCGCCAAGCATGTGCGGTAGAATGACATAATCTGCGCCCTTTCTGTATAATTCGAGGGCGTCATCAACATCCTCTGCAGTGACAATAACCACTGCCTTTTTATTGGCTTTTTTGGCTTTTTTAACAAGCATAATATTATCAGCATAATCAGGAATAGTAGACACAACCAATTCTGCTTTCTTGAAATTAACCCTGTCCATTATCTCAATGTCGCTGATATCCCCGTAAATGCAGTGAATCTTCTCTTTCATCAGCCTTTTTATCAATTCTGGATTAAAATCAATAACCAAAATGCTCTTTTTTAATTTCTGCGCAGACTCAAGTATGGCATGGCCAATCCTGTCACAGCCGCAAAGTATGATTTTGTGGTCTGACTCCTTCTCAGGACAGTACTCTAAATCAAAACCCTTGATTGACAAGGACTCAAAAGGCTTTACTGCTTTCTTGAAAAGCCTGTATAACTTCTCATCATAAGTAATCATGTAAGATGAAACAGTGAAGGTAAGGACAGCAATGATTGCAATCACAGAAACAAGAGACTGCGGAATAATTCCCAGAGAATACCCAGTAGCCATCATAATCAAAGAGAATTCACTGATTTGAGCTAAAGAGATTCCTGTCAAAAAAGCAGGCCTTGCCTTAAAGCCCATAGCACACATCAAAACCAAAACAATCAAAGGATTGCAGATCAACACAAACAAGGACAACAGGATTATTGGCCATAGAATATTTTGCAGGCCATTCAATACAATCTGCATGCCCAGTGTAACAAAAAAGATTGTTGCAAAAAAATCCCTTAATGATTTGATTCTCGAGGCAATCTCAATATGATAAGGCAAGGGAGCAAGGCTGATTCCTGCAAGAAAAGCACCAATTGCAATAGAAAAGCCAAGCCACTGCGAAATCATTGCATAAGCAAAACACCAGGAAACTGCTGAAAGAAACAGTAATTCAGAGGATCTGGCAAGAGGCTTGAAAATAGACTTGAGAAAAAAAGTTCCAATGATAATAGACACTGCAAAAAAACCAATTGCAACAATTAAATTAGTTATAACATGAGACACATTTAAACTGCCTGAATTAGCCATCATAGCAAGAATAATCACAGCAACAAAGTCCTGAACCAGCAACACGCCCAAAGAAATCCTCGCGTGCAAAGCATTAATCTCATTCTTGTCAGAGAAAAGCTTGACAATAATAACAGTACTGCTCAGGGTCAGGGCAATGCTCACGTAAAAAGCATAAATAGAAGGAAGACCCAGCAAAATAGCAAGAACATAACCTGCAATAAAAGTCAGGAGTATCTGGCCCAGGCCAACAATCAAGGCCACAGCACCAAGATGCTTAAGCTTTCTAATATCCAGTTCTAAACCGACAATGAACAATAAAAAAGCAATACCAATCTCTGAAAGAGTGGTGATTATTTCCTGATTCATGACCCAGCCAAGCCCGACAGGGCCAATAATAATACCTGCAAGCATGTAACCCAAAACAATAGGCTGCCTGAAAAATCTAGAGATAATCGCAAGAACAGTAGCCACTATCAATATAATTCCTATATCTGCTATCAACGGGTCCATAATATCCTCTTTTTTTCCATATTTAGAATAAACTAGTATAAAAATGTTGCCGTAAAATATTCCTGAATTTCAGAGAAATTCATCCAAAATAGCCAGAACAATATTTTGCAGAAACCAAACGCAGGTAATCCTCTGTCTTTCTATAATCTTTTAAAGGAATTGCCTCTGCCTTACGAGGCTCTTGTTTGTCTTCCTCTTTTTTTGGATCTGTAATCAGATCATTAAGATGCATTAAGCAGGTTTAGGAAGCATAAGTATATAAATTTTTCCTGAAACACGAATCTTTATAAATTCAGTTTATTAAATAATACTGTATGAGTATGATTTATAATGCATGGGGCATAGGAGCTGTAATAACATACCTGCTTATTGCAGTGGTTTTTGTAATAATATACAAGATAACAACAAAAGAATTTCATAAGTTCACTAAAAAAAGATTAATAGCAGATTTGATCATTTATTCAATCGCAATACTGTCGCTGATATTGAATATAATATATTTAGTTGACATGACTTTTCTAACACAATCTGTTTCTCGAATGATATTTGCAATTCTGTTCTCAATATTTGCATTAGCCATAGACTTTTTTTCAGTTCACCTGCTTGTGTGCTCTATAGTCAATATCTACAAGTATTTCTGGAAGAAAAGATTCAAGAAAAACAAGAGAGACCTTGCTGTGGGAATTGTTTACTTAATATTCCTGAATGGAATCAGCAAAAAAATATTGCTGGCACTTATAACCGTACTTGTGCTGATGGTAATATCTAACGGTTTTCCTCAAAATTGTCCTCAGGAACCCTGCGGAGTTGAAGTTGTGCAAGTAATGCCTGGCTCACCAGCTGAAATGGCAGGCATAACTGAAGGAGAAATGATTGTTACAGCAGAATATGGCCAGCAGGTCAAAACAAACGCGGATTTTTCAAGCATAGTAAAATCAAAAAAACCAGGTGATTCATTAAGATTTGAGACAGAAACAGGCAAAAAATATGATATTAATCTTGGAGAGCAAGATGGAAACGCATATATAGGAATCGCAACAAGGCAGAAGCTATGCGATAAAACAAGCTGCACAATGACCGCAGAAGTAATAGATTACACAAGCGGAGAACCTGTAGTTGTCAGCAAAGAAGTTTATGAATTTGAGTAGAACACTAATTCTTATTGCAGATAAATAAACGCCACCGCCCTGACCCTAGACAATTAAGCAGACGCTGCACACAAATGCAACGCTTGACAAAAGGTATAGACGCCGCGGCCCTGATTCTAGACACGAAGTTAAACGCCTAACAATGCAAACATCTTAATCCTATCTGAGGACAAACTAATATAAAAAGATTAGCATACTACAGAATAGAGGATTTGTAGACACAAACTAATCAGGCACTTTATTTTGTATTAAATACAGCAGAATAGGCAAAGGCTCATTATCCCTGGCCATCCTGTTAATCGCCCTTTGCAAGCCATCATAAGAGGCATAAAACTTCATCCTATAACTAAAACTAGACCTTTATTAGGACAAACAACAGTTTTATACTCAAATTTTGCCATTTTGATAACCTCCTAAAAGCTTTTCAAGATTCTTATACGCCTCAATAGTCTTAGTGAGATCTGTTTGATACTGGTCTGCCTGAGCTACTAAAGCAGGATCATCTTCTCTCTGAATAAACTTCTCTAAAACTCTTTGATGCTCTTCTAACTCCATAATAATGCAAGAAACCTCTGCTCTGACCTCACTTGATTTTCTTAAACCATTCAGAAGTTCTGAAACCCGACCGCCAGAATATACCACAAATTCCTGAACGCCCATTGGGCGGGCAGGGGAGACTCTGGACTATAAAAAGACTGCTAACATCAAAAATAGATATGAGGAAATAGATAAGGGGGCCGGACTTACAAATTTTTATTCGCAACCTTTTTAAACACATATACTTTTATATATAAATTAGAAACGCTACTTGATAGCCATGAAAAACAAAATATACCTGATTGGAATGTTATTGCTATTCATATTAT
>WJJT01000046.1 GCA_014729555.1 Candidatus Woesearchaeota archaeon
AAAAGAGCCAGATTCGTGAGTTTATAGTGAGTGGAGGCAAATAAAATGATAATGACAGAAACATGCCCGGATTGTGGATGCAGGAATTTCCTTACAAACAAAAGAAACGGGGAAGTTGTTTGCAGGGATTGTAACTTTGTCATAGAGGATGCTATGGTCGATTTTACAGAGGAAACTAGGTCTTTTGATATGGAAGGTGTTGAGAAAAACAGCAGGTCTGGTGCGCCTTTTGACCCAAGGATTGCAGACAATCTTGCTACAAACATTGGCAACAGGTCTGACCTTGCAAAGCTTAATACAAAAACCAAGGCCATGATTGGCAGGATTAAGAAAAAGAATGCCTGGACAAGCTCTAGTTTTGAGCAGAACCTGAAGCATGCTTTGACAAATCTTAAGCTTATATCTAATCAGCTGAATATTCCTGGAAGGGTTGAGAGAGAGGCTGCTGAAATTTACAGAAAGGCTGCTGAGAAAAACCTGACTTTAAAGAGAAGCATTGAGAACATTGTTGTTGGCTCTCTGTATATTGCATGCAGAGTTAATGACATTGCAAGGTCTTTAAAGGAATTCAGTGAATTGACTGGAACAGATGTCAAGATTATAGCAAAGACATACAAGATGTTGCTGAGAGAGCTTAATATCAAGATTATACCAATCAATCCTATTGACTACACAGCAAGGTTTGCTAGTGCCCTGAAGCTTACTCCAAAGGTTCAGACAAAGGCTGTCAAGCTTGCTGAGCAGTTGAAAAAGAAAGGATTGACATCTGGCCTGAGCCCTGTCAGTGTTGCTGCATCTACTCTTTACATTGCAGGACTGATGCTTAAGGAGAAGAGAACTCAGAGAGAGGTTGCAGAGGTTTCTGGCATTACAGAGACCACTCTGAGAAACAGGTGCAAGGACATCATAAAGGCTCTTAAGCTTAAGGCAAAGGTTAGGTAATAAGAGCCTTCTTTAATTTATTTTATATTTTTTCTATCACTTGGCTTTTGCGTGCAAAAGACAAGTTCACTAAATTTTGCCTGTTTAAATTATACAAAACGCAAAGTTTAGTAGCACAAAATTTAAATACCAACATACTTATTCTTTGTTCATGGAAAAAGAAGAGCTTGATTTCCCAGAGGAAGAGCCAGAACTGCAGAAGGATTTTGAAGACATAGAAAAAGCTCCTGAGAAATCACCGGATTCTAAAAAAGAGTTAGAAGAAGAGCTCAAGAAAGCCAAGAAAAAGATTCAGTAGTCTATTCCTTTTTCTCCTTTTATTTTTTTAGGGCCTTTTATCATTCTTATTTCATTCACAAAATCTGCTCTTTTCTTTAGCCCTGCTGTTGCCTGTCTTCCTGTCAGGTAAACTGTTGTTTTTTCAGGGATTTTGTTCAAGAGCTTAAGCACTTCTTTCTCGTCAAGCAGCCCTATGCGAACTGCTAAATTGATCTCATCAAGTACCAGTATGAACGGTTTTTTCTTTAGTGCAGAATAAGCAAATTTCAGTCCTTTTTCTGCTAGTTCTTTGTCTTTTTTTGCTGGTTTTTTCAGGTTTATCCATCCTGTTCTTCCGAATTGGCGTATTTCATATTTTAGGCCTATTTTTTTTCGTATTCTGTATTCTCCTATTTCTTCTCCTCTGCCTTTCATGAATTGTATTATTGTGACTTTATAGCCGTGGCCGGCTGCCCTTACTGCCGCCCCAATAGCTGATGTGGTTTTTCCCCAGCCGTTTCCTGTCCATAAGTATACTTTTCCCATTTTAGTACTCGCATGTCCTGTGCGGGCATGAGCCTGCATATTCCTCTGCTTTTCTATAGCTTTCCTTGCCGATATACAAAACCTGTTCTTTTTTTGAGCCGTATCTGTAGACAGTAACACCTTTACATTTTAATTTGTGCGCGAGCAGATAAATTTTCTGAACATCTTCTTGTTTTGCGTCTTCTGGCAGGTTGACGGTCTTGCTCACTGCATTGTCTGTGTGTTTCTGGAATGCTGCCTGCATCTTGACGTGTTGTTCTGGTTTTATTTCAAGTGTTGTCTTGAATAGTTTCTTGACGTCTGCTGGCACTCCTTTTACTTTTTGCACGCTTCCTTCTTTTGCTATTTTTGCAAACAGGTCTTTTGTGTAAAATCCTTTCTGCCGTGCAATTTTTTCAAATATTTTGTTGACCTCGAGCATTGGTGTGTGGTCTAGTATGTCTTTTATATATGTTACTGCAAAGAATGGCTCTATGCCTGATGTCACGTCTGCAAATATGCTTATGCTTCCTGTTGGTGCTATTGTGGTTAAAGTTGCGTTTCGCATGTTTTTATGTTTTTTTGCATACACACTCTTCTCAAAATTTGGAAAGTTCCCTCTTTCTTTGCCCAGCTCTTCTGATTTCTTGCGTGCCTCTGTTGTTATGAATTTCATTAGTTTTTCTGCAAACTGTATTGCCTTGTCAGAATCATAAGGGATTTTAAGCTTGACAAGCATGTCTGCAAATCCCATCACACCTAAGCCTATTTTTCTGTTTGCTTTTGTTTTTTCTTCTGTTTCTGAGAGCGGGAATTTATTCACGTCTATTACATTGTCCAGGAAGTGGACTGCTGTTCTGATTGTTTTTTTGAGCTTTTTCCAGTCTGGTTTGCTGTTGCGCACCATTTTTGAGAGATTGATTGAGCCGAGATTACAGCTTTCGTATGGAAGCAGGGGCTGCTCTCCGCAGGGGTTTGTGCTTTCTATCACTCCTGCCTGCGGCACTGGATTTTTTTCATTTATTTCGTCGATAAATACTATTCCTGGGTCTCCGTGCCCCCATGCTGCTTTTGTGATTAATTCAAATATGATTTTGGCGCTCACCATTTTTTCTTTCTTTTTTGTCCTTGGATTGACCAGCCAGAATTCCTTGTTTTTCTGCACTGCCTCCATGAATTCCTGTGTTGCTGCGGCTGATATGTTGAAGTTTTTCAGCATGTCTTCTTTTGTTTTTGAGTTGATGAATTCCACTATGTCTGGATGGTCTGCTCTTAGTATGCCCATGTTTGCTCCTCTTCTCTTTCCTCCTTGTTTTATTACATCTGTGGTCTTGTCAAAAACTGTCATGAAGGATATTGGCCCTGATGCTTTTCCTTTTGTGCTTTTTACTATGTCTCCTTTTGGGCGTATTTTTGAGAAATTGAATCCTGTTCCTCCTCCTGTCTGGTGGATTATCGCCATGTTTTCCACAGCGCGGAAGATGCTTTTTATTGAGTCTTCTACTGGAAGCACAAAGCATGCTGATAACTGGCCTATTTCTGTTCCTGCGTTCATTAATGTGGGGGAGTTTGGTATGAATTCCAGTTTTGAAAGTATTTCATAGAATTCTTTTTCTGCTTTTGATGTGCTTTTTTTGTAGTTTGTCTCTGCCTGCGATACTGCCTTGGCCACTCTTTTGAACATTCTTGCTGGTGTCTCTATTATTTTGCCTTGCTCGTTTTTTAGAAGGTATCTTTTTGCAAGAACTTGTATTGCGTTTTGGCTCAGGCCTATGTCATCCCGAACACCGTGCACTGTCCTGAAGCCTATGCTTTCCTTGTGTTCTTTTTTGTATGCAAGATACGCATCTGCTATTGGCTTTAGTTTTTTGTTTTTATTGAGCAGGTTTAAGAGCACGTCTTCTACATCTTGTGTTCCTGGAATGAGTTTTGCCCCAAATGCGCTCTCAAGGTTTTTGACTATCTGTCCTGTGAGTCTTTTTGCAAGTCTTTTGTCTTTTATGTTTGCGTTAGAAATCGCTTTTTCAAGCACTGCTGTGATTTTTTCTGGCTTAAAGTCTGCTATTGAGCCGTCTCTTTTCTTGATTTTGGCTATTTTAAGCATTTGACCCAAAAACCGCCTCTTTTTTAGAGTCAAAGAATCTGTTTCTTATAAACTTTTCTTTAAAAATGATTATTTTCTATACAAAAAATAAAATAAGAATTAGAAATAATCTGTTTGTGCTTTTTGTTTTGCTTTATTCTTTCTTCTCTTCAGCTGCTTTTTCTTCTTTTTTCTCTTCACCAGCTTCTTCTTTTACATGTATGCAATTTACAGGGCATCCTGCCTCTGCTTCTTTGTTGCATTTTGCATCATCTATTGTTAGCTCTCCTAGTTCTCCTTCATCTGTTTTCTTGTACTCTGCGCCTTTTAGCTTTGCCTTGCCGTCATCTGCCATCTCCCAAAACTCTGGGCAGACATTTGCACAGGCTCCGCAGCTGATGCATTTCCATCTTTCATGCGTTACTTTTGCCATATTATCAACCTCAGAATGAGCAATTTAAAAACTTATTTTTAAATGTTTCTAAAGAATGAGAAATAAAAAAGAAAAAAAAAGTTTATAACTTCTTCTTCACTTGCTTTATTATGCCTTTTGCTTCGTCTCTAAAAGCAAGCCCGAATCCGATTCCAACAACCATTGCAACTGCAAGCATCACTCCTGCGAGTATTATCAGGAAGCTTGTCTGTGCAACTGCAATTCTTATTCCGACTTGGTCAAGCACTATCAGCAATGTAAAGACATAGATGATTATCTTTGCTATCATCGCCAGGATGCTTGCTGCTTTTACTTTTGTTTCTGTTATCTTGTTGTCTATGTAGTATGCAAATGCCACTCCAATCATTGCCAGTATTACTGCAATTATTACGTTTGGTATCCACATTGCTACTGCCATCAGGAAGTTTGATAGTGCACCTAGTTTTATTAGTGCTGCTGCTGGCGGCAGGAACAGTATGAAGACATACCATTTTGTTATCAGAGCAAGGAATTTGCTTAGCTTGAATTTTCCCAGGGTTTTTGCTGCGTGTGTCTTTTCAAGCACCCATTTGTCGAATTTTATTTTTTCAAGCACTTTGTCAACTATGTATGCTATTATCAATGCTAGTACATAGCCGATAATCAGTAGAATTATTGCAGCTACTATTCCTGGAACTGTTTGTATTATTCCGTTCCAGATGCTTCTTAGCGGCTCTACAACTGATACTCCTAGTTCAGTTAGTATTCCCATTTATTTTCACCTCTTTTTTTATAGCAAATTTTAATTTGCTGTTTAGCGAATATCGCAGATGTTTGATACTTAACGAGATTCGCTGTAAAGTTTGAAAAAGCAAATGCCAAGGTTTGCACTTGCGAAACAATGCCTGTGGTATAATTTAAGAATTCAAAGAAAAGAAAAAAAATAATTTGTTACAGAGTTTACATTTCTGTAACTGTTGTGTCTGTCAGGCTTGTACCAGATACCATTGCGCTTGTGCCAGCTACACTGGTTACTTGTCCAGTTGCTACTGCACGGCAGCCTTGTCTGGTATTCTTAGCAGTTCGTCCTGCAACAAGCAATGCGACTCTGCCGTTTGCGTGCGTGTACAACTTGACAATAGCCTTGTTTTCAGGGATTGATTCCCAGCATGGATCTGGGTTGCCCATCAACTGTGCTGCTATTGGGTTTGCACATGGTCCGCCTACGACGACTGCATTCCATTGTGTGATGTCTGCAATCTCGCTTGCTAGCTTTGCAGTTCCTAGCTGTATTGGCTGGATCTGTTCTGAAGTTCCGCCGCTAGCTACATCTGCTACACTTACTTGTCCACCTGTAACGAATACTCTGGCGCCTCTCTGGCTTAGTGGGTATTCTACTGTCAAGTCTTCAGCCTGTGTACTGGACTGTGGCCTGTAGACTTCTAAGAATACTCCGTATCCAGTCATTGCATGCTCCAGGTCTTCGTTTTCTTCCAGGTCAAATGGACCAAAGAAAGTGGTTGCCCTGAATACACCGTCTGTTATTCCAGAAGGCGTGTTGCCATCCAAGCCAATTCTGTTATTTGCTCTTCTTTCAATAGTTATGTTTACACTCTCGTCATTTGCTGCTTCGTCAAACTCTTTAGCCAGTGTTATCAACTGCATTGTTGCATTAGGTACTGCAGTACAATTGTTAAATGCAGTTACTACTGCTCCTGCTGTTGCATTAGTTCCATTCACTAAACACTGTGCTGTGGTGTTAAAGCTTATCAAGCCTTCTCCTTGTAATGCAATCAATACCTGGGTTCCTGCTGCAAATGGTAATCCACTACCATCCAGGTCTACTACTATGTTCTGTGTTGGAACATCTACCTGCACTAAGTATGTTACTCCACCAACTACAAGGTTTGCTCGAAACGTGTTTTGGTCGTATGTTGTTTCTCGTGTTCCTGTTGCAAGGTCTGTAAAGGTCAGTCTTCTGTTTGCTGTGTCAATGCTGTTGTATCTTAGCACGTGTGTAAAGCAGGTGTTGTCTGTTAGTCCTGATCCTAGTCCTCTGTTGTATCCTCTTACCAGGCAGTCACTTAATATAAAGTAGTCTCTTCTGTTTATTGGGAATGTAGCAGTTGAACCTTCTGTGAACCATAGCCTGTCGTCATCATCTCCCCAAAAGAACTGTGTTCCTTTGTTGCTGATTAATGGCGTGTCATACATTATGCCTTCCTGGTTTGTGAACTCAAGGTCGTATTCTCTGCTTCCTCTTGCATCCCATCTTACTATTGTTACTCCAGTGTCCATCAGGCCTTCGTATCTGATGTCCCAGAATGGTGTAAGCATGCCTTCAGGTTCATCAAGCTGTTCTCTTAAGCCTGTTCCTGGTGGTATGAATACATCTCCTAGAACTGCATCTGCCTGTAGGTTGTATCTTACGTTTGTCAGCTCATACTCATTGTTTCCAACGCCTGTCAGAGATCCTCTGATGCTTATGTTTGAGTCTTCAATTGTCTCTTCGTTTACTTCTGTTCCAGACTGCTCAAATGTAGTGTCTGTTGTGTTCCTGTCTGTGAAAGACACTTTGTATGCTCCAATGTAGAACTGTACAATGGATTTTTGGATGTCTTTTCCAGTTGCAAGGATGTCTCTGATACCGACTTGTGTTCCGTCTGCAAGAACGTCTGTTTCACCGTCTCTTAGTTCGCTGGTGATTTCGCCGTTTACTCTGAATTTTACAGAGCCTTCTCCGCCTGCAGATGTCTCTGAGATAACCAGGACTTCTACTTCGTATTCTTTGCCGTCAACAACGTATGTTTCTTTGTCGTTTTCTCCAAGGATTCCTGCTACTGCTCCGCCCATCAGGTCTATTGTCAATGACGTGATGTTAGCTGGTGTGCTTGTAGCAACAGGAGTGAACAAGTCAGTGTCTACTACTACAAATGGCTGTCCAAGCATGAACAAGTCCTTGTCTTCAAGGTCTTCCAGGTCATACGGGCCTGGTGCTGCCAGTGTAGCTGGAGAAAGTCTGGATCTTAGTCCTTCTTCAAACTCTATCTCCCACTCGTATAACCCCCTGTTAACTCTCCAGTATAAGTAGTGTCCTACCTTGTCTCTCTCATCCTCAGCAAAAAGAACTGCACCGCTTGGCGGATAG
>WJJT01000047.1 GCA_014729555.1 Candidatus Woesearchaeota archaeon
CGGTGATCCTGGCGGACCCAGTAATGGTTTTTTTGTAACAGATTGGACATCAGGCGGAACTTGTGTAATTACAGACGAAATTTTCGTTCCAGGAGCAGGGGTCACATATCAAGCTTCAGCGGTTGCCGGCGGACCTTGCCCAGGACCTGCATTTAGAAGTTATCAGTTCTATATAATAAAAGATAATTAATTTTTTATTCTATTTTTTCTAGAATTCCTTTAGCATCATCTGCAAGACTTTTATCTATGCTTACTGCTCTTGCACAATGCTCTCTTGCTCTTTCGCGCCAGTTTTCATAAAGAGGATTTCCTGATTGCGCTGCTTCAATCATATTTCTTGCTAAGAGTAAATGCGTAGAATAGTCCCCATAAACCACAGATGCTTTTAAAGATTGCTCTGCTTCTGTATATCTGCCAAGATTCATCAAACTTTCTCCCTTATTAGAGTGCGCAAGCGCATAATTAGGCTTTATTTTTAGCGCTTCATCACAATCTACTATTGATTGTTCATATTTTCCTAATCTAATAAACACTGCACTTCTATTAGAATATGCTTGCGCATACAGTGGAAGTCTTTCAATGGTTTCTGTAAAATCTTTTTTTGCGCCTTGCAAATCGCCTTGTACAAATCTAACCAACGCCCTATTATTATAAGCTTTTGCTAAATCTGGGTTTTCTTGTAATGCTCTATCAAAGTCTGCTAACGCAGCATCATACTGCCCCAATCTCTTAAATGCGTTTCCTCTATTATTATACGCATGCGCTAATTTACTATCTAGTTTTATAGCTTCGCTATATTTTTCAATTGCATCTTCTAGCTTACGTTTAATTTGTGCGGAGTCTTTCATATATAAAGAAGACTCTGCAACTTGTAATCCTTTTGTAACCAATTCCAAAGCATTTTTTTGATTCTCACTCAATTCTCTCAATTCCTTCTCAGCCTCTAACTTGTCTTCTAGATTGTCTGCTGCTTTTGCTTCTGCGTCTGCTCTTGCTTCTGCTTCTTCTTTTGCTTCTGCTTCTGCTTTTGCTCTTTCCTGAGCTTCTTTTTTAGCTGTTCTTTCTGCAACAGTTTTATCCTTCTCTAATCTTAATTCATTCTGAGCACTTATTCCTCTAACTACACCAACTCCTCCAAGTGCTAAAGGCAGTAATATTGCTGCTGTTACTGCCATTCCTGTTTTCAGGGGGTTTCTTATTGCTTTTTTATACAGTTTTTCAAAGAAGCCGTCTGGTTTTGCAATTAATTCCTTGTGTTCTAGATAATTATGGATGTCTCTTGCCATTTGTCCTGCAGATTTGTATCTTTTCTTGGGGTTTACAGTCATTGCTTTTGCGCAGATTGCTGCTAATCCTGGTGTTATGTTAAATAGCGGGTCTTTCGCTGTTTTTGCGTCTTCTATTTCATTGTGTGCTATTGCATTTAGTGCCTGTAATATGTTCTTTCCTTGTAAATCACGCGGTGCTTGTCCTGTAAGGGTTTCATAAAGTATTGCTCCTAGTGAGAATATGTCTGATTTTTCATCTGTTTTTTCTGCTCCTAGTGCCTGTTCTGGTGCCATGTATTTCAGTGTTCCCATTACTTGCCCGTCTTGTGTCCTGATTTCCTGTGACTTGCCTTTTATTGCTTCTTTTAGTTTTCCTTTCAAATCTTCATCACTTAACTCTGCAGGCAGTGCCAATTCTCTTTTCTCCAGGTCTTTTGCAAGTCCCCAGTCTACGATAAGCATGAATAATTTATCTGCACTTCCGTACACCATTACGTTCTCTGGTTTCAAGTCTCTGTGAATAACTCCTTGCTTGTGTGCATAATCCATTCCATCGCAGACCTGTGCAACCATTTCTAGAACACTGTCCACAGCAAATTTGTTTGGAATTTTCTTTCCTTTTCTTTTTATGTCTGCTATCTGGTCAATTACGTCTGTTAATTCTTTTCCGTTTTCAACAAATTCCATTACATAAAAGAAGTTATCTTTTGAGTCTCTTCCTGAATCATGAACCTTTATAATGTATGGGTGGCTTAATTTTCCTGTTAATCTTGCCTCGTTTTTTGCTCTTTGTGTTTTTCTTATGACCTCTTCTTTTTTGCTTTCATCATCTTCTGCTGCTTGTGATACTAATATTGTTTTTCTTGCTGCTTCTCTTTGCAGCACATTGTCCCAGACTTTTTCAACTACACCCATTCCTCCTCTTCCTACTTCTTGTATTGGTATGTACCTGTCTTCTGGTTTTGAGAAATCCTTTTTTTGCTCTAGGACAAGTTCTTCAAGGTTTACCCCGTAAACCTCCAGTGTGTTTTCAACTAATTCTTCATAATCCTGCGGGTCAGCGTCCTGCATTTCTTGTTTTACTTCAGCCAGGATTGCAAGTGCCTGTTCTTTTGTAAGATAATTTGCTTCAATCGCTAATTGTGCTAAATGCTTAGATTTTTCTTTTTTCTCTCGAATTTTTTTCTTGGTAATGCAGATTCTTCTTACTTCTTCTTTGTCAAGAAGTCCTGCGTCTATCACGTAATTTACAAATGCTTTCTCTTCTTTCTTAACTGTGAAAGCCACCATTTTTTACCATTGAATAATGACTAAATAGCCAGTCTTGCTTTATAAAGTTACTGGTTTTGCGCCAGCAAAGCAGTGACTTCTCAAAATCAGCGATTTTGAGTAAGGTAATGGTTTCTAATATCAAAAAACGCTAAAACCATCGAATTCAGCCCACACATATTAAACAAAGACTGCTTTTAATTCAGGAATTCTCTTAAAGTGCTTGTCAAGTGTGACCAGCTGCTTATTGTTTGCCAGGCAAATGCCTGCTATGAACATATCAACTTTATTGATGACCTGCCCTTTCTTCATTAAAGCTTCCTCTATCTCCACGCTTTTCAGCGCAGAATCCTTGTCATATTCTATCACTTCAACTCCTTCAAATAATTTCTCAAGTGTTTTTCTTTGGAGTCCTTTTGCACCAATAAGGATCTCATTAGCTGTTAACACAGTAGTTATCGCAGGCATATCTCTTATTTTTTCTGCAATCTTCTTTCCTGCAGGGCTTTCTTTCAGTAATTCTATGAATGCAGAGCTATCCAAGACGTACATTTTTTCTTCTCTCCAGGATATCTTCAGATGTTTTTTTGCGGTATTCTATGATTCTTTTCTTCATTGCTTCTGCATCTTTGTCACTAATCTTCACCGCTCCAAGCAAGTCCCCTACTTTGGTTTTTTTCTTGCTTATTCTTAGAAACAGCTCGCTGAAGCTTTCGCCTGCGTCTTTCAGGTTTTTAATGCTATTGTAAGCATCTTCTGTAATCGTTATTGTTTTGATTGCCATAAACATATGTTTATGTTTAAACATATATAAAACTTTTGTTTTCCAAAACTCACTCAACCCTTATAACACCAGGTATTCCTTTGTTGTATACTTTAACTCCCACGTATCTAAAAATTCCTCAAACTTGCTGCTTTGTTCAAGCGGAATCATGACACTTCCAGCCCCTAGTTTAATCCCTTTTGTATCTTTTATTACCTGCTTAAGTCCTCTTCCAAATGATACTTTTTTGGTTTGTGTCAGGTGTTTTATCTTATATGTATATATTTTCATTGGAGAGAGCCCTAATTTTTCTCTTAAAAATTTGTTATTTTTAATGCTGAATCCTTCTGATAATAATGTCAAGCCTAATCTGGTTTGGTATATCTCTTCTGGCTTAATCAGCTCCACATCTAAATTTTTAATTTTTAATTGCTCTTTTATTTCTCCAACTAAAGAAATATTTTTTTTATTCACTACTGCAGCAATATCCGCATCTGCAGGAAGATACTTGCCTTTAACTAAAGAGCCGAAGATAATAAAATCCTGGATTTCTTTATATTTTTTCAAGAGTTTCCTTAAACTCTTTTTCAATTCCTGCAAGTTTAATGACTGTCTTAATGCCATTTTTGATTTCATCGCAATCTGCTTTCTTCTTCAAAGTTTGATATGTTCCTGTATATGTTTTATACAGGCCGTCAACTGATTTCCTTATGTCTGGAAATAGGTGGCTCATGAATAAATCGACTTCTTGATGAGACTTTGCTGTTTTTCTGTTTTTTTCGGTAGATCAGCAAAGAGCATAGTGTGCTTAGTGCCTTGTAATAATTGCTTATTGCAGAATTGTATCTGCCCTTTTTCTCCTCATCCAAGGCACCTTCTAAAAATTCCTTGAACAGTTTTTTATATGTCTCTTCCATGTTTATGATAAACAAATAAGCTCATTTATATAGTTTTTGGTTTACAATAAACACTTTTCCTGCGCTGCTTTATCTCTTCAGCTTCTTCATCACTAAGTTTTACTGCACCAAGCAAATCTTTTACTTTTTTGGCCAAATTAAACCACATCTATTATTATTCTGCGCTTGTTTTCTGGATGCACTAATATGTCTTTGCCTTTCTCTAGTCCTATGAAGTCTGCTATCTTCTTGTTTATCCTTATATCCAAAGAATTTCCGACTTCTCCTACTTTTGTTCTTGATTCAAGGCCCCAAAGCCCTTTTTTCTTGGCAATCTCATTAATCTTTTCTACTGTTTCTTCGTCATATACTTCCTCATTGCATTTAGCACAGATTTCAGCAGGAAAATCCCCCAGCTTGATCCCGTACATTTTAAATGGAACCAATTTTTTGGTTATTTTTCCTCCGCATTCTTCGCATTTTGTTCGTTTCATCTTAGTTTCACCGTCTTGATTTTATAAGTATCTTGCCCTGTTTTTTTATAGGCAACTTCAATATATCCATAAACTGCAAGCAGGCCATCTGTCTGTTTTATTTTACTCCCTTTTTTGATTGCTTCCTTTATTAGCTCTTTGTTCACTGCCTTGGCAATCATTCGCTCTACTGCGTGCCTTGTTAGTATTATCTTCATTAAACAAGTTATAATATGTTATTATTTATAAAACTTTCTATAAGAAAACTACCCAAATCTTTTCTTGCTCTCAATTAATGCTTTTATTCCGGCAAGTTCTCTGCCTTCTACATATGCTACAGCGGCTCCACCGCCTGTGCTTACGTGTGTAAAATCACGAGCCAATCTGAACTTATCAATGGCTTCTGCAGTATCCCCTCCGCCAGCTATTGTAACTGCTTGTGCTTTGGATAACAGTTTAGCAAGCGCTTTTGTGCCTTTTGAGAATTTCTTGATCTCAAATATTCCTGGAGGGCCTGACCAGAATACGGTCTTGCTATTTTTAACAATTTCCTGTATTCTTTTGAGGGTTTTCGGTCCTACATCCACAACATGCCATTTTGCAGGGATTTCAGCAACATCTACTGTTTTTGTTTTTGCATTACCTGCTATCTTACTGGCAGCAACAACGTCTTCTGGAGTAATTACTTTTTTACTTGAAATAAACTTCTTGTCTAATTTAAGTCTCTCAATCTTTGATTTTCCTATCTTATAGCCGCGTGCCTTCAATAAAATATTCCCTAAAACCCCTCCAATAAACAGGTTGCTTGCTTTTGTAAACATTTTTTCAGCTGCTTTTAGTTTGTCTTCTTTCATTCCGCATATGATTGCAAAGAATGGCTTTCTTGGCTTGCGTGCCTTGTCTAATTGTTTCAACTCCTTTACAGCTAATAATCCTGCGCAGCTTGGTAAAAAATAAGGCACGCCGTATACTGATGCGTGTTTTCTGTGCATTGTTGCAAATGCGTCGTTTACATAAACGTCTGCCAGTTCTGTAAGGCTCTGTGCAAAAAACTTGTCGTTCTTTGTTTCTTCTGGATAAAACCTAAGATTCTCTAACAAACACACTTCTCCTGCCTGCATTTCGTTTATCTGGTCTTCCACGCTTGCTCCTATGCAGTCATCGAGTTTTATCACGTTTTGTTTTAGGAGTTTTTCAAGCCTTTCTGCTATCTTGTCCATTCTTAGTTTGTCTTCTACTTTTTTTGGCCTTCCCAGGTGTGACATTAGTATCACTAATGCTTTTTTCTTGAGTAAGTAATCTATTGTTGGTATTGCTGCCTTTATTCTCCTGTCATCCAGTATCTTGCCTTTTTTATCCATTGGAACATTGAAGTCTACTCTTACAAGCACTCTTTTGCCTTCTAGGTCCATGTTTTTTAGTGTGTTGAATTTCATAGTTTTTTCATCAGGTCTACCATTCTTGCAGAGTAGCCCCATTCATTGTCATACCATCCGCATACATTGACTTGTTTCTTGCCCACTGTTTGTGTTGAAAGTGAGTCAAATATGCAGGAATGAGGGTTCTGTATTATGTCTGTGCTGACTAATGGCTCTTCTGAGTATTCCAGTATGCCTTTTATTTTTTGTGCTGCCTTCTTGAATGCAGAATTAACCTGTTCAGCTGTCGCATTTTTCTTCAGCACTGCTGAGAACTGGCATATTGAACCGCACACTACCGGCACTCTTATTGCCATGCCGTCAAGTTTTTTGTCCAGTTCTGGTATTGTCTCTGTGACTGCTTTTGTTGCTCCTGTTGTTGTTGGCACTATGTTTACTGCTGCTGCTCTTCCTCTTCTTATGTCTTTTTTGTGCGGGCCGTCTACTAGTTTTTGTGATGCAGTGTATGCGTGCACTGTTGTCATGAACCCGCTCTCTATCCCGAACGCATCATTAAGGACTTTCACTATTGGTGCTATGCAGTTTGTTGTGCAGCTTGCATTTGAAATTATTTTGTGCTTTTTCTTGTTATACTTGTCAAAGTTTACCCCTAATACGACTGTGACGTCCGGCTGTTTTGCTGGTGCGCTTATCAAAACTTTTTTTGCTCCTGCTTTCAGGTGCTTGCCTGCTCCCTGCCTGTCTGTGAATGCTCCTGTGCACTCTGCAACAACATCCACTTTAAGCCTTTTCCAGGGCAGTTTTGCAGGGTCTTTTTCTGCATACACTTTTATTTTTTTGTTGTTTATTATCAGGTGGTCTTGGTCATAGGATACTTTTCCTGGATATTTTCCATATACAGAGTCGTATTTCAGAAGATGCGCAAGTGTTTTTGTGTCTGTGAGGTCATTGATTGCGACGATGTTTAGTTTTTGCTGGACAGCGATTTGAAATACCTGCCTTCCTATCCTTCCAAATCCGTTTATAGCATAATTTGCCATGGATATTCACCTCTTTTAGAAGAAAGTTTGCTGTTGGCGTATATATATTTTTCTATGCACTGATTAATTGTAGTATTGCCTCGTGTGCCTTGACTATGTCTTTTTCTTTCACATAAATCAGAAATTCCGGCGGGCACACAACCATTTCTTGCAAATTGATGTTTGCTAATGCTATTTCACTTGCTATTCTTGCAAGGACTCCTCTTGTCTCTAGTGATTTTGTGCTTAGTTTTACGTTTATTTCGCTTAGGTTGTCTTGTATTTTTTTGATGTCTTCCTTGTTAAAGTGTTTTTTCATTTCATTTAGTTTTGGGTTTTCTACTATCAGTTTGACTTCCCTGCTTCCTGTGGTTACTCTTAATGAGGATTTTTTTGCTGTGCAGAATTTTTTAAAGAAGTCTGCCGGCCGCATGTTAAGTGTGAGCACTGCAACATTGTTTTTTGTTGATACAACTGCCCCCTTGAAGCAGCTTAACAGTGATTGCTCTTCTTCTTTGAATTTTTCCTGGCTCTGGAATCTTCTTATTGCTGATATTACTGAGTCTAAAGATGCTCTTAGAGGGTATTTTTGTATTATGTATTTTGCCAGTGCTCTTGTGTTGATTAGCTTTCTCTGCAGGTCTTTCTGTATTGCCAGGTCACTTTTGAGTATGTGCCACACTTCCTGGTTTATGTTTGCCATATTCAGGGGTAAGATGACATACTTAATAAATCTTTCGCAATTTGTCATTTTGATTTAATATGTGTCATGATTCTGTGTTTTAGAGAAAATGTGTCGTCTGGTATAAATACAGGCTGTTGTTTCGCCTAAAGCAAGTGGTTAAAAGCGTGAGTGAGGTGATATTATGAAACGGGATTTAAGCACAAGGAAGTTGGCATATATGCTCCACACGACTGTTGAGGAGGTCAGGAGTGCAAGGGCAGATGAAAAAGCTGAAAAAGAAGATCTGGATGCAAAAACAGCACACACCTCTGCAACAAAAAGTGACGACTCCAATGCCAGGTATTGCAGGCAGAATGGTAAAAGATACTGCTGGACAATACAAAATCAAGAAATCTGCATGTATAAAGGAAAGTGCCTGTTTCAAGTCCAAAACAGCAGTAACGCCAAAAAGTGCAGCTATAAGGAAAAATAGTTCTAGGGCATAGTCAAGTTGAGTGTCTTAGGTTCCAGTGGTGAAACCAAACACTGAAAAATGTTCTAAGCTTTGAAAAGTTGAGAATCATTTGGTTTTTCTGTTGAGCCGCTTGATAAACCAATTTTTTTCCTATGCCACTATTGCTTTTTCTCATTTTTCTGCAGTTTGGGATTTTTTAAGAAAAAGAAGAATTTAGACTTTGGCACTTAAGTTGACAGCACCAATTTTCAGTAAAATTTATATACTAGATAGTCTGATTTCCTCTAAAAGAAGTGACTTTGATATATTGTAGCAATAATCCTGATTAAAAATCAATAAAAAAGGTGATATGAGTGAGAAAAATAATTCCAATATTAGTTCTGATATGTTTAGCATTAATAATTGTTAGCTGTGCTCCGGGAGAGGTTGGTCCTGGTAAGGCTATTGCAGGTGTTGGTCAGGCTCCTGAATTTAATAAGCTTGTGCAGTGCACAGACCAATGGAAACATCACAAGTATGTATTCTTTGATGTAAATAATTGCAGAGAAGGCTCTACTTCATTTGATCATTTTCCTATTGTAGGATACACACTTAAAAAGCCTCTGCATGGATATGATATGAATGCATTGACAATATGTGAAAGCCACAAGCAAAGGCGTACAGAACCATACGCATACAGAACTTCAGAGCAGGATTATTCAGAATTCATGATATATGCAGCAAATAAATTTGGCTGCCCTCCTGGATTTGACATGAGGCAAAAGGCAGGTTACACATTTAATAGACAAATACCAGGTTCAAGAGCAGTATATCAGTTATACAGGGATGCCTGGGAGAAAAATCATTGGGGTCATATACTCTACACAAGTACAGATTATAAATTTGGCTGGAAGGATGAAAAAGTAGAATATTATTCTTACCCAGGTGGCAAGGATTATACTGGACTAGTTGGTTATTTCTTGATGGCTCCGCAAATGCCTGTTGCAGATGAACCAACCTGGGTTCCACTGTACCAATGTTACCATGAGCAGGGAGGAGAATCAGGAAGACAGGATTTCTTCTACACACCAGATCCTAACTGCCTTGGCGGAAAGCAGATAGGCAGCCGATTTGCTTATATTTCAACAACCCCTTTCCAAGGAAGTGTTCTGCTTTCAGAATGTGCGCGTGAGAAAGTAACTGAAAAAAGACACCCTATCACAAAGAAGCGGGACAGGCGTGAGTATGAAGACAGGTATGTTGTTCAAGGAAAATCTTGCCCTGAGGGAAAATTTTCACATGAGATAGGATATGCATATGCAAATCAAGAACCAGGAACATCTGCGTTATACAGGTGCTGGGCAGATCACTGGAATGAAAATGTCTGGGATCACTGGCTTAGTTTTAATCCAAATTGTCCAAGCACAAGAACTAAAGACACCAAACAAGAAGAAATTTATGGATGGGTTCCAAGAACGCTTCCTTTACCAGCGCAGCCTCCTGTACAAATAGCAAGGCCTCCTGCAAAGCCAGTGCCTCAACAGCCGGGATACGAGTGTACAGGTAAGGAAATAGATCTTCGGCTTAACAGAGAGGCAGAAGATTACAGAGTAAGAAGCCTTGAAGATGAGTTTAAGATTAAACTGGTTTATGCTGA
>WJJT01000048.1 GCA_014729555.1 Candidatus Woesearchaeota archaeon
AGTAATTGCTGACCTGGTTGAAATCGGATAGATCAAGCCTGCGTCACTGCCTTTTTCATGTTCTGAAAACTGGATGTTTGGCCAGGTCTTGGTCATTTTTTTGCTGTTTTTATAACCGCCTTCCAGCCAGTCGAGGCCGTGATAAAGATGGCAGACAGCAATATAATTAACTAATGGTGTTTCCTGTTCTTTCCAATGCTCATGAAGTTTTTTGATTAACTCAACTTTATCTTCTCCAGCAGCATCTTTTACTCTCGGCTCTTTTGTGCTTGATAAAACATTTAGCGTATCTCTCGGCCTTCTTGGATAATTGTCAATGTCAAATACAAAATGCATCCTGTCAAGAAAGGCCTTATCCAGTTGGGAGGTTCCTAAAAACTTGCCATTGCCAAGATTAGCAGAAGCAAGCCCAACAGAAAGCCCGTCTCCTAACTTGTAAATATCACCGTCAATTTCAATATAACCATCCATGGCATTAAAAACCTGGTTCAAGACCATAGGGATACATCTTGTTGCTTCATCAAGTATGGTGATGTTATAACCCAGCTTTTCAGACAGTTCAGTCACAAATTGTTTGGTCTGAGGATCAAACCTGGCTTTTCTGTAAATCTCCCTGATATCCATGTCATTTCTTCCAAGCAAAAATAAGCCCTTGTGGCCGAACCAGGCCAGGACATCTTTTTCAATCTGGGATTTTCCCTCGCCAGTATCTCCAAGAATAATCGCGTTTTGTTTTGCCATGATATTACCTTTGACAATATCTTCAACATACATTGGCTGACCGCCCACCTGACAAACAGGATTAGTATGAACATAATTTTTAAATTTTAATTCAACATTAAGAGTATCATAAGCTTCCTTGAAATCATTCATTTTCTGCACCTTCAAGATTAATTACTTCAATATCTAATTTAACTACTGTGCCGGCTTTCAGCACCTGTTTAAGGATTGTCGGAATGACAATTATATTATTCTTTCCTGACCTGGCAATTTTCTTTGTAATAGCAAATTTTTGCATATTCTCACCATAAATGTTGCAATTTTATAACAACAATCAATGGGCAATATTTAAAGCTTTCTATATTTATCACTTAGGAGTAAATACAAGAAAAGGAAACATTTTTATAGTAGTGGTCATTTTTATAACCAGATGGTCAGATAATTGACCAGTTGGTCAAAAATGGATGTAATATTCAAAAACAACACTTACAAAATACTGGAATTATTCATAGAATTTCCTGCCAAAGATTTTTCTGTCAGGGGCATTGCCAGGAAACTAAGCTTAAGCCATGCCACTGTCTTAAAATACATCGAAGACCTGCAAAAACTAGAACTGATAAAAAAGAAAAAAGAAACACTCTATCCAACATATTATGCCAATACAGAAAGCCCAGAATACAAATTTTATAAAAAAAACTGGCTTGTTTTCAATCTCACCAAATCAGGATTAATCGATTTTATCCAAAAGCAAACTCTCCCTTCAGCAATTGTCTTGTTTGGAAGCGGTGCCAAAGCAACTTTTACAGATAAAAGTGATATTGATATTTTTGTCGAAGCCAAAGAATCAGAATTAGATCTTTCAAAATATGAGAAAAAAATTAATAGAAAAATTAATCTGTTATTTGAATCAAATATTAACAATCTTTCAAAAGAATTAAGAAACAACATTGTTAATGGAGTTATTTTATACGGCTTCATTAAAATAAATGGAGGAAAACAAAATGCCTGAGAAAATGAATTGGAAAGAATGCACTGAACAGGGCATCATCACTAAAACTGTTCCTGATGAGGAAAGAGCAGCCCAGACATTGAAGATGGCTAATCTAAGATTGGAATTTACAAAAATGGATATAACTGCGCTAACCATTTATGCCTGGTTGCTTATCTCAGAGAAAAGTTTGAGGATTTAGATTTTGAAATAGAGAAAATAGACGAGCTAAGAAAAATAAGAAATCAGATTAATTACAAGGGATTTGCTGTCAAAAAAGATTACCTGGACAGAAACGAACTAGAATTCAAAAATATTATCAAGAAACTTCAAGAGAAATTGAAATAAAGTCTCAATTTTTCACAAAATCCCAGCAATCTTTATATAACACCTTAACATTATCATATTCAGTCCCAATCAACGCTTAACGCATTGGGTTGGGTATTGGCGATGGAGCCGAAATTCGCTGGAAATAAATTCGCAAAATTTTCGGGCTTGCTTTTACGAAAAAAGTGCTAAAATGCCTGATTTCTAAGCGGAAATGAGAGTTAAAACAGTTGTTATGACTGTTAAGTGACAGCATTTCCGAAAGGTTTATAAAGGGAAAATACCTAATTCTCTATATGGCAACAACACACTTATTTGCATGCATGCAGGGCAGAAACACAGGAGAACTGCTGGAGGTAGAACTGAATGACAAGCCCTTGACAATACACTGCGAAAGCACTGTGCTCGCAAGAGACGGCAGAACCCTTGCAGTGAAGATGCAGGGCAGAAAAAAAACAGCAATCCTGGACGAATTAAATGAGTCATTTACTTCTCCTTTTGGAAAATACGGGTTAATCAGATCTGATCTTTTTAAACCTGATTTTAGGAAAAACAAAAAATTGAAAGGCCTGGAAACAATACTGCCCCGCAAGATACCTGCAGCAGCAGTCGAGGCTGTAAGAAGCCAGCTTACAGAGACACAAAAAGCAGTGATAGGCAACACTTCTGCAACTCTTGAAAAATACATAGCAGAATACATGAAAAACCCTATTGAAATGATTGCAAGGCAGAACAAAGTAATATCCTCAATATGGAATACTTTGCCAAACAAGATAATATCAAACGGCAAAAATATTGACGATGAAATCAATGAATACAAGACAATACTGAATGCAGAACTTAAACCAGATACACAACATTTCAAGGAATTGGTCATGCTGAATGCATTAATTGAACGCAAGATTTACTCAAAAAACAGAAACCAGCCAAAAACACATGAAAACACAACAGAACTCAAAAGCGTTGAGTACCTGATAGAGAATGACTACATACCGTCAACAGGCTCTGCTATCGGACAGACAGAATATGAAGATGGAAAAGGAAACCTTGTTGTGCACAAAACAAGCCCTGCAATGCTTGAGGTATTGGCAGAGGCAAGAATAACAGCAGCAAACCCAAAACATGATGCATTAAAAACAGCATTAAAAGTATACAGAGCAGTGCATGATGCTTTTCCTGACAAAAAAGCATTTGCAGGAAGGGGCAGCAACACAATGCCATTAAACCCGTCTAAAGAAGGCGTATGCATCAACAAAGCAATTGTGCTGCAGCTTGCACTGCAGGAAGCTGGAATAAAAAGCAGATATGTCAGGGGAAGAACTGCAGCAGGAATCTCAAATCATGCATGGGTAGAGGCAGATGTACTAGAGCCGGGCAGGTATGCACTGATACTTGACCCTCATTTTGACGGCGGAACAGTGTTTGCAAAAGGACAAGCTCACGGGGATTTTTTCTACAGACATGCTGCAAGAGAAAACGGCAAAATAAAAAACCTGAATTACTTTAATGTTGTCTGGAGATCTAAATAATACAAAAACCTTTATAAACAAGGGATTATTTTTCAGACGCAGATGGGTAAAAAGAAAGCAGTCAAAAAAGCAGCTAAGAAAAAAAGTTCTAAAACAGAAGAGAAAGGAATCCAGCCAGAGATAAGTGTAGGCTTAATCGGGCATGTAGACCACGGAAAAACAACATTAGTTAAAGCCCTTACAAACAAGTGGACAGACACTCATTCTGAAGAAATAAAGAGAGGAATCACAATAAGACTGGGTTATGCAGACATGAGCATATACAAATGCTTAAAATGCCCTGAACCAGAGTGCTACACAGTGCACAAAAAATGCATGAAATGCGGAAGCGACACAGAACTGTTAAGAAAAGCATCACTAGTCGACGCGCCAGGGCACGAAAGCCTGATGGCAACAATGATATGCGGGGCAAACATTATGGACGGAGCAATACTTTTAGTTGGCGCAAATGAAGAATGCCCGCAGCCCCAGACACAAGAGCACCTGATGGCACTGGAAATAATGCACATAGACAAGGTAATAGTTGTGCAGAACAAGATAGACCTTGTGTCAGAAGAACAGGCTGAAAAAAATTACAAGCAAATAAAAGCATTCCTGAAAGACACAAAATACAAGGACGCACCAATAATACCAATAAGCGCACTACACTCAATAAACATAGACTTACTGCTGAAAGAGATGCAGGACAGGTTTCCAACACCAAAGAGAGACCTTGACAAAGACCCAATAATGTTTGTAGCAAGAAGCTTTGACATAAACAAGCCAGGAAGCCCTCCAGAAAAAATAAAAGGCGGAGTTTTGGGAGGAGCAATAAAACAAGGAAAGCTAAAGACAGGAGACGAGATAGAAATACTTCCAGGATACTCTGCAGGAGAAAAGAAATGGAAGCCGCTAAAGTCAAGAATAGCAAGCCTTATGGCAGGCGGAGCACCACTGGATGAGGTACACCCAGGAGGAAGCATGGCTGCACTGACAGAGTTAGACCCAAGTATTGTAAAATCAGACCAGCTAGTAGGCAGTGCAGTAGGCAAGCCAGGAAAACTGCCGCCAGTATGGTACAACCTCAAGCTTGAGACTCATTTATTAGAAAGAGTGGTCGGGGCAAAAGACAAGCTAGTTGTAGAGCCGATAAAAAAAGGAGAATTCCTGATGCTAAATGTAAACTCAGCAGCAACAGTAGGCATAGTAAATGAAATAAGCAAAAAACAGATAGAATGCACACTAAAGAGGCCAATATGCGCTGAAAAAGAGGCAAAAGTAACCATATCCAGAAGAGTGGGGCAGAGATGGAGACTGATTGGATATGGCATAATAAAAGATTAGTTTAAATATCAGCATTACTTATTTAATCAAAAAGAGGCGAAAATGGGCTATATAATAGACATACTAATACCAACTGTGTGGGACAGGCTTGTTGAGCTTCTGGAAGCACCTGCAGTAAATCCCTCAATGATCTGGATAATAATACCCCTTATAGTCACGCTTGTTTTAATGACTTTTTATTTTGGAAAATGGACCAGAGACGAGCTTGGCTGGAACACAGCAGTGGGAAACAGCATTGTGCTTTTGTTTGTTGCGATTGACTTGTTCAGATATGTCTTTAACCTCTCAACACCAGGCTCAATAATAAATTATGAACTCCACCCAATAAGCACTATAATCTGCATAGTTGTGGCAGTAGAGGCAGTGACACTAATGCTGACAAGCTTTTTCAAGGCACTACCAAAATCAGTCACGTTCTTCTTATGCGCACCCTTGCCAGTAAACCTGCAGGCATACCTTGCAATAAGCATGGTATACACAAACATCACGCTTGACTGGTTCACATTACTGGCAGCAATAGTCATGTTCATAGTCCTGTATTTCTTTGTAAAGCTATTACAGCTTGGAGAACGCACATTCATAAGGCTGGCGCGCAGGCAGTCAATAGAAGAACTTGAGGAAGAGAAAAAGCTGGCAAAAGCAAAAATAAAAGAAGCAGAACAGGCAAAAAAAGCACTAAAAGAAAAGCAGAAAAAAGAAAAGCTCATAGAAAAAACAATCACAGAGAAAAAACCAAAAAAGAAACGCAAAAAATCTGAAAAAAAGAAAAAGAAATAATCTCACAGTTTAGCCCATTTACGGGCAATCTCTTCAGCCAAACGCTTATTTTTTATACCTGTCTTTTCAAGAATATTGCTTCGAATCTGCATACGCAGAGTAATCTTGTCTTTTACAGACATATCAAACACCCCCTTTAATAAAAAAAATACATGGAAATCAAAAGATTTCCATTTTACTTGGCTTTGCCAAGTATTCTAAAGACCTTTGTTCCACAGTGCGGGCAAGCACCTTTCGCTGCCTTCATCTTGTTTTTCATAGTGACTTCCTTAGCATCTTTTATCTTAACCTGTTCCTTGCACTTCATGCAACGGCCTTCATATTTTTTTTCTTTCTTTTCTGGCATGATAAAATCACCCCTTGCAAAAATTTAAAAAACACAAAAAGTATATAAATGTTTTTATTAGAGAAAATAAAGCCTTAAATGTCCACAAATATGTGATGTTTCTCTTTTCCTTGGATTTCTGCCAAAATACGTTTGTTAATGATTTTCTCAGGGTCTGGCATGAGCTTTATGCGCTTCTTTAAGTCATCAAAGCTCTCAAACAGCTTTTCATCCCGTTTTTCAAGTATCTCCCACATGTGCTTTTTGCCAAGACCTGGCAGTAATTCAAGCTGATGCATTCTTGTAGTCAAAGACTGCGCAGTATTGAAAAAAGCCACAAAATTATTTTCCTTCCTCTTGACAAGATCCTTTATGACAAACTCTAATTCAGTCTTTGCAGTTGAGGTAAGCTTGTCTATAGGCAGCTTGCCCACAATATGATGAACCTTGTCTCTCTTGCCTTCTCCAATATAAACTTCCTCATAAGGCTGCAGAAACACGTCTTTCTTAGGTACAAGCTCAAGAAGAACAAATCTTTCCTTTCCAATTGCCTGTGCAATAGGGCTCTTCTTATGACTGGGCCTTTTATCAAACGGATAACCATGCGGCAAGAAATCTAGAACAATCGCAGTCTCTTCTTTTAAAGCCTTCTGGTCCACTGGCTTTGCAACTCTTTCTTGTTCTTTCACTTCCATGGTTACTATACTCCTTTGCTAGTCGGATTCTCATCTGATAAAACACTGTAAATGGCAGGAGTATATAAACTTTATGACTTACTGGGCGTTGGTGACAGAAACAGGCCCTAAATAAACTCAGAAATCGCCTTTGCAATCTTTTTCATGTTCTCTTTAGTGACAGTGATTGCATAACCCTGAAGAACAACCTTTACATCCTGCTCTGTTGCAGGCATTACGTCTGCAAGCTTTGCAATCTGGTGCTCTCTCAGCCTCGGGATTTTCAGTGCTTCTAATTTTTTAACCAGTTCTGCTGTTTTTTTGGTGTCAGAAACAGTCTGGTTAAGGTAATCCTCTGTTTTCTGCGCCCTGAAATTAAGATCTTTGTCCTTTTTCCTGATTTTCTTCAGCTCATCCTTAACTTCAGCAGCAGTAATTGGAGTCTCGTTCAAAACTTTTATTTTCATTTTAGCCTCGCAAGATGAATCGGGTGCACAATAAGATTCTTTGGCTTGCAGCCGTCAAGAATCTCAACCTTGTAGCAGCCGCCCTGCTTTGCTTTAATAACGCCTTTTTTTCCGTGAAACCGCAGGTGGTATATACCTTTCTGCACAGCAGGCTCTGCCTTTAGAACAACCTCTTCACCGCCATTGAATTCTGCAAAGTACTTTGTCAAGCTGATTTTTCCCTTTTTCCGAAAGTGCTTTGACATCAGCTTTCTTGTCTTTCTCCTGTAGCTTCCGCGTCTATTTGTCATGTGAATCAGGAAGTAATGTGCCATTTAAAAAGGTTGTGGTTAGCCAGTTTGTAGTCTGTTGTTTGCAGGCAGTAGTTATTCAGGAATCACAATGCGAAACATTTATATAGGTGCACACTTATACTATTCTAAAGTAAATAGAGCTTAAAAAGAGTCATTATTTCGTCGAGGAGGTTGAAAAATATGAAGAATTTTTTCTCATCTATAAAGGCCAAGATTAGCAGTCCCAAGTTTGATGAACTAGATGAAGAAGAAGGCTATGTTGAGCTGGATTCAGAAGCAATAGAACAAAGGACAAAAATACTAGTGAGGCCTTTTATACTTGAAGACTTTGAAGACATGAAACCAATCCTTGACACACTAAGGGAAGGGCACACAATCGCGCTGGTTAATATCAAGCCGCTTAAGGAAAGAGATTTGATCGAGCTGAAGAGAGCGATTAACAAGCTGAAAAAGACAACAGACGCAATAGACGGAGAGATTGCAGGCTTTGGAGAGGATTATATTGTTGTGACACCTTCTTTTGCAACAATACACAAGACAAAGCACATGTCTGAAGTGCAGCAAGTGGAATAAATTGCAATACTGATTCTGAAACTGCAGATTTATCAGCAATCGCGTTTTTCACTGAAAACTGCGCACAGTGCTGTGGGCGATAGTAAAGTTTTTAAACAAAATTATTTTCTGCTTCTTTAATGGCTAAAAAAGACAACAGTAACACACTAAAAGGGCAGTTATGCCCTATGTGCAGGAACAAGACACTGACATTAAGCGAGACAGAAACAGAGGTCCCATTCTTTGGAAAACTGTTTGTTTTTTCCATGAAGTGCGAGTCCTGCAAATTCTTTAAGTCAGATGTCGAGGCAGCAGAGCAGAAAGAGCCCTGCAAATGCACAATAGAGATAAAAGGAAAACCAGACCTTGCAATAAGAATTGTGAAAAGCGCAGAGGCAACAGTAAAGATACCACACGTAGGCTCAATAGAGCCAGGCCCTGCATCACAAGGGTATGTAACAAACATTGAAGGGATTATTAACAAAATTAAAGAACAAATAGAGTATGTCAAAGAGACTGAAGAAGAAAAAGATGCAAAGAAAAAAGCAAAGAATTTACTCAAGAAATTACAAAAAGTTCTCTGGGGCAATGAAAAGCTAAAAATCATAATTGAGGATCAGACTGGAAATTCTGCAATTATTTCTGAGAAGGCTGAAAGGAAAAAGCTGAAATAAAATCCGCCATGCGCGATACAGCCAAAATAGTCACTATTTGGTGATTATAAATGTGAAGTTTTATAAAGGACGACAAGCTTATTCTCTATAACAGCAAAATTTATATAGGGGCCAGTATACAGAAAGGTATATTGACAATGACAGAAGGATATGAACTAAGCAAAGACCCAGCATACCAACTAAGCAAAGACGAAAAGGGATGCAGAATAAGAGTAGATGGCAGAGGGCACTATTTTGCAACAAGAGACGACAAAATACTCTATCCAACTGCTATGGAGATAACAGGCCAGGAGATATTCTGCACTGTAAGAGAAGCAGACAACAGCACAACAGTAATAGCAGGCAAGAATCCTGAGCCAGAGCCTCTTGAAGGGCTTGCAGAAACAGAAATCCAGATATACAATCATCCGGAAGTAAGGGAAAAAATTGCAGAAAGCTTGTTCTATACAGATGAAAAAGGGCAAAAAGAACTAACACCTCTTGCAGCAGTATTAAGAGACTGTGTAAGAGACAAAATGGCAAAGAAAAACAGCAAAAACCCAAGCCTGAATGAAATACTGAATGCAGTAAATGAACTAAGAGACGGCACACTTGAGGAACAAGCAGTTTATGGACTATTCAGGTCGCATCTTGTTGAAAACGGATTAATGCCAGTTGATGCAGAGGGAAGGCCTTATGATCTTTCAGTGATATTTATACCTGACTTTGATCCGAACAAACTACTTCAATGTCCAGACAAGCAATTCCAAGATTCTGTACTCTCATACTATCAATTCAACAGAGAAGATACAGAAGAAGTAAGAGTTCCTGATTTTATGCGCTGCATGAACAAGATGAAAACAGACACACCAGGGAAATTTGTAAAGCTTTACAACTATCTTGCCAAGGAAGGAATAATACCAAATTCCGCCCTGCCTTCTGATCCTGGCCTGACACCTGAACACATACAATTCTTATCAGGCTTAGAAGCTCCTGCAGTAGCAGAGGCATTCAATTACTTAAACAACAAAATCTCAGATCTATTAGCAGCAAAATCAGGAAAAGCGCTGGTATTCTGGAACATACAAGAGCAAAGCAGTGAATGGATAAAAAAGTATGCACCACAAATCAACAGAACAATTGCAAACATGAGATTCGGCAGTCCAAGCGAGCAAAAAAAATATTATGAATTCTGCACAGCAATATCTGGATTACAAAATATGATAATTACAGAAGAACCAACTTATCCAGAAGAAGCAAGATCTATGTTTGAACGTGCTCAGGCAAAGCAAGCCAGGGCCACAATAGAGACAAAGCTTTGAACGGCTTTTTTTCTTTACCAAAATTTTTTATTATGTCTTCAGGAATAGGAACCTGGGGCCTTGAAGAGGTGAGAAGAACATCTTTTGTATAGATTCCTTTACTGCTTAATTCGTTGTACATTTTCTCAGCAAGTGTCCTGTAAGAAGCCTGAACCTCCTCTGCTGCAGGGTTTTTGTCATATGTCTCATGCGCATAGAATGCCCTGTCTTCTGTAACTGCCACTATACCCACTGCATGATCTGGAACAAGAACAGCATCTGCAAAATCTGCAGGAGAACCAGCTTCATACAACACAATATTGTCTTTTAGCAAATATGACTCAACCCCCATTGCATACCCCCTTTTTGACTGAACAGTGATGCGGTTCTCAAGTATATAAATATTTCTAAAATTGGTGCGGAGATTTGTATATCAGCATAGGAAAAGCTTTAAATACAAGGAGTAAATACATAAAAATATGAGAGTCAAAAAAGAAGAACTAAAAGTAAAACCAAAGATACAGTTATCAGAGGAATTCCTGGACTTAAGGACAGCTGACAATAACCTGATTATCCAGGAGCTGGAAGAGAACATCAAGCTGAGAGAAATGCCAATAGAGAAGCACCTGAAGAAGAACTTAAGAAGATTCTAATTTTTATCCGGTTCTGGTGATTAAAAGCACCAGCTTTAAATATTGACCACTTCTGATATCCTCTACAAAAAAAGCAGTGACAAAAAAAATGAAGGCAGACACAAGAAAACTCAGAGACATACAGAGAAAAGTCGCAAAAGAAGTGAGTTCAGCAGATAAGTTCAAGCTTTCTGAAATAAAGACAGTTGCAGGTTTTGATGTAACATATTTTGACAACAAGATTCTCTGCGCTGCAATAGTGTATGACTTAGAGAAAAAAGAAATCATAGAGAAAAAACACACTATCTCAAAAATGCCAATGCAATACATTCCAGGCTACAGGGCATTCAGGGACGGGCCTGCAATTTTGCAAACATATTATGACCTTGAGAGCGAGCCGCAGGTGCTGATGATACTTGGACACGGAATAGCACACCCACTAAAATGCGGGCTTGCAACATTTGTAGGAGCAGAGCTTGCAAAACCAGCAATAGGCGCTGCAAAAAAACTTCTTGCAGGAGAGATTGAAGACAACAAAATAAAAATACTCAATGAAACAAGAGGGGAATTAGTCAAGACAAAAGAGCATGCAAAACCACTCTATGTATCTGTAGGAAACATGATTTCCTTAAAGAATGCAGTTGAGCTGGTTAAGAAACTCAATATTCCCCCGCACAAACTGCCTGAGCCGCTGCACCTGGCACACAGGCATGCAAGCACAGTTCTAAAGAAAGAAAGAGAAAAGCAATAGTGCGCTACATTTCGCTTCTGAACTTACCTGCTTCTCAGATTTATCAGAGATAGAGTATTTCACTGAGAGCTTTGCCAGGCACTACTGCAAATAACCAAAAAAATTATAAAGGCAGTTTTTTATTTTCTACTTAATGGCCAAAGAAAAAAAGAGTTTTGTACTCACTTGGATACTCAAGTGGGCTGCAGCAGTGATATACATAACAGGGCTTGCATTTATCATACCATTCATCATCTTGATATTATTCCCGCCAGAGGTGTTTATTCTGCCCCCAAACCTGGGAAAACTGACATTAATAGCAACAGGATTAGTGGCGATAAGCGCAATAATCCTGATGCTGCAGAAAAAATCAATAGGAAACGCACTTGTTTCATTGTCCATAATGACCTTTCTAGTAGGCATAATCGCAACACTGCTTGCATTATTTGGGCAGGAAGACATAATATCCTTTCTTGATTTCTTAGGAGCATTAAAGCCGCTTGCAGAAGGATACATAGCATACTGGGCATTCTTTGTCCCAAAAGTATGGATATCAATAGCAGGGTATTTTGTATTAGGCATCGTTATGTGGGTTACTGGCAACAGGATAAGAAGGGAACAGCACCAGATAAGCATAATGCAGAGGCTGTTTGGCAAGAGAGCAAAGATATTCAAGTAAGTAAAGTTTAAATACTATCCTCAACTCAACAGGCTCTAGGTGGGATTTTGGCAAGATACGACTACTCTCTAGATGTAGGAAAGTCGATAGAGACTGATGAGAAGCTAAAAGAGAAAGAAGAGCCGCAAGGCTGCTGCAGTACAGAGCCTGAAAAATCCCCAGGAGATGAA
The DNA here is from genome assembly GCA_014729555.1 of Candidatus Woesearchaeota archaeon. Classification (GTDB taxonomy): domain Archaea; phylum Nanobdellota; class Nanobdellia; order Woesearchaeales; family ARS49; genus WJJT01. The sequence continues at coordinate 12,141 of WJJT01000048.1, forward strand.
AAAACAGAAGAAGAGCCTGAAATAGAGGAAGAGCAGCTGGAGAATGTCCCTGAAGAGCCAGAGGAAAAATCAGAACCTCAAGAAAGCAAGGTAGAGATAAAACCAGTAAGCTTTGAAAAAGCAAAACTAATATCTGATTTTGAGCAGGAAGAAAGCCCAAAAAAAGACAGTCCTGGCAAGCAAAAAAAGGAACCAGAAGAAAGGCTGCAAGAGGAAGATGAACAAGACGTGAATGAATTCCTTGAAGAAAGCTTCAGCAGGGAATCAAAAGAACACAAAGATCTGCAAAACAGGAAAAACAACAACAAAGAAATAATAATAGAGGAAAAAACCAACAGAAAAAAATGGCTGATAACTGCAGCAGTAATCATAATCGCAATACTTGCCTCAGCATTTGGATACCTGTATTTCAAAGAGCCAACAGGAGCTGTTGTAATACCTGAAATGACAAACACCACACAAATAATACAGGAAAACACAACAAATGAGACAACAGCAGTTGAAGAAGAAAACACTTCTGTTGAAACTGTGCTGGAGGATCTTACCTCTGCCTTAAAAGATTAGCATACAAACACCTTGCTTCAGAACGGTCGATATACTTATTCTTGTTCTTATCAGCCTGAAGACACATCTTATACATCTTGTCATCTGTGTCAAGCCTTTCAGACTGGATATACCTGCATACATACTCTGCTGCCGCACTATCATACTTGTAATCCACTTCTGATCTGTCCTTAAGCACAAAGTGAAGGCCGTGAGGATAGATGCCATCACAGCGCTCAACAAGCTTATTATCTTTAGGGGTGATCTCTTTTTCAAGAGCGCTTTCCGCACACTCCTGCTTTTCAGGCTGTTTGAAATGCTCGCGGTAGATCTGCCTGCCAATAAATGGAGTTGTAAGAAAAAACGACCATGCAATAATCCCTGCTGCAACTTCAGCTCTCATAGAAATAAAGATGATTCTGGTATTAAAGTAAGTTTTTGCCTTAAACCCGGAAGAATTTCAGCAGAAACAGAAGAATTCTGATAAAAACCGCAAAGGCTCTGATATGCAAAGAAATAACCGTAAAGTTTTCAGTGTTTTCGGATTACACCAGATTAATCACAGCTTTGTTACTCTTGGCTACTTGCCCGAATTCTGTGCTTTTAACAACATAATAAGCACCAAAATTCCGCATAGCCAGACCAGCAATAAACTCGTCATAGTCATAACCTCTTGCAAAAGCAATATAGCCGTTTTCAAAATTCAAATCCCTTATTTTTTCACAACCAGACATCTCTGGCTGGGAGAGCACATATGAACAAAGCTCTACATAAAGAAGATTTCTGTAATCCTCTGGATACGGGCCAAACTTGCCTGAGAAAACCCGCATATCATCCTTTTTTAAAGGCAAAAAATTATACTCATTCAGGCCAGAAGGGACAATGATGCTGTTGACATAAAACTCAACATTAACAGGCCTGAGTTTGTTCCAGTCAGGAGCAGCAGAAGGCATCTCTGCCTGGCCAGCGCCTGGGATTATTAAATCCTTGACATTCAAAGCACCAGGAATAAAAAAAACATTAAACGGCTGCTTCACAGCCATGCCAGTAGGAGTAGTGTGCACAAGAATAACTAGTGCAAAGACGCCAATCACAATCAGAAAAAATGATTCAGCTCTCATCGTCCTCTTTTTAGTGCCTTATTCACAACTACTACTATATAAAACCTTCCAAAAGTCACAAAAGGGATGGTTATGAATAAAATAAAGAAAACAGGAGCCCAGAAATTAATCTTTATTGACTCTACAGCAAGGTATGACAGCAAGAGAAAACCAATGAAGATGAATAAATGTGCAGGAACAAGCTCTTTGTAATGCCTTATTCCAAATCTTGTGAGTTTTTTGCAGGAAAGATTAGTTGAGTATGAAATTGCCAGGAAATACGCCAAAACCCAAACCAGGACAAACGCGATGGCCTTTGAAGTGG
>WJJT01000006.1 GCA_014729555.1 Candidatus Woesearchaeota archaeon
GATTATTGTGACATGGCAGAGGAGATGCTGGAATGAAGTTTAAGATATTGTTTGTGGTTTTTGTTGTGGTTTTGTTAAGTGCGAGTGTTATTGCTGACGAGCCAAAGGTTAAAGTTAGTCATGCAGATAAAAGGCGTGCCTTGATTAAGCAGACTGCAGGAGAGTATACAAAAGCAGAGCAGTACCTGACAACAGCAGCAGGTTTAAGTGCTCTGCCTTTGGGCATGGGGGGTGTTGCTTCGGGCGCATTTCTGGCTGCAGGAACTGCATTAAAGGGAAAAGCAGAAGCAGGAAAAGCTCAGCTTGCAAAGATGCGCACTAATATCTATGCAAGAGGCTGGTATTCTGTTTATGATGTTATTGATGCTTATGAGGATTATTCTGGTATTAATCAATACAGTGCTCTTTTCTTTGGTGAGGAGTGGCTTGCTAAGAGGCGTAAGATGGCTGCTGAGTATTTTTGTGAAAAGACTTTGCTTCTTGGTGGCAAGCAGTGCTGGCAGTCAAAGATTTGCGAGGGCTTTTATAACTCTAAAGAGCCTCCTGTTGGAAGGAGTGTTCTTGTTGCGCAGTCTGGTATTGGCGGTTATGAGCCTGCTGTCTCTATTCAGGGCGAGAGGTCTCTGCCAATAACTTATAAAGAGGGTGGAAAGTCTAAGAGGCGTTATGTTTACAAGCTTACTTATTTTATTTCTAATCCGCATGACAGGGCCTTGACTTACAGCATTAAGCTTGCTGGTCCTGTTAAAGAGTTTACTTCTCCTGGCATGACTCTTCAGCCTGCAACAGAGGACAAGGTTTTCAGGGATGAGCGCTTGGGGAATAATCCTTTGATTACAGAGAGTGATAATTATTATGAGACTGTTTGCCTGGCTTTTAGTCCCAGGATGGTTGCTGCAAGCGGAAGAATGATTGGTGCAAGAAGGGTTTCAGAGATGTGTGCTCCTCTTGTTTCTTATGATGGTGCTGCAACAAGGCCTTATACAGAGGTTGCTGAGGAGGATTTGCCTGGTGGCCAGGCTGAAGCAGGTGAAAGAGCAGAGGTTGAGTCAAATCCATTGGAAAATGCATAAGTTAACAAGTTTGCCAAGAATCATTGGAGTTATTTTGTTAGTCTTGTCCATGCTTGCTCATGAATATTTTGGTTCTTATGTTGTTGCTGTTGTTCTTGCTGGTTTGGTGTTGTTGATTTTTCCCAGGAAGACTGCATCAAGTGGATTTATCAGGTTTCTTAAGTCTTTCAAGTTAATCAACAAGCGTTTTGTCTTGATTGCTTTTTATGACATGCTTTGTTTGAGTGTTTTTTTCTTTGTTGTTCCTTTGTTTTCTGCCTGGTTTACTAAAAGCATTGCCAGTGTTGCAAATGTTAAGGGCTTGTTGCATATGTTGTTTTTGCTTTGGATTTATTTTTTTGCTGTGACCTTGGTTTTGCTGATTGCTTACAGTGTTTTCAAGGGCCTGATTTGGCTTGCGATATTAAAGAAACAGCCAGGCGCGCGTTTTTTCAAGAGGTTTTTCCTGCTTAACCTGTGCTGGTGGCTTATCCTTGTTATTCCTTTTTTCATTGCTGTTTTTGGTGTAAAGCAGTATTACTTGTTTTATGCAGTGGTCTTTTTTGCTGTTATTTACACGCATCTGACTTCTGTTTTGCATTATGTTTTCACAAAGGATTTGCTTGTTGGCAGGGCTTTAAAGCAGGCTTTTGTTATTGGACTTGTCAGGTTTAAGGAATTTCTTGTTCCTTATTCATTCATGGTAATTGTTTATTTGGTTTTATTGCAGGTTTTTTGGCTTGTTCCAAAAGACACTAAAACTATGCTGTTTGCTTCATTGCTATTTACGGTTTTTTTCCTTGCCTGGTACAGGCTTTATTTGAGTGTTGTTTTAAGGAGGATTACTTGAACTTTTTCATAAAGTTCAAGTTTTTAGATTTTTGTCTAATGACTATATATAAGCAAAAATCTAATTTAACATAACATTTTTATATATAAACACTAAAAATCAGGTAAAAAGGGGTATTTATGAGAAAAAAGAGGGCGCAGGTCACTATATTCATAATAATAGGAATAATTCTGCTGCTTAGTGCTGTTTTTGTAGGGTATCTTATATACCGCCAGACTGCAAAGCCTGTTGAAGAGGCGATTATTGTGCCTGAGGATGTAAAGCCTGTGCATGAGTTCATCACTACTTGTTTGTATCAGACTTCTAAGAGGGGTGTTTCTTTGATTGGACAGCAGGCTGGTTTTGCTTATGTTCCTGCGATTATCAGCAATACTTATGAGGCAAGGATTAATCTTGACAAGAAAGGTGTGTTTGTGATTCCTTTCTGGTATTATGAGGGTGAGGACAGGACTCCGAGCCTTGATTTTATGCAAAAGGAGTTGCAGAGGTATGTTTATGAGCATTTGGATGAGTGTCTTGGTGATTTAGAGGCTTTCAGGGACCAGTATGAGATTGTTGAAAAGGATGATTTTCTTCCTTCTGTGACTATTGCAGAGGAAGAGGTTGTTGTGAGATTAAAATGGCCTTTGCAGTTGACTTCTATGGAGAGGACTACTTTTATTGAGGATTATGTCTCAAGGCTTGATGTCAAGCTGAAGAAGGCGCATGAGATTGCCTCTAAGGTGATGAAGTTTGAGAATGATTATACTTTTTTTGAGAATTTTACTATTAATTCAATGAGTGTTGATGCAGAGATTCCTACTGATGACCTGCGTTTTGAGTGCAAGCAGAGAAGGTGGCATCTTGATGATGTTAAGAAAAGGCTTCAGAGGATTTTATTGTATAATCTTCCTATTGTTCGTGTTGAGAATACTAATTACATCCCTTTTGTTGCCAAGAGAAAGTATTATGAGCGGCTTGTTGATGCTAGAGAGGACATGTGGGAGGAGTTGTCAGAGGGTGCTGAAACACCCACTCCGCCAAAATACACGCCGAGTGATGGTATTGAGTTTTTCAAGTACAGGATTGATGCTGGTGTCAGGCCTTCTGATTTAAAGGCCAGCTTTGATTACCAGCCTGCGTGGGGCATGAGATTGAGTGCTGTTCCTAATTCTGGTGGCTGGCTTAAGTCTAATACAGGAAGAGGGGACAGGAGCATGATTGGCTTTTTTTGCATTAACCAGTGGCATTTTACTTATGATATTATTTATCCCATCAGGATGACCATAAAGGATGATTCTGCTTTTGCAGGAGAGGGTTTTGTTTTCCAGATGGCATTCCCTGTTTTGGTTAATGATAATATTCCTGAGAGAAAGTATTTTGGTGTCAGGCAGTTCAGGACAGTTGATTTTGACAAGCCTTTTTGTGCAGTGACTGGTGAGCAGGCTGTTGACATAAGGGCTACTGGCTTTACAGAGGCAAGCCCTATTGAGACAGAGCTGGATAATGTCTTGTTTACATACAGGTGCTTGACAGAGGAGTGTATGCTTGGAGAGTCTGTTGCAGATGAGGGCTATTACAGGCTGCGCACCACTGTTCCTACTGCGTGCATTAATCCGATTGTTGTTGCTGAGAAAGAGGGCTACCTGACTGCAGAAGGAGTGCTTAAGGGCAGTGAGTTGACTATACCTATGAAAAAAGTCAGGCCTTTTGATGTTGAGGTTGTTGTGCACCCGTATAATTCATATGCAGAGGATTGGAATCCTCCAAGGTATCAGTTGAGGAGTGCTGAAAAAGCCCTTGTGCATGTTGGTTTGCAGGGCACGTCTTTTGACCAGTATCTTGAGTTCCCTTCTAATGCTACTGTGCTTGAGCTTGTTGAGGGAAAGGAAAAATATGATATTGATATCACTTTGGCATCATTGGATAATCCTGTTGGCGGGTACACTGCAAGGAATGTGGAGATTGGTTATGCAGATTTTGCAGATGCAGACACGATTGAACTGCATGTGTTTGAGTATGTTCCAATGCCCACTACAGAGCAGCTGAAGATGGATATGTATCAGTTCATGATAACCGGCAATTACACTGAGAAGTTGAGGCCTACGTTTAGATGAGAGCTAAATCAAGAGTAAGATTAATTGCTTTGTTTATGATAGTTTTAGTTCTTGCTCTTCCTTTTGCTTTTGCACAGAACATGTCTGGTGTTAACCAGACTGCTGTCCCTGAGGCTGTTCCTTTAGAGGTTTTTGTAAAGCCGTTTAGCAAGAGCAAGTATGTTGAGGTGAATGGCACTACTGCTCCTAATGCGCGTCTTGAGTATTACATTGGTCCTACAAAGGTTAAGGTTAGCAGGGCAGGAAGTGACGGTTCTTTTGTAAGCACAAGGATTCCTATGATTAAGAAAGGGGAGAATGACCTGCTTGTCAAGGCAAGCATTGAGGACAGGACTGCTCAGAAGTCTTTTACAGTTCTGTATGATCCTGTTCCTCCTGATTTGACTGTTTCAGATATTCCTGAGTTTACTACAAGAACTTCTCTTGATGTGCATGGTGATGTTTCAGAGCCTGTTTTTGTGAGGTATACGAGTTATCCTAGGAAGGATACTGATGCTCCTTCTGAGATTCGCGGTCTTGAGATTCGTGAGATTAAGGAGAATCAGGTGACTATGGTGTGGATTCCTTCTGATGCTCTTGATTTATTGGAGTATGCTGTTTACAGGGATGGAAAGAGAATTGGTGTTGCGCGTTCTGCTATTTATGTTGATAATGATGTTGCAAGCGGTAAAGAGTATCAGTATCGTGTTGCTGCTGTTGATGCCAGCTGTAATGAGGGTGTGAAGTCTGCTCCTGAAAAGGCAATCACTCCTCCTGGTGGAAAGGAGATTGAGAAGGCTGTTGAGATGGAGCTGAGCTGTGTTCCTGCTTACAAGACTCTTGAGACTGCTGTTCCTTTTGATATTACTCTTAACCTGCAGGCTGGCGGTAATGTTGTTGAGATTATGGCTTCTGATAAGGCCGGGAATACTGCAAAGGTTGAGAAGTTTGTTACAGTGGATACAGGCCCTCCGCAGTTTATCACAACTAATTTGGAGAGTATAGGCACGACTTACATTCCTGAGATAACTGTCAGGGGCAATCTTTCTGAGCAGGGTTCTGTTTTTGTTTATATTAATGATGAGCAAAAGCCAAGCCATTTTGGCACGACTAATGCACAGGGCGGGTTTGAGATACCTGTCAAGCTGAAGTCAGATGTCAAGGTGCAGTCTGGCCAGGCTGCAGAGCTTGATACTGGTATTGGCTGGCAGAACAAGATTAAGCTTAAGGCTGTTGATCTTGCTGGGCAGGAGGTGTGGTATCCTGGAGAGCAGCAGTCTACAGAGGTTGTCTGGGCTATTTGTGGCTATGGCTCGTGGCTTGATTTTACTATTGAGGAGACTACTCCTGGAACACTTACACCGCGCTTGTTGATGCAGGGTATTCAGCAGATTGGTGTTCCTTTTACTTTGAAGTATATCGGCGGGCAGGATGATGCTGAGATTGCTGGTGTTGTTAATGCTGTTCCTGTACGGGTTGCTCCTGATTTGCAGGCTAACTTTGATAATGACAAGATTAGCAGCTCTCAGGTCTGGATTAAGCCAAGGCCTGGTGTTGATGGTGTCTGGGATGGTTTTATTCAGATTAATATTGCTGAGTGGCCTGTTGGCCAGCTTGATCTTGAGGGCAATGAGACTACTGCTGCTATTGAAGAGGGTATCAGCAACTGGAGAAAAGGTGAAGAGCATTTTCATGAGGTTGGTGCTTCTGAACGCGGTGTGTATCTTAAGCCTGGCTGTCTTAATCCCTTGCTTGGGTGCATGAAGCTTTATCTTGAGCTGGACATTCCTCTGAAAGAAAAAAGAAGGATTTATAACCCAAATACTCAGCAGGAGAGGTTTGAGTGGAAGACAGTAAGGCAGAGGAATTGTGTTCCGATTATTCCTGATATTGATATGGTTATTCCTCCTGATGTCATCAGGAAGGATGCTCTTGAAGGCACTTCCAAGTTTATAGGTAATGTTATTTATGCTATTGATGAGATTCTTGATCCTTTGTATACTTTTACAGAGAACATGGTTTATCTCTGCATGGGTTCTGCTGCTACTTTGTTCATCTTGAGCATTGCAAAAAGAGTTGCCTGCAGTCCTGTTCTGCAGGAGCTTAGTACTGCTGAAAAGTTTGATACAGAGATTGCACAGGCAGGTCTTTGTGAAATGGCTTATGGCGGTCCTGATGAGCAGCTAACAGAAAAATATAAGGGTGATGCAGAAGGCCTCAAGAGAACTGACAGTTACAGGAGCTGTGCCTCTTGTCAGGATACAATAAAGTATTATCGTGATGTTTTGCAGGACTTTTACCAGCCTATCTGTGACAGGATTGCCTGTCCAAGTGCTCCAACAGTCCAGAAGTATATTCTTGACAATAGAGGCTCTGCAAAGAAGATTACAACAAATATTAATGCTCTTAAGACTGATAATCCAAAGTTAGACAAAAAAAGAATAAACTGGATTAAGAAAGAATGGGGTGTCAAGGGCGATGTTTATTCTGGAAACAGCTGCGGCTTTAAGGATTTGATTAGCACGAGTTATACTGTTTCAAAGACAGAGGCAGAGCCAGAGCCTGCCAAGCCTGCTGAAACAGCAAAGACAGAAGATGAAAAGCCTGAAGAAAAAAAAGTAACTCCTGCGGCAGGTGCAGTAATTGATGTAGTTGGTGCTTTTGCAACTGGTTCTGCTGTTGCAGGTAATGATAAGCCTGCTCCTGATGGTGGCGGCAAAGAAACAAAAGATACTTCTTCAAGCAATACTATTTGCGGCATTGAAATAGATAAAGCCCCTCTTAACAGTGCTGGTGGCAAAATCGGCATAAAAGATATTTATGAGATTTACAAGGGCGATTATAAGGATTTACAAGATAAGTGTACAGATCCTTCAATGCATCCTGCCTGTCCTTTGTGCTGTGGTATTGAGTATATGTGGGAGTGGAATAGTGCTTGTGGTGTTGGCAATTTCCTTGGCTCCTCGACAAAGGAGCTTGATATTGATACTTATGATGAATTAAAGCACAGCACAAAGCTTGCTGCTGAAAAAGTCGGCCGTGGTGATGATATTGGCGGCACTGGCTTGCTGGGCATATTTAATTCATTGTCTGGCTTCTGCACTGCTGAGGGTAATCCTACGCCTGATGTTGTGAGTACTCACCTGAATTTTAATCCTAAGATTCAGGAGGCAGAAGAGAACATGATGCAGGTTTTTGTGTTTCCAGATTCAACAAGGGCAGGTGATCAGTTCAAGTACCGGGTTTACAGGGGTTATCTTGCAAAGACTTTTGTTATTGAGAGTGCTGTGGAAGAAAAGAAAAAGAAGTATGACTTGTATAGTTTCTCAAGCACATTGAGTGCAGTTAAAGAGGATGAGCTTACAAAGTATTTCAGGAATCTTGGTACTGATAAAGAGGCTGCTGATAAAAAGGCGTTTAGTAAAGCATTGTGCAGGTCTTTGGGTGATTCTAAGTTTACTGGAACAAAACCCTGCTCTAAAAGGGCTCCTGCGGTTTTTGAAAAAGTCAAGGCGCACATAAGCACTGTTGAGGAGGAATACATCATCCGTCCTGATTCAAGCATAATAAACAGCATGAGGTGTATCTGCCTGAGCTCTCTCACTGCTTTCTTAGAGCAGTGGAGGCAGATTGCTCAGGCTATCAAGAACTGTATTGATACAATCATCCTTACTGGTGACGGTGAGGAAGGCATGTGCAGGTCAATGCTGAGCAATTATGTTTGTGACTTGTTGTGGGAGATTATCACCTGTTTTGCCAATAAGTGGAGCAAGCCTACTGGAACAAGGATTGGTGCTGATGTTGGTGTAGGTGATGTTCTTGGCATAGTTACTGGTGCTGGAACTGACATTTCAAATAATGTTGAGGGAAGGTATGGTGAGACAGCAATGTTTAATGCAATGTTTAATGAAAAAGAGATTGTGCACGGCTTGTGTTATCTTGCTTTTGGTCTTGAGTGGAATCTTGATGTCAGCGCTATGGTTCAGCAGAGTGTTGAGTCTGTTCCTGTTGAGACAATGGTTTTGGGTCCTGCTCCTGCACAGGCAAGGTTTATTGCCTGGAATCCTGTCACAAATCCAAGGGGCTTGACTACATGGGAGTATCATTTTGGCTTGATGATTTCAGCTGGTGCTGATATTAATACCCGTGTTAAGCTGAAGTGCAGCACTGGTTTTGACTGCAGTGAGACAGATGGTTTTGTTGGTGGTGAGTGTGACTGCAACAAGCTTGGTGATGAAAAGGTTATCTCTATTAATCCTACTTGTAAGCCTGCATGGAAGAGCAGGCTCAGCAAGAATGAGCTTGCCAGTTATGACTGTTCTTACCCTGTTCAGGCAGGCAAGTACAGGTATGATACTATCGTATTTGAGTATGACTGGCAGGATCCTGGAACAAAAGAGAAAAGGTCTGATACTTCAGAGGCTGCAATTAACAGGATTGGCTCCTCACCCCCTGTATTCTGCAAATTTGACTTGCTTAGCTTGAGTTACAGGTGCCAGTTTGGGGAATCCCCTAGTGGAATAAAGCTTGAGGCAGTTGATCCTTTGTATAAGTATACAAAAGATAATAGAGAAGTTTTTGTAATGGATGAAGACCTTGAGTTTGAATTGAGCATAATGCAGGTCATGCCTGATATTGCTGGAGAGCAGGAGCAGGGCATTAAGTATTTAGGCCACAAGGTTCTGAATTCTGAGAACAAGGTTGTTAAAGAGCTTGAACCGCAGACAGGAGATTTTGACCAGCGTTACCAGTTCAAGACAGACGGTGCATACAAGCAAAAAGTGGAAATCAGGAGAACTCCAGACACCAGCTGGGAGA
>WJJT01000049.1 GCA_014729555.1 Candidatus Woesearchaeota archaeon
CGCACATACAGGTATTGTGCTTCTGTTGCAGATGACTGCAGCAGGAATGAGAATGGTATTGTTATCAGCAGTATTATGAATACTGACACGATCAGTGCGCAGAGTGACTTGTTCTTTATTTTATTGTTCAGCAGCCTGAATATAGGGTAGAAAACGTATGCTATCACTATGCTGGCAAGTATTGAGTTGATAAAAGGCTGGATTACCAGGAAGCTCAGGAACATCAGTAATATAAACACCCCTAAGAAAAAATACTTGAATGTGTTGCTTTGTTTTACACCCATTTTTTTATTAATATATAGAGCTGGTATTTATAAATGTTGTGATGGGCCCACCCGGATTCGAACCGGGGATCCCCTCGACGTCAACGAGATGTCATGCCACTAGACCATGGGCCCTTTAAACAAGAGAAAAAAAGAATTGATTTATAAGGCTTATGCATAACTGGGCAGTTAGGGAATCGCAGTATAAAAGAACGTAAAAAGCGTGTGTTCTTTTCATGAAGTCAAGCTCGTTTTTTGTGATGCTCAGCTTGTTTTTTGCTGAAAGACTGTCGCGTCTATTGTGAGCCTGGTTTTTGGAAAGCTGGAGACAAGCTGATAAGAAACGATCCTTTAGACAGGATGGATGTCTTGATAACAAACTGCCCTCCAAATGAATTGCAGATGCCTTGGGCAAGAGGAAAGAATGATTACTTGAATTATTCTAGAAGCTTGGACTGTCTTAAAGCAGTTAAAAAAAATAACCCCAACATGAAAATCATTGTTTACACAGGCGCTCCAAAAGTAGTTAGGGACAAGTGCGGAGAATTAGGTGTTGAGGTTTTGCATAGGGATTATTTTGGATTAAAGATAGAGCTTGAAGAAATAAGAAGAATAACAAAAAGTTAGGATTCCATTGCAACAACTTCGTAAACCAGCTGACCATAGTCTTTTGCTCCTGGGCTTGATTTTGCGTATTTGAATATGCTTTTGCCGTGTTTTGGTGCTTCTTTTACCTTTGAGTTCATTCGTATCGGCTGGCTTGTCTTGTTTCCAAAGGATTCTTGTATCTCTTTCAGTGTCTGCTTGCATATCTTGTTTCTTTTGTCAAACATGGTTGGTATGATTTTTGTTATTTGTGCATTGTTTCCATAGGCGTCATTTATTTCTGACACTATCTCTTTCATTTTTTTCAGTGCATCAAAGCCCAGGAAGTCTGTTGATGTTGGGACGAATACTTCCTTGCAGAATGCAAGGGCATTCTGGTTTAGTATGCCTAGTGACGGCGGGCAGTCTATCAGGATATAGTCATAGCCGTGAAGCTGGCTTAATAGCTGTTTTAGAACCAATTTTGATTCCTCCTGCCTGTAAAGATAGTATTCTGCCTTTGCAAGTGTTTCTTTTGAGGATATTATGTCAAGGTTTTTTGCAAGGTTTACTATGCAGCTGTTTAGCATTATTTTTCCTGTCATTGCGTCATACAGGTCGTGTTCTGCATTGACTTTTAATGATAAGTCTATGTTGCCCTGCGGGTCAAGGTCTATTAACAGCACTTTCTTGTCTTGTCTTGACAGTCCTGCTGCCAGGTTTATTGCTGTTGTGGTTTTTCCTACTCCTCCTTTATGGTTCATTATGCATATTGTTCTCATGTCCTCACTCTCCGCGATTGATATTCTTTGGGGAAAACTGTTTTATTATAAGCTTTGTGGTTCAGAAATATATAGAATGTTATTTAGTATCTTTTCTTTCTATTATCTTGTATAATTGGGCGCTGAAATGGAATATCCTGCAGTCTTTGCCGTCGTTTACTGTGGGGGTGCTTGTGCCTGAATCCCTGCAGTAAGCATCAAATTCATAACCCCGTATTTCTGCGTATCTGCTTATCTCTTTTTCCATTTCAGGAATTCTTTTGTCCCAATCCAAAGAGAATAATTTTTCATCATCAAACACGACTCACATTGGCCGCCCTACTGGTTTTACCTCGACTAGTTTATCATCTTTTTTGTTTTAAAGCCTTTTTTAGACCAGACTATTTGTTCAAGGATGTTATCCCTCCAACCGATATGTAAAAATAATGATAACCGGTATTTAAAGGTTTCTGGGTGAAAGTTTAAATAAATAGATATCCAAACAGGATAAAAAGTTGGGAGGGAGACATAAATGCCAGATACTCAGGAATTGTTTCAGGATACTATAAAAGGTTTTAAAGAACAGGGTTATATTGTTAAAGGTGGCTGTTAAAGTTAAGCAAAAGTTTTAAAAAACACTGCTTTCTTCTAATAAAACATGACTGGGCTGGTTGATAAGATCAGGGATTTGGTTGAAGAGACTTGTAATGCTGAAACAAATGAGTTTATAGGCGGTTGGCCGCATACTGTTTCTGTAGTTAAATATTCAAAGGCTCTGGCTGAGAAATTAGGTGCTGATGTAGAGACAGTTGAGATTGCAGCATACCTGCATGATTATGCAAGCATCAAGGATGCTAAGCTTACTCCTGAACATCACATCCATGGTGCAGAAGAGGCAGAAAAGATATTGTCAGGATTAAATTATCCTAAAGCAAGGATTGATAAAGTTAAGCACTGCATCTATGCGCACAGGGGCAGCCAGAAGATTCCAAGAGAGACTCTTGAGGCAGACTGTGTTGCAAATGGTGATGCAATGGCTCATTTTAACGCAGTGCCTGAACTTCTTTTCCTGGCATATACAAAATATGCTTTTGGCATTGAGGAAGGAAAAGAGTGGGTGAGGGCAAAGCTCGAAAGAAGCTGGAATAAACTGACGCCGGACGCAAAAGATATTGTCAAGGAAGATTATGCTGTTGCTGATAAAATTTTAGTGCAAAAAATTTAAATAACAGTTCTTTGTTTTCTTTGGTATGGGCTCTGATTTTTTTTATGGAAAGACAGCATCTGCTGTGTATGAGACAGCCAGCTTGTTTGCGCTTCATAACAATTATTACAAGCAGTTCTTAAGGCAGGCGGATTTGGATATCAAGGACAATACAAAAGTGCTGGATTTAGGCTGCGGCGGCGGCAGGCTTGCAGTGAACCTGTTGAATGAGTATGTTCATAAAAGGAATGTCAGGCCTGTTGTTCATGCTGTTGATATTTCTGAAGACATGCTTAAATTATCTGAAAAAAAGGCAGAAAGGGATGATGTTCTTCAGTATCTTAGGCTTTACAAGGGCGATGCAGAGGATTTAAGCACTGCCAGAGAGTTCAGAAAAGGCAGTTCTGTTGAGTTCAGGGATGGCCAGTTTGATATTGTAATGGCAGCTGGTCTGCTTGAGTGTGTTCCGCAGCCTGCAAGAGTACTTGAAGAGATGCTTAGGGTTTTGAAGCCAAGCGGCCAGTTTGTCATATCCTGCGTGAATAAGAATGTTTTTGGCGAGATCGGCAGCAGGATGTGGAAATATAATATCATTCCCAAAAAATTGATTTTGTCACATCTGGGCGAATTAAAAGATCTGAAAAGATTCAAGGTAAGAACAATGCACCCTTATATGGGCAGATTGAAGAGCACTTATACAGGTGTAAAGGTTTAGTATCTGCTGAAAATTAATCAAAACCAATCATCCTTCGCAGTTTGTCTTACAGAGACTATTTTGTACTTTTGTAATTGTTTAACATCATATTTTAGGTCTATGCCCACGCAAGAGATTCCCACCACTTTTCCGCCTGCTTTTTCTATCAGTTTTATTGCTGCTTTGATCTGGGATCCTGTTTCTATCCAGTCATCTACCAGGATAAATTTTTCTCCTTTAGATACTGCGGTTTTGTTCAATTCCAGTGTTTTTCTTTTGCCAGAATAGTCTACGAGTGTGATTTGGGCAAGGTCTTTTTTCCTGAGTGCCAGGCTTCCGCTTTTTCTGATAGGCAGCAGTCCTTTATTGAGTTTAGATGCGATTGCTGCTCCTAAGATAAAACCCATTGCGTCTATGCAGGCAACCTTGTCAAACTGGACTTTTAGAAAAGGTTTAGAAAGATCATTTATTAGATTCTTAAAAACATCTGCTTTATGAAATAGGAAAGTCAGTTCACCTTTCTTTTTTCCTCGCACAGGCTTTTGAAGATGTGACCTGTAGTATTTCCAGTCCATTTTAAGATAATGCCTCTGGCAGATTTTCTTGGCAGATCATTTATATCCTAACGGCATGATTGCAAAAGGAACATGATCTTTTGGCACTCCAAGAATTTGCTGGACCCTTGAATCAGTGAAGGCTCCGACAAATACTGTTCCTATGTTAAGTGAATAGGCCTGCAGATAGACGTTTTGTGCTGCATGCCCTGCTTCTAAATGTGTGTATTGCTTGCCTCTTGCACGGTATTTTTGTGTTATTCTTTTGTAGATTCCTGTTATGACCAGTGAGGCTGGTGCTTGTGAAACCCATTCCTGGCCGTATGCAGCTGTGCCTAATTCTTTTCTTATGTCTCTGTCTTTGATTTTTTCAAGCGAATGGCTTTCAGGAAGATAGTGATACACTCCTTTGTCAAGCTCATTGGCTTCACCTGCAGCAATATAAATCTCTAAAGCATATAAGGCGCCTGCAGAAGGCGCTGTTCTTTTTCC
Source organism: Candidatus Woesearchaeota archaeon (assembly GCA_014729555.1). GTDB lineage: Archaea > Nanobdellota > Nanobdellia > Woesearchaeales > ARS49 > WJJT01. The sequence goes on from WJJT01000049.1 coordinate 4,554, forward strand.
GTCTCCTGTGATTCCCTGGCAGGCCCACAGGATTTGGGAGATGTCTTTTAGGGAAAGGGGTTTGTTTTTGTATTCCCTGACAGACCGCCTGTTTTTCAGTGCCTCTTCTACAGATACATCGCTTTTCAAGACCGGCTTGGGTAATTTTATTGTTTCATTCGGATTTGGATTGTTCATTTTCACGCACGCGCAGACCAGGAGTAATGCTAAGATAATGACTGCTTTTTTCATTTGCTATATACAAGAAAAGATATATAAATATGTTTTGATTATTGGATGGCTAATTACTCTTGACCTTGCTTCATAGGCTAATTTCCTCAATCTTTATAAATAACAATTATCTAAGTTTGAATATGAAAAATCCTGTTGATCCAGAGGAAATAAGGAAATTGAGTGATAAAATCAAACTTCAGACAGACGCAGATTTAAGTATTTTAGAGTTTTATGTGACTCCTGATGAGCAGAAAGCAATGGTTAATATGGGTTTTGTCGGCGAGTTTTACGACTGTCCATTTCCTTGCGACAGAGTTAAACAGCCGTATATTTCTTTTGAAGAATATGCTAATACAAGTAATGGCAGAGAGCATGTCCAGTGCCCTCTTTTTGGTGAAAGATGCGAAAAAATTGAAAAAGAAAATGCGCATAGAGCACCTCCATGCGGACTATTAGCTCTTAAGATTAATTATTTGCTTGGTTAAAATCTTTTTAATCAGTTGAGATTAAAGCTTGCTTTTAATTAAAAAGTTTTAGTTTATGGCACTATAGCCCAATCAGAACAGTATTTATTTTTAAAAAAAAATCAACGCCCCAGCTGGGAGTCGAACCCAGGTCGGAGCCTTTCTGCGCAGGCTTTATGCCTGGCTGTTTTGATTAACCTTTTCTAAAGGTTACTCGACAGGGCTCCATGATAGACCACTACACTACTGGGGCATACTGTCGTGGAAGAATTGGATGGTTTTTAAACTTTGCGCTCTTTTGGAGGCAAAACTGCGAATTACTGTTCTTTTAGCTTTTCTACCCTGTATAACACCATTTTTTTAGTGTCCAGGTTCAGTATGGTACTTGTTTTATTTTAATCTTTTGACATAGACTGCAGATAAGACCCTGCTATCTTGACTATATCTACAACTACGCTTCCTAGGTTGTGTACTGTCGCGACTCTTGGCACTTCTGATAGTTTGATGTATTTCATGTCATGCGCTACTGTTCCATGGCCTCTTTTTTGGCCGTGCATTGTGCTGGTATCTATCACAAGCCCGTAATCTCCTGTTTCAAGCTCTTCCCTTAAGTCAGAGCTCACTGTTACTTTTTCATCTCCCATAACAGTGCATACTGACTGCCGCATTACTCCAACCAGTCTTTTTTCTGCTACATATACCAGAACTTTTCCTTCTTTTTTCAGGGGTGCTTTGCTCACTGCCTGTCCGACTAATGCTCCTATTTCATCTTTATCCAGGACTTCTGCTCCAAGACTCTCTCCCATTATTCGTATTCCTGGGTCATATGCATTTCCTGTCCAGAGGACTAATCTTGCATCGCTTCCTTTTAGTTTTCTAAGCACAGTAAGCCCCTCTTGGCCATTCTCTGTGTAATTTAGGTCTGTGACTATCATGCTGTACTGTCTTGTTTTTCCTTTTTCAATTACTTCTTCAGGTGTGCTTACAAATTCTATTTCAGCATTAGGGATAACTGGAAAGTTCTGTCTAGCAAATTCTATCTGGTCATCACCCACAAGTATTCTCTCTAGTGCCATACAGAGAAAGAATAGTAATAATAACTTAAAACTGCAGTTTATACTGTTTAAACATGTAGAAAAAAGTATCCCCGCTCCCAGATTTGAATTTCCCGGCTTTTACCTTGTGTTAAATGCCTCTGGGAACCTTTCGGTCTCAGCTGTCTGTTTATCATCCAAGCTTTACAGCAACGTCAAAACAGCGAGTTTATCTACAGCCGAACGCTCTACCGTTGAGCTAAGCGGGGTTTAATAATCTTGATATTCAATTGATTGCGAGCTTTAAGTTTTTAAAGCTTGCTCGCAAGTGCAGCCTTGTGCTGCGCGACTTTGGCTTCTAACCTTTTGTAAAGGTTAGCGCGTTAGCGTTGAGCTAAGCGGGGTTTAATAATCTTGATATTCAATTGATTGCGAGCTTTAAGTTTTTAAAGCTTGCTCGCCTGTGAGACCTTGCGTCTCACCTGTTTGGATCCTGGCCTTTCTTAAAGGCTAGCCAGTGAGCTAAGCAGGGTATTAGAGAATAAACTATGTGCGCTTTATAAAGTTTTCGAGCAGGCTTAATAAACCATCCTTATCGCGTTCTCTTTTATTGTGAACCTGAATTCTGTTGATTTTTCCTGCAGCGGTATGCCGTTTAGGTGTGCATGGCAGGGGTTTTTTGTTTTGATGTGAATGTTTTTTCCAGAGCAATACTTGCCTAGTGTGTTTTTCCAGAAAAGGCTTGCTGTCAGTCCGCACCAGAAGCTGAAGTTGTCGTTTACTGCCAAGAAATGCAGTTTTCCGTCATTTAAAGAGGCTTTTGGGACTACTTTAAGCCCAAATCCATAATATGGGATTTTAGTAACAATCAAGGATATCGTGTCCTGCATTGTTATCTTCTCGTCATCTATGCATATTTCTGCAGAGGTCCTGCTGAATCCTCTTACAAAGTGCTCAAAGAGCCGCAGAGCATATGAGCATAACCCGTAGCTCTTCTTTTGAAGTATCTCTCCATCAAGCCCTATGCTTGCAAATACTGCTTTTCTGTTTTTGTATGATATCAGGTCATGCCTGTGTTCTTTACCATTCTTTATCTGTTTAATAATATTCAATTCAGAGCCGTGTAATCCTAAGGCGTATTTTAGTGCATTGCCTGTTCCCAGCGGAAGGTATGCAAGAGCAACGTCAGAATCAATAGAGTTTACTGCTTCGTAAAAGCTTCCGTCTCCTCCTGCAACTATCAGGACATCGACTTTTTTGGCAAGTTTTGCTGCGCATGCCCTGAATTCTTTTGCTGATTTTGTTTCAAGCCCTGCTGTTGTACAGTTTCCCAGTATTTTTGCTGCATGAGACGTTATTTTTTTCTTTTCTGCAGTGCTTTTTCTGCCTGCTGCAGGGTTTACCAGCAAACCGTATTTGGCCATACAAGATATTTTTGTTTGTTTTTATATAAAGCTTTTTAAAATGAAAATGATAACTCAGAAATATGGTATCAATAAGCAGAGAGCCTGTTGCATTAATAAGTGATAAGTTTCTTAGTTTTACTGTTGACATGGCGCAGGTGGTTGGAAGAGACTGGTGGCATCCTGATACAAGGAGAATCTGGTCTTTGACAGGGGCGAATCATACAGAGCCGTTTGATTTCAGCAGGAAAAGGTTGAGAAACATGGCTAAGAATCTGGCTCCTGCTTTTCTTAAGATTGGCGGCACAAAGTCTGATGATGTTTTTTATGCTGTTGATTCAAAAAATCCTGGAAAAGACTATGGTTCTGTCTTGACAATGGATATGTGGGGCAGTATTAATGATTTTGCTAAAGAGTGCGGCCTGGATTTGTTCTTCTCAATTAATGCTGGAAAAGGCCCTAGGAAAAACAAGCAGTGGACAGGGGATAATGCAAGAGAATTTCTGGAATACAGCAAAGAAAAAGGATATGAGATTCCTGTTTTTGGTTTTGGCAATGAGCCTAATGGTTATATCATCAAGGGCTTGAACTGGTTTGTTTCAGGAAGGCAGTATGCAAGGGATGTAATTAAAGTGAGAGAATTAATCGATGAATTATACCCTGGCTCTAGATTGGCTGCAGGCTCTAGTTCTTTTTGGCCGTATCTTGGGGAGTTTTTTCCTGTAATGCGGCAGTTTTTGAAAAACAACACTTCAAAGGTGGATATTGTGGCCTGGCATCACTATCCTCAGCAGAGTTCTAGGATTCCTTTTGCAACAAGGCGTGCAAAGCCTTTTCTTTTGCTTGATCCTAAGAAGCTTGATGCAGTCAGCAGGTGGGCTGCTAAAGTTGAGTCTTGGAAAGAAAAGTATTCTCCATCAAGTGCGCTTTGGCTTGCAGAGACTGGCCATGCCCAGGCAGGGGGTGAGCCTGGTTTGTCAGATACTTTTGTTTCTGGCTTTTGGTGGCTTGACCAGCTTGGCTTGCTGGCCAAAAAAGGGCAGGAGGTTGTTGTAAGGCAGACTCTTTCAGGCGCGCATTATGGCTTGATTGATGATGAATCTCTTGATCCTAATCCTGATTACTGGAATTCTGTTCTCTGGAAGATGCTTATGGGCACAAAAGTGTATGATGCTGAAAGCAAAGAAGATATACGCTGTTATGCCCATTCAGCAAGAGATGAAAAAAGCATTGTTTTGCTTTTGCTTAATCTGGATAAGGAGTACAGCAAAAAGATTGATCTTGGAAACACTCTTCCTAAGGAGGTTTTTATGCTTTCTTCTGATGACTTGTTTGGCAGGAATGTTTTCCTTAATGGTAAGTTATTAAGAATCAGTGAAGACGGCACACTGCCGGATTTGCTGCCTGTAGAAACAACAGAAGAGTCCATAGAGCTTAAGCCTACTTCTTATGCTTTCATTAGGTTCCTGAAGAATACAAGCCCTGAGTAGATTGTCAGGATTACTGCAATTATTAACAGGCTGTGCATGAAGAAATATGTGTATTGCGCTATTGCAGGGATATGGTCTATTGCAATAAGGTGCAGGAATGCTGCTCCAAGGCTTGCAAACTGCAGTATTGTTTTTATTTTTCCGCTTCTTGCAGCTGGGATTGCTGTTTTTTTAGCCAAAAAGTACATTCTTGCTGCTGTTACTGTTATTTCTCTTATGGCAATGATTATCACAAACCACCAGGAGAACAAGCCAAGATATGAGAAAGTGGAAAACAGCCCTAATGTAAGCATCTTGTCTGCTATTGGGTCTATTATTTTTCCAAGTGCTGTTATTTCATTGTATTTTCTTGCGATTCTGCCGTCAAGGTGGTCTGATACCATTGCTGCTGTAAACAATATCAGCGCAATTATTCTTGGCCACAGCCCCTGCTGTATTAGATAGAACGGCACAAGTATTGCCAGTACTGCTCTGAGTATTGTGAATACATTTGCAAGGTTCAATTTATTTTTGATTTATTGCAGCTGGTATAAAAAGGTGCGGAAAAGTATTTAAAAAGAGGAATAATTACTGGAATCAAACATGATTCAGCTGATACTACAGGTATTTTGGTTTTTCCTTCCTGCAGGGATTGCCAATATGGCCCCTGTCTTGTTTAAGTGGGTTCCTTTTCTTGATTATCCTGTTGATTTTAATGTTAAGCTGAGGAATAAGCCTTTGTTTGGCAGGAACAAGACGTTTCGTGGTTTTGCAGCCAGCATAATCCTGGCAATAATCATAGTCTATATCCAGAAGACGCTTTATGCAAGAACAGAGTATCTTGCTTTTGTTGATTATTCTGCAGTCAATGTGCTTTTGCTTGGTTTTTTAATGGGTTTTGGTGCTCTTTTAGGGGATTTGGTTGAGAGCTTTTTCAAGAGAAGGCTTAGTATAGCGCCTGGAAAGAATTGGGTGCCTTTTGACCAGATTGACTGGATCCTTGGGGCAGTTGCCTGTGTTTATTTTTACGTGGATATTTCCTGGAGTCTGGTTCTTGCTGCATTTGTGATTTTTGGCTTGCTGCACCCTGTGATTAATCTTGTTGGTTATTTCCTGCATTTCAAGAAAAAGCGGTTTTAAGCCCCTATAAACCCTATCACAGGGCTGTTGGAATTGGCTGTTCTGTGTCTTTTGCCTACAGTGAATTTTGCTGCTGAGGACGGCAGTGTTACTCCCCCTAAGATGCTTAATTTTGACTTGACCTTGTAGCTTATCACTCTTTCCTCTCCTTGGTCTATTGCGTCTATGCTCCACTTTACCAAGGTGCCTTTTTTCTCGTGTTTTACTACCTTGTCTGGCTTGAGTGTTCCTATGTCATAATCCTTTGTTAGTTGCGCTATTCTCGGGACTGTATCTATTATTTTTATGTCTTTTATTGGTTTTCTGCTTCTGTTGACTATTTCTATTATTACTTTTAGTTCTGATATTCCCCCTTCTTTCGTCGCGATTACTGTTGCTGTTTTCTTCAGGATTACAGGGCTTCTGAAGATTATGTAGGCAAGTGCTATCACAATTAGTGCGATTACGATTATCAGTAGTGGCTGATAATTGAATGTGTACATTATTAGTTCGCTTTCTCCTGGTTTTAAGTCAACATCCCAGACTAGTTGTCCTTTTTGTTTTTGTGCGCGCGGAACTGTTGTCACGAATATGTTTTTAAAGAATGAGCTTTTTACTGTGTGGATATCGTGGTATGGCTCGTTTCCGTTGTTTTTCAGAGTGACAAGGTATGTTGTTTTCAAAAATCCATCTTCTGTTTTTAGTTCTTCTTTAAAGTCAAAATAATCATCTATCTCAAATTCTGCAGGGTCCAGGTCAAACCTGTATGCCTGGTCTTTTTCAGGCACTATTATTGATACCTTCAGCAGGTCATCCTGCGGCGGTGTCAGTGGAGGGAGTTTTACAAAGAATTTCAGTTCTTTTTTTTCTAACGGCTCTAGTGTTGCTGTGTAGTCTTTGTTGATGGTGCTGCTTCTTAATTTGATGTTTACGTTTTTCAGGTCTCTTCTGTTTTGGTTTTCAAGCTTCACTCTTACTTTTGCTTCCTCTCTTGGGTCTATCCTGTCTTCCATGTAGACCTCTCCTCTGACTGCCGGAAGGTAGGATTGTTCTGGAGGAATGAGTGATTCTATCTCTAACAGCACGTTTTTTTCTGATTTCTTGTCTGTTCCTGCCTGCTTTACTGTCAGCGGCACCCAGTATGAGCCTGGGTTTACGTTCAGGGGCCGCACAAAGAGCTTTGTTTTGAAAAGTTCAGACGGCTCGACTCTCAGCGCGTCCTGCACGTGGACATCCCATATCACGTTTGTTGAGTAGATTTCAAATGTTTTTATTTTGTCTGCTGTGTGGGTTATTGTGAGGTTGAATTCAGCTGTCTCTTCCTGTTTTATCACCACTTCCTGCGGCTCTATTTTTGCCAGGAAGCTGTCTTCTGCAAAGGCTATAGAACTAAGCAAGACAACAAATGCTATCAATAATACCGCTTTTTTCCTCAAAACCTCACCCTTTAAAGATTTAGTTTATAAACTAGTATTTATAGTTTGCGGTGCTGGTATGCTCCTGTTTCTGGACCTGTATGACGTGGTCCACAAAGGTCTCTATTTTTGGTTCATGGCTTACAATAATAATTTGTTTGGCATTGAGCTCTTCCAGAACATCCCTTATCTTGTCTAGCTGTTCTGTGCTGAACCCGTCTGTTGGCTCGTCAAGTATCAGTAATTGCTTTGTATGCACTGAGGTTATCAGGTCATTGATGACTTTGTTCAAAGCTAATCTGTAAGCAAGCGCGCATGCAGTCTTCTCTCCTCCGCTTAGGTTCTCTATCTC
>WJJT01000050.1 GCA_014729555.1 Candidatus Woesearchaeota archaeon
AAGAAGAACACCATTCGGCATATTCCAGACACAAACAACCTGCAGGCAGTGCCAGGGAAGAGGAGAATACATAGAAGACCCCTGCCCAGAGTGCCAGGGACAGGGAAGACATGAAAAAGAAGTAGAAATAGAGGTAAAAGTGCCGGCAGGAGTTGCAGAAGGAACACAACTAAGAATGCAGGGAGAGGGAGAGGCTGGATTCCAGGGCTCTGCAACAGGAGATTTATTCTTACGAATTCATGTAAAGCCGCATAAAGTGTTTGAGAGACAAGGAAGAGAATTATACATAAAAGCACCACTGTCATTCACAACAGCCTGTTTAGGCGGAGAGTTAGAAGTCCCAACATTAGACGGCAAGACAAAAATAAAAATACCAGCAGGAACACAAAGCGGAGTGATATTCAGGATAAAAGACAAAGGCATGCCAGATCTGCACGGCTATGGAACAGGCAGCCTGAATGTAGAAGTATATATTGATGTTCCAAAAAAACTAACCAAGAAACAAAAAGAAGCCCTGAAAGCATTTGAGAAAGATACAAAAACAAAAAAGAAATGGTGGCCTAGCTTTCTGAGCTTGTTCTGATAGAAAAATATAAATAGTCAACCTGCTTTTTGTATTTTATGGCTCTATCACTGTTCAAGCTAAAAGGAGAAAACATACCAGCAGAAAAAAAAGAGGACATCCAAATAAATGCTGCAGCCGAGCCTGGTGGAATACAATCTATCATCATTGAAAAAGATTTAATAACAATCGAAAGAAGCTCTAATGCTGATATCCGGGTTACAGGAGAAAGGGTTTCAAGAAAACACTGCTCCTTGATAAAAAGAGATAAAGGTTGGTATGTAAAAGACCATAATTCAACAGCAGGAACTTATTTATACCGTTTTAGCGAAAATAAATTCATAATTCAGTTGATTTCTGGAGAGTTTCCATTGCAAAAAGGAGATAATATAGTCTTGGGCGGGCTGATGGAAGACCGCGGAGTAGTAGTGTTCAGTTTTGGTGGCTAAAAAATGAAAATCTTCATATGCGCAAGCAAGCACTGCTATCACTTAATTGCACCAATAAAAGAAGAATTAGAGAAACAAGGACATTCTATCACACTGCCTAACAGTTATGAAGACCCCATGCATGAAGAAAGACTAAAACAGGAAAGTACAGAGAAACACGCAGAATTCAAATCAGCAATGCTGAAATTACAAGAACAAAAAATAAAAGCAAATGACGCACTACTGATATGCAATTTTGAAAAGCACGGACAGTCAAACTACATAGGCGGAGCAACATTTCTTGAGATATTCAAGGCATTTGAACTAGGCAAAAAAATATTCCTTATAAATCCAATACCAGATAATATACTAAAAGACGAAATAGTCGGAATGCAGCCAGTAATAATTAATCAGGACTTGTCAAAGATAAAAAAATGAGGCTTGGCTATCCCTGCATAAACAGGAGCATCGGATGCACTGCTAATTCTACTTTTAGATTAAAATCGTATTCCAGAGAAAGATTTCTTTCAACTGTGCAGAACAATCTTGACTGCCTGCAGGAAATACTGGAATGGAATGCAGAAAAAGGATTTTATTTTTTCAGGATAGGCTCTCCTTTAGTGCCTTTTGCATCACATCCTGTCTGTAAGATAGATTGGGTAAAACATTTCAGGAAAGACTTCGCAAAAATAGGCAATTACATCAAGAAAAATAAGATGAGAATATCAATGCATCCTGACCAGTTTGTTGTGCTGAATACCAGAGATGAAAGAATACTGCAAAACAGCATCAAGGAAACAGAATATCACTGCAAAGTGCTTGATGCAATGGGCTTAGATTCAACAGCAAAAGTTCAGCTGCACATAGGCGGGGTGTATGGAGAAAAGGAAAAATCACTCCAGAGATTTATTGAGAGATACAAAAAACTGCCTGCAATCATAAAGAAAAGATTAGTCATTGAAAATGACCACTATATGTACAGCCTTAAAGATTGTTTAGAGGTGCACAAACAAACAAAAGTCCCGGTATTATTTGATACGTTTCACCACGAATGCTATAACAACGGCGAGACAGTAAAGCAAGGATTGGTTAAAGCAAAGAATACCTGGAAAAAAAAAGACGGAATACTACTGGTTGACTACAGCAGCCAGAAAAAAGGCGCAAGAAAAGGAACGCATTCAGAACATATTTCCATTCAAAAATTCAAAAAATTTATAACTGGCACAAAGAAACTAAACTTTGACATAATGCTTGAGATAAAAGACAAGGAAAAAAGCGCACTAAAAGCAATCAAAATACTAAAAAAGATGAGAAAATGAGCAAAAAAACCACCGAAAGAAAAAACCCAAAACTCTGGGAAAAAGCCAAGAAAAAAACAGGATGCGGACAGGGAAAAAGACACTCTGCAAGAGCCTGCCAATTAGCTGTCAAGCTATACAAGAAAATGGGCGGAAAATACGAAGGAAAGAAAACAAAAGAACTTGGCCTTGTCAAATGGACAGAAGAAGACTGGGGATATGTAGGCAAAAAGAAAAAATCACGCTATCTCCCTAAAAAAGTCAGGAAAAAACTGACTCGTGGTGAAAAAGCAGCAACAAGCAGGGCAAAAAATGTAGGAACCAAAAAAGGCAAGAAATATGTATCTTATTCTGACAAGATCAAAAAGCTGGTAAGAAAAGCAACAACAAAGAAAAAGAAATCAAAGAAAAAAGCAAAAAAGAAGAAAAAATGAAAAAAGCATACAAACTAATAATATCCCTGATAATACCATTTCTTGCAGCAGCAATAGGCTCAATATTCACAGCACAGACATTATCAACATGGTATGCAACACTGCAAAGGCCAAGTTTTTCACCGCCAAGCTGGATATTCAGCCCTGTATGGTCCATTCTCTTTCTTTTGATGGGATTTTCATTGTATCTTGTGTGGAAAAAAGGAATCAAGACAAAAACAGCAGCAACATTTTTTGGAATACAGCTTGGACTTAATGCACTGTGGTCTGTGATATTCTTTGGATTACAGCAGCCGCTCTGGGCTTTTGTTGAAATAATATTCCTATGGGCAGCAATACTAGGCACAATAATCACTTTCTACAAGATAGACAGGAGAGCAGCATACCTGCTTATACCATACCTTCTCTGGGTAAGCTTTGCAGCAATACTGAATTATTATATTTACATTTTGAATATTTAAAAGAGGTTTTTAAAATGAAAAAAAGATATGCACACATCAACTTCAAGCCGCCAAAATCTGTGCAAAAAGCAGCCAAGCGCGGCTTAGAATTAAGGAAGAAATTCGGCAGAGGCGGTCTTAGCTCAAGAGAAGCAGGAAAACTAGGCATTGGTTCTGGTGTTGTCAGGGCAGTAGATTTGGCAGAAGGATCTAAGATATCTCCAGAAACAGTCAAAAGAATGAAAAATTACTTCACCAGGCACCAAAAAGACAAAAGACCTGGGTGGGGAAACCCCTATAATCCAACAAACGGCTACATTGCCTGGATGCTTTGGGGCGGAGACCCTGGATGGGCATGGGCCAAAAAAATAGTAAAGCAGATGAAAGCTGCAGACAAAAAAGCAAAAAAATAATTATTTATTTCTTCCCTTTCCAGAGTCAGTTATGCTAATCAAATCCTCTGGATATGGCTGGAAAAAAGTCTGCTTAGCCAGGAATTTGTCATCAAACCGCATAACCCAGTCTTTCAAAAGCACAAGAATCGCGCTTAAAGGAATTTTTGCATCCCTGTATTCATCAATCAAGTGATGAAAATACTTTTTCTCCTTTGCATTAAGCTTTTTAGAGAAATGATTATATGCATGCAGCAAAACATTGATGTTAGACGTGTATCTTGGCATCCTGCTTAATGCTAATCTCAAATGCTCTTCATACTCATCTGCAGTAATGCTGAAATTATTTGCTTGGTTTGCAAGAATCTGGCCAAGAATCCTTAATTCTTTCTGATTGTAGGCCATTAATAAGAATTTGTTTCTTGTGTGAAAATCAAGAAGTTTTTGTATTGACTTTGACTTCTTAACTTTTCTGAAATCTGCCAAAGTGAACAGTCTTGTGAGAAAATGCTCCCTAATCCTGAAATTTCTCAGCCTTCCTTCATCTTCTATAGAAAGGCCCTTGAATCTCTCAAGAACTTTTTTACCAAAAAAACCAGGACCTTGAGATTTAGCTTTTCTGGTATCTTTGTTTGGGTAAATCAGGACATTCTTCATGCCGCAGGAAGGAGACTTGTATTTCAGAATAAAACCATCAACATTCTTAAGGTTATTAAGGAATTTTTCAGAGAACCTGTTCATCTTATCTGTAAAATCCCTGCCAGTCTTTGGCTGGACTAACCTGTTGTTAACTATTCTTATCGGAGGCCTTGGTGTGTTAAGGCCAATCTCAACCTCTGGACACACTGGGATGAAATTAACATGCTTTTTCAGCTTATCTATGAAAGAATCAGGAATAGTAGTGCCATTCCACCTGCACTTAGCAAAACCAAGACATTTGCTGACAACAACTTTTGGCTTCACCATCTTTTTAGAAGAATTAGGCATATCTAATATATAAGCGTTATTGAACAGAAAGACATTTATAGCAAAACAATATCCTGAACCATATGGGAATCAAAGAACTTGAAAAAGAAATCAAGCAAATAAAAGCAAGAAACAAAAAAGTAGAGGCAGACAAGGCCTGGGAGCAGTATGGACCGGCGTGTATCCAAGACAAGAAAGAATAAAAGGCTACAGAAAACTACTTAATCTGCCAGAACACATACTGCCAGTAGCATTTGTGCCAATAGGATACCCTGCTGAGAAAAAAAGCAAAGAAAACAGGTACAAACAGGAAAGAGTGCATAAAGAGAAATGGGAAAACTACCAATAGTTGATGAAAACGACAACCTAGTTGAGTATAAGGAAAGAGACAAAATAAATTATCAAGAAGACATCTACAGAGTCTCTGCCCTATGGATTGTAAATTCTAAAGGAGAGCTATTGCTGGCAAAAAGAGCTGCAACAAAAACACAAGACCCAAACAGATGGGGGCCTGCAGTGGCAGGAACAGTAGATAAAGGAGAGAGCTATGAGCAGAATATCATTAAAGAGGCAGAAGAAGAGCTAGGGCTAACAGGCATTGAATTTCAAAAAGGGCCTAAAACAAGAGTAAAAGGCAGGTATAACTATTTCTGCCAATGGTTTATACTGAAAACTGACAAGGATATCAATGAATTAAGGATAGAAAAAGACGAAGTATCAGAAATCAAGTGGTGGACAAAAGAAGAACTAAAAGAGCAATTAAAGGCAAATCCAGAACTTTTTGTAAGTTCAATGAAACAGCATATTAACGCAATGGTAGAATAAAAAAATAAAAAAAATAATAACCTTATTTTTTCTTTGTTACGAAGTATATTAGGTATAGACCGGATAATCCAACCAAGATGTAAATAACCTTAGCAAGGATTGGGAGTCCTCCAAAGATTTTATCAACCAGGTCTAACTGAAGAAGTCCAACCAGACCCCAGTTTACAGCGCCAATAATAACCAGAATCATGGCGATCCAGTCTAAAGTTCCCATTTTTGCCATTATATCACCTCATTTACGCTAATTTTTGCAGTTATGATATATAAACCTTTCGCAGATTTTGCCTGAAAACCTTAAATTTGCCAGAATTCAAGGGTTTTAACGCCTGAGTAGAGAATTTAGAAATAAAAAATAAAATAATTAATAAGGCAGTCTAGGGTCTGAGTGTCCAGGCTTTCTCCAGCAATAACACTTACAGTCCCCTGGATTCTTGCAGGTAACTGAATAATCAACTACACACTCACCTATTTCAATTTCAGCCTGAGCAAACGAATCTCTTGGCTTGCAAGTACCCTGCTCATATCCCTTTTGCATACACATTTTATGGCATGCGTTTGTAGACATGAATACTATAGGCTGGACTCCAGGCGTTTCCTGATACACTGCCTGTCCAGGGTTTTCATACTGCATGGTTGTACAGGCAGCTGCCAGAAACAATACAGCTAATACGATAAGTATCCTTTTCACGATATCACCTCATTTAAGACCTATTTTGGCATGAGGGTATATAAATTTTTTGCAGAAAAGCAGGTGTGTTGAAAAAGTTTTGGAATTTTGGTTAGTAACTGGATGTTCAACACACCTGCAGAAAACCCAAACACTTAAAAATAACGGCTTGGTATGCAGTACTGGAGTTGATAATATGGCTATAAAGAAAGGAGACAAAATAAAAGTTGAATATGAAGGAAAACTAGAAAGCGGAGAGGTATTTGACAGCTCTGCAAAACAAGGACAGCCTTTGGAATTTGAAGTAGGCTCTGGACAATTGATTAAAGGATTTGACGAAGCAGTAATAGGCATGGAAAAAGGAGAAGAAAAAGAAGTAACTCTTGAACCAAAAGATGCATACGGAGATCCTAATCCGCAATTAGTCAAAACAGTCCCAAAAGATAAAATCGGAATAGAGCAGGAACTTAAACCAGGTCAGATACTTGGTGTTGCACTGCCAAATGGGTCACAGTTTCCAGCAAAAATACTTGAAGTGAATGACAAAGAAGTAAAACTTGACATGAACCATCCACTAGCTGGAAAAAAACTGGAATTTAAAATAAAAGTAGTTGAATGCTAACATGGGCATAAGATTCAAGCAGAAATGCAGCAAATGCAAGCAGAACTATGTAACAGTCTCAAGAGGACAGAGATTTCCACTCTGCTATGACTGCCAAAAACCAGAGATGCAGGGAGAGATAAAAGACCCTAAGATAAAGAAATTATTGGACATACCTGAAGAGTTCTACAAGAAAAACAGCTTTTTGAGAAATATCAAAGTAAGCTATTTCAGGTATGGCAGCTTAACTGACAAGCAGATAGAGGCATTCAAGAAGACAGTGAAGAAGCTCAAAGAAGGAGATTCAAAAGATAACCAACCACCAGAACCTGTGGAACAGTTATGATAGGAAGCCAGATGGCTGCCTTTCTGCCAATATTGCTCCAGATCAAGCCTATCTCTGTATAATCTGTTGCTACTCCTGCTAATAAGAATACAAAAGAGTTGCCAAAAGCACCAGTCTGCCTGTAAATCTCAAAAGACAAAGGAGAGCTTCCTTCTGAGCAGACTTCTATTATTGTTGCAGCAACTAATGTTACAAATAATCCGATAGCAGTCGCGCCCATATATTGGTGAAAGAAACTCACAGGAACAAAAGCCCTTCCAAAACTCGCTAACAACATGCCAATCAAAATCCACCACAAGACCATCTTAGTTAAGGACCATGCCCCTTTTGCAACACCGCCAACATCCTTGTTGAAATCAAAATGGTATTTTTTCCATCTTTTCTTAATATCTTTCCACATTGAAAAAGACTTGCTGACCTTTACTGGCTTTGACTTCTCAATCCAGCCTTTTTGGTCAAGCAATTGATAGATAAAACCAGTGATTATTGCAATGATTATCGCTGCAACAACAATCCAAAAAGCCTTAAATCCAAAAAAAGCGAATAAAGTGATAGTTATAGTAAGATTAGCCCAGGGAGAAGCGAGCAGAAAAGCAATAACAGCAGGAACAGAAGCACCTTTTTTGTATAATTGCATTGCAATGGCCAGAATGCCATGAGAACAGGCAGACATCAAGAACCCAGCAATAACAGCATTAAAGATCGTAGTCTTTTTTTTGCCAGCAAGATATTTTGAGATATACGTCTCTGGCACAAACCTGTCAATAAAACCACCGATTAGAAAACCCAATAAAATAGCCCACCAAATCATACCAAGATAATCCATAAAAGCATCAAAAACAGGATTTAAAGAAGGAAGAAAATAAGAGATTAAAAGAATTATTATCATCAGCAAGCCAACCTGATACAGTCTTTCATGATACCACTTTTTTGCCTTGGCCATGCAGGTTGGGCACTGTTCTTTTTTCTTTGTCTTTTTCATAATACCAATTTCTGTATTCTCCTATATAAATGTTAAGAAAAAAAACCCTGCCAAAAAGGCAGGGATAGAATTACCGTCCACAGCCGCAGTCAGGGATGCCGCAACTCCTGCCGCACTGGCCGCTGCATGTACCAGGGCCACAGATTGGTTGTGTTGTTTCTGGTGCGTTATCTTCAACTGCATTACTTGTTGGCAGCTGTGCTGAGACAAACACTGCGCCGACTAAAAGCAATGCGACCATAACGCCCACCATTATTGTCCTGTCCATTTAGTCACCTCCTTCATTTTTAAAACAGTAAAGCAGAGAATTATATCTATTTTAGTGCTGAAACCGACCTGTCTAAAAAGGCTCAAACACCAGAATTCCTAGGTATTATCGTTTATATCCTGTTTTTGGGGCAATTTGGACATTCAAGTACAATAAATAATCAGATATTAATCTTCAAGAAAACCTGCTTGGTCTTGCCTTTTTCTTTTCGTTTTATGAGGCCTTTTTTCTCTAAGCTGTCTAAAACAATGCTTAACTTTGACTTGTGCATGTCAACTCTAAGCCTTAGTGTCTGCTGAGTTATGCCGTCCTGCTCCTTGACAGCCTTGATTACTTTTTTCTCATCCTTGTCAAGCCCCTTGAGAAGTATTTCAAACTTTTCCTCTGCCAACTGGACCTGCTTTTGTTTCTCTAAAGTGGAAATTATCGCTTTCTGGGATTTTTCAAAGAAAAGAAGATATATTCCCAGGGCAGCTATTGCACTAATCAAAGCAATACCTAAATAAGATAGTGTAGGGGTCTGCTCTTCATGAGGGCAAAACCCTCCTTCCTGCATTTCCTCACACTCACAAGCAGCTTCTGCCTGGGAACTTACTTTCTGATTGAATGCAAAAACCAGGCCTCCAAGCAGTATGCAAATGATTATCAACATAATTCCAAGTTTTTTGTTATCCATCTACCTGCACACCTTTTCATTCTTACGAATGCAAATGCTTAATATGATTAGGCTTATTCCAGTAACAAGAAAGAATGCCTTAAACCTTGACAAAAAGCTTATGGAAACAGCACCAATGCCTGCAAGCGAAACAACAGGAGCAAGGCTGCAAGCACCCAAACCGCAGCTAAAAGCACCAATACTTCCAAGGGTAGCTGCTGTTGCACCAATCAAAGCCAATATCCTTTCTTTCATTTTAGCACATTACCGGTTTTCAGATACCACATGTATAAATCCAATTCAGCTGGTGACATGCTTAATCTAACTGCCAGGTTTTTAAATTTTTCCTCTATTTTCAGGTAATTCTTTTTTGTCAGATTTGGCTTTTGCTTTAGAATCCTGTTTTCATGCATCAGATTGATTATATGCCTGTCTAATATAGCTAAATTCTTGCAACCAACGTTTCTCAGGAAGTGAGAGGCTTCTTTATAACCTACACCTTTAATGTTCTTGATTAACCACTCTCTTGCTTCTGTGTCTTTCATACTCTTCAGCTTTTGCTTGATATCAACATGGCATCTTGCTTCTGTGATGTATTTTGCCTTGTTGTTATGGAAGCGATGCTTGTTTTTCTTTATTGAATTTCTTATATCCCTGAAATAATAACTGCAGAAGCCCTTTGCACCCAGCTCTTTTTGGATTTGCAAGGCTGTTACTGCCTTAGAGTTTGCTGTTAATATGCAGAAGCACAATTCAGAAAACCATTCTTTGGAAGGCTTGTTCTTAAAGGATTCAAATTCTTTAAGACGCTTTTTAACTATTGATTTTACTCTTGATTCTCTTAATTCATTTATGTTTCTGATTAACTTCATTTTTGCATATAGAACTTTCTTTTGTTTTCAGGAAACTTTTCAATAGCATACCTTAACATTGTCCTTGGCATTTTCTTGTAGTGTGTTTTCAGGAATTTCTCTTCAGCAGCCTGATTTCTGTTGCCTATTTCTCTAAGCATCCATCCAACAGCCTTGTGAATTAAATCGTGTTTGTCATTCAGCAGTATTTCTGAGATCTTCAAGGCATCATCAAACAGGTTTTTGTTGATGAATGCTGCTGTTGAGATTATTGCCATCCTTTTTTCCCAGAGATCTTTTGATTTAGCTAATTTGTACAAGATTTTTCTGTCTTTATCCAGCAGATACTCTCCAAGTATCTTGTGCGCAGAAAGATCAACTAAATCCCAATTATTGATGTTTTTGGTATTTTTCAGGTAAATATCTACAATTTCAATCTTGTCATCAGATTTCTTGTATTTTTCTATCAAGATAAGCAAGGCAACAAGCCTGTGTTCGTGTATCTTGCTGTTTAGTAAAGATTGAACATCTTTTAGTGAGAGATCATAATATTTCTTTGCTACTTTTCTCTGATCAGGAACCTTTATTCCAAGAAATATGTCTCCTTCTCCATACTCTCCTTTGCCTGTCTTGAAGAACCTTCCAAGAAGTTCAGACTGTTTGTGATTTCCTAATTTCTCAAGTTCTTGTTTTAGGTCTGATAATTTCATTGCCCTAGAACAGCTAATAAGAAGGGCTTATTTAAAGATTACTATGATTTTATTATAGCCTGTTCTTGTCTCTTTAATGCTGTGCTTCCAATGCATTTTCTTTAGAAACTGCGCTATTTCTTGCTTGTTATTCACGCTGTGCTTGTAAAGCCACCAATTAAACACAGGATTAAGCAGCCTAAGAACGCCATTAAACTCAGAGAAATCAATAATCGCTATCCTTCCTCTGTTTTTCAGATGCTTGTAGCTTGCCTTAAGACTTTGTCTCCAGTCTGGAAACATTGACAAAGAAAAGGAGTATAAGATTGCATTTGCTTTTGTGTTTAGCTTGTAATTAGTTGCATCTGCTTGGACTACCTTTATGTTTTTCCAGTTGTTTTTTCTTATTTTCTTTCTTGCCTGATTCAGCATGTCCGGGGAATAGTCAATGCCTATCAGCCTGCCAGTCTTACTGATTCTTCGCAATATCTGACTGAAATTATGTCCTGTGCCGCACCCAACGTAAATTACAGTATCTCCTTGCTTTAGTTTCATAGCTTTTACTGCTTTCTTCCTGTTAAACAGAAAAAACCACCTAGTCAAGTCATAGAATCCAGAATGCAATCTGTAAAAATCCTGTATTTTTGTTGACATAAAAATAAAAAAATAAAAATTTATTTGCACTTCTTGTCGTAATAATTGTAGAACATTGCAAACAGCCATCCTAATACATATCCTGCAACAAATGCAATAACCACCAGGAAAATAGCAGTTCCAATGCTGAACTGTGCTATTGCAGCAGGGCAGCTAATGAAATGCAATCTCATTATTCCGCCAAGGATATTATCACCAAAACCAAGCCTTACCAGAATTGCCCATACAAGGTGCACTAATGCAAGAAGACTACCTAAGGTAAGCCCTATCTTGTTTGCATTCATCATTTTTTCACCTCTTTTTAACTAACCAATTATGCGTCAACCAAAACACCACTGAGAAAATCAAGCAGCCAACTGTAAAATACAGCAGCATAAGAATACCAGATCCTCCTGTACTTCCGCTTTTATAATGCATCAGGCCGGTTGTCTGTGCCCAAGCAAAAGCGCTAAGAAGCACTAACATAACAGGGTAAATTAATTTTTTCATTCTATCGCCTCCTTTTTTTTTTAACCACAAGTGGTTTTAAACCTATCATTTACCTCTTCCCAGTTCACGATGTTCCAGAAAGCATCCAAGAACTTTCCTCTTTCATTCTTGTAATCCAAATAATACGCGTGCTCCCAGACATCCAATACCATCAAGATAGTGAACATAGGATAGATATTAACATTATGCTTCTCTATCTGCATTATGATAGGCCTGTTGGTTTTCCTGCAGAAAGTCAATGCAGCCCAGCCAGAGCCTTCAACACTTGCAGCTGCCTTTGTGAATTCTTCCTTGAATCTATCAAAACTGCCAAACTCTTTTTCCAAAGCCTTTTGCAGTTCCTTGCTTGGTGCTCCTCCTTTTCCTTCAGGAGCCAGGTTAGGCCAGAACAAAGAGTGAAGCAGATAACCGCCAATATGATAAGACAACTCCTTTAAAGCAGCCTTCTGGTCAATCTCTTTTTTATCTTTTCTTGCCTTTTCTAATTTTTCAAGAACCGCGTTAGCGCCCTTGACATAACCAGCATGATGCTTGTCATGATGAATTTTTAATAACTGCTCAGAAATATACGGCTCTAAAGCATTATACGCATAAGGAAGCTTTGGAAGCTCGTAAGTCTTGGCCATTTTATTTACCTAATTCTTCTTCAACTTCTTTTTTGCCTTCTTCAAGCTCTTTTTCCTGCTCTTTATCAAGACCTAATAAAAGGGCCTGAAACTCGCCAACATGAGTCTTTTCTTCCTTAGCAACATCCATTAAGATTACCTTAAGGTCTTTATTATCAGTGAGCTGAGCCATCTGCTCATACAGATTTACAGCATCCAGTTCTGCGATAATTGCAGCCCTAAGAATCTCCTTGTCAATATCTTTTTTATCCACTTTATCAAGGTTTATTGGTAGTTTAGACAACATTATTATCACCTGAATATGCGGTTTTTTAGGCATATATAAATCTTTCCAAAACAAAAAAGAATATATACCAGTAAAGTACATATGCTATCAAAAGGAGGTGTTTCTTATGTGTGCAACATGCGGATGCCGGGACAAGAAAAAGAAAAAGAAAAAAAGCAAAAAATAATTTTTCTTTTTTATAATCTGTAGAATTCTTTTTTATCGTGTTTTAGAATATCAGTTAATTCAGGAATTTCATCCCATTTTGCCCTGACAATTCCAGAAGGCAGTTTATGCAATCCCTCTTCTTTCATAGCCCTTTTACGATTCCAGGGCCGGTCAAACAAAATAACAGGGATATCTTTTTTTTGGCAGTCCAAAGCATAGTGCAGACAGTCATCAATCAAGATATCTGCTTTTTCTTTAACACAAATATCTGCTTTTGAGCGGCCATTACCTGCAAGGGCATAATTTTTGGAGAAAACTACCTTGTCAAACCTGCCAGGATAATACCTGTCAGTAAAAGGCTTTGTGTGAGGAACTGCAACACCAACACGAGAGGTAAGCACAAAAGGATCATTATCCTCTGCAATAGCAGCAACACCCTCTGCAGCGCCGGGCGTTGGCTGCATATTCCTGAAATCCTCTGACTCATAAAACTCATACACCCTTCTGTCTGATTCTTCTTTAGAGCACTCCCAGACAAGCCAGAGCTTGAAAGAAAAAATATCATCCACAGTCAAATTAGTTTCATACGTACGATTATGCCATGCCTGTAAACAAGTATTGCAGTCTGCCAGCGGCTCGTCACAATCAACAGCAATCCTTAATCTTTTCCCAGCCATAAGAGAAAAGAAACAAGGGTTATTTATATAATTTTGCTCGAAGTGATTAGACAAAAAATTTAAATAAGCAAGGCGGTTTCCTTTGATTATAACTGACTGGGAGGGATGTTCATATGGCAAAAGACAAGATTGAACAGCAAGAATCAACTGAAGAAGAGCAGAAAGAGGAAGATACTGAAGAAAGGCTTTACAGAATAGTCCATAATCTTCCTGATGAACAAATAATAGTTTTAAGAAGAAACACACAAAGATACCTGAACAATCTGCCAGAGGAAGAAAGAGTCTCACTTGGTATGGTAAACAAGCAAGGAGATAATAGGCTTTATTTCAGGTCGACAAAGACAAGAGCATTCAGAATTCTTGACCGCCTCGAAGGGCATGCAAAAGACTGGTCATACATCAACGCCAACCTGAAAATTGAGACTGTTGAGGAAGAGCCGGAAAATATGCTAAATTCAGAAGACCTGGAACGCCTGGAAGATAAAATAAGTGAAAGCTATAAAGATGAAATGGGCAGGCTTCATATGCAGATAGGCAGCCTTAATTCTGATTTGTCCCGCGCAAAAGAGGATTTGAATATAATGCAGGAGCGAGCATTGACTGCAGAAGTTAGTGCTTCGAGAACTAATTCAAAAGTGACAGAATTAAATGAAACTATTGAATCATTAAGATCACTTAAAGAAACTCTTGCTAAAGGAACACTTGTAGATGCATGCACACAATTCATTAATGCAAGAGCAGAAAATGTTGAAATTCTTGAACTTCTGCTTGCAGACATAAAAGAATCTGGATTAGATATTGGTTTCATATCAAGCCCGCCAGACAGTGTTGAAAGATATGCAAAAGAAAAAATACTCCAAACACTAAACATCGAATTAGATTACCATGAATTAGGGAGATGCATTGAAATCGGAAAAGCAGAAACCTGGGAAGCTAGCAGGTTATTCCTGCCAACAGATGAACTGGATGCTGCCCAAGAAAAAATAACAAAATTGACAGGCATCATTACAAGTGCAGATGATAATGTCAAAGAAATACTTGAAGAAAACCTAAAAACTGTCATTACAGAACTAAACGGGCAAGTCGCAGAGTATAAATCCAAGAGACAGAGATATAATGAATCAAGACTTGCATATACTGCATACCAAAAGGCAATTGAGGAAGGGACAGATGAGCTGGCAAAAGCAAAACAGTTAAAATCAAGCCTGTCTGACCTAAGAAAAATGAAATTCCCGGTATATGCGGTTCCAGAGCAGGACGGAGCAACAGTTTACCTGCCTGTTGCCTCAGGAATAGCATATGATTCTGTAATAGAAGCGATAAAAACGCATGCGCATATAAAAGCAGAAGAAGAAATAGGAGGAAACACTGTCCTAAGAATAGGGGGCAATAGTGACTGGGACCCTTTGAAAGTTCTCAAACGCATAAAAAAATCTTATGAAAACAGCTCAGAAGCAGGACAGATAGGAAGCAAGCTGGGACTGCTTGTTCAAGTATAAACTTATTTTTTTCTTAACTTTTTTCACGCATCAACCTCAGGGAAAAACTCTCCCCTATAGCCGCACTTGTTGCATTTGTAGGCATTGAACATAGAACCCTTTCCATAAGATTCTGCAGACAAGTCAGGGCTTACATCTGTGCTTCTGCACTTTGGACAGATTCTTTTCTTTGCCATGCTTAATGGCATAAGCTTGGTGTTTTTAAATGCTTTGCTACTGCCTTGCATAATTCAGTAAAATATATATACTAAAAACACCAATTATACTATAAAACCCTAAAGGAGGTAATAACATGACACCAATACAAATAATGGCATTGGTTGTTGCACTGCTTGGAGCAGTCAAGATGATTGTTGTTTTTTTGAGTCCAAAAAGCTGGATAAACAGTGTTGTCAAACCAATCTATAAAAACACAAAGGTTGCATCACTGGCAGGACTAATAATTACAGGAGTGAGCCTTTATTATCTAACCCAGGAATTAAGCATAGTCCAGATATTTGCAGTGTTCCTGCTGTTCATGGGCTTGATGCTGATGACATTTGCAGCAGTATCAAAAGAAATGACAAAACTGGCAGAAACTGTATTAAGAAAAGACGGCTTGATGAGATTCTGGCTGCCAATACTTGTCTGGATCATACTGCTGATCTGGGTGTTCTACGCATTATTTGCGTAAATTTTTTTTATTCTTCCCTTGTTTTTCCAAGAGTCACAGCATAAAACTCTCCAGCAAAACCAAAATACCTCAGCATCTTTGCAAGAGAGGCAACCTGAGTGCCAGAGGTAAATACATCATCAAACAAGACAGCAGCATCATATTCTTCCAAGTCAGCCTCACTAAAACCAACAGTCCTGTAATGAACTTCTGGTGAATTAGAGCCAATAGTGTGCGCTTCAAGCTTGGGAAAAACCCTGCTTAACACACGCTCCCTGGAAAGTTCATAATCAGGATGATTCTTCAATACATTCTGAAGAAAAACCTGGTTGACATCAGTCTTGTAGCAGAACTCTGGAAAAGAATTAGGAGAAGCGACACACAAGACATTTCCATCAATATCCATTTCCTCAAGCAGGCTGCGCATCTTTGCAACAAAATCCAGCAGGACAGTCTTGTAAACATGGCCTTTTCTCAAGCGGCCTCCTGCAAAATACTGGTCACAAGCCAGGCTATTTATTTCTTTCAAAGAAAAATCCTTTGAGTTCTTGAACCGAATAATCCTGGCTGAGAACTCATTAAATCTCTGCCTGTCAGACCAGGGATAATACGTGCCAAGAAATAAGTGTTTAATATCAGGGTTTGGTGTTTCAAACTCATCCTCAGGAAGAAAATCAAAATCATCAGGACTTGTTCTTGGCTCATAACCAAACTCACCATTCTCAAAGCGGGTCAAGGCATCAAGCAAAAGAGCAGGATCTGTGACAAGCTCGTTAGGCTCTGCAAGCTCAAGCTGGTCCTGAGAACTATAACCCCCGGCAGCAGCAATAGAGGTGATTTCTGCAGCATGCGCAGCAAGAATATCAACAGCAGAATCGCCAACAAGAACAGTCTCTTTCTTGGGAACTCCAGACATCTGGACAGCAAGCTCAAGATAAGCTGAAGAGGGCTTGTGAGCATTAGCATAAATATCAGCATTTTGCAAAATCCTGTGCTTTCCAAGTATGGCCCTTGCATAATCCTGCGGAGAATTAGTTACAACAGATAAAGTATCTCCATATTTTTCACAGACATCAATCAGTTCTTCAAGCGCAGGATGGCATAATTCAGTAGGCAAACGACTGATGTTTGCAGCAACATGCTGTCTTCCGGCGCGAGTGTTCATGTACGGCTTCAGCCTGGCAGTGTCTACAAGAGTGTTGTCTAAATCAAATATTATGTGAGTCATTTATCAGCACCATTATTATTCCTGTTAGGGCTTACAACCTTTGCATTAGAATACTTTTTTTTGACCTTACCAGGCCAGGCATAACCACAGCTAAAATTATTCTGAAGAATATACAAAGGCTTGCCTTGTTTTTTGCAGGCACGAATCGCGTGCTGTGTCCCGCTCTTGTCATCAGCATGAACAACAACAACACCTTCTGAAGAAAGGCTTACTGTTGTGTGATTCCTGTGAGCAAAAAAAGAGCCAAAAGTATTTTTTCCAATAGGGTACTGCGAGACAAGCAAGTGATTTCTCGCGATTTCTTCTTGCAAACTCCTGTTCATCTGCGGATAATAAATGTCAAGTGGAGTACCAAGTACAGCAACAGTCCTTCTGCCATAAAGTATTGCAGCCTCATGAGCCAAAGTATCACAGCCCTCTGCAAGACCGCTCACAATCACATGGCCTGCCCTGACAAGCCTTTCAAGAATGCTGCTGCCTTCTAAAGCAGCGCATACCATGTTATTCTTAAACAGCTTTCTTGTTCCAACAACAGCAATGCTTTTCTGGCCAAACAAGCAAAGGTCGCCCCGTGCATACAAGACAGGAGTTGCATCAGGCACGTCTTTCAAAGGATACGCAGGGTCATTAATAGTAAGTACCTGAAAATCAAAATCAGCATCCTGGATATCTTTTGCAATCTTTTCAAGCTTTGCATCACTTTTCACAAACTCTTCAACATTGCTTACACCCATCTCTTTGTTGAAAATAGCCTCAAAACTTCCCAGCTCCTGCAAACGCTTTCTTAATTCATTATCACCAGAAAAACTGGTTTTAAGCTTTTTTGTCTCAAGCAAAACAGCATGATAAAATGTTTCCCTCTTATTAGATTCATCAAACATAAAAACACTAAAAAGAAACATTGTTTATAAAAATTATGGAAGCTAAACCGCGAAACATTTAAATAAAGCAGTTTCTTGATATTCTCTATTAAGCTTAAGAGGTGAAAATAAATGGCAAAAAAGAGGAAAAAGAAAAAAACAACAACCTGCCCTGCAGGAACATGCAAGTGCAATCCAAAAGCACTAGGACTGGCATTTGGAATACTCTGGGGACTGGCATGCTTGTTAATAGGAATATTTGCTATGTACGGCTATGGAAACCAATTCCTTGACTTGTTTGCATCTGTCTACAAAGGATATGCAGCAACCTGGGGCGGAGCAGTCATAGGAGCAATATGGGGCTTTGTAGACGGCTTTATAGGCGGATATATCCTAGCATGGCTGTATAATAAGTTCTGCTAAATTTTTTTATTTTTCTTTTGCAAACATTTAAATAAGCCAAATCCGGACTTCTATATAATGAAATACTCTAAAACAGAAATAATGCATTTGTTAAGAGCGTGGTTTATCATTTCCCTTGCTTTTTCAATAGCATTTGCAGGATTCAGTCTTGACCCAAAATTCTTATTAGTAATCTTGGTTGCATTGTTTACTGTGGGTGTTGGATTTATATTCCACGAACTAGGGCACAAGTACCTGGCGCAGAAATACGGGTGCTGGGCAGAATTCAGGGCAAATAACTTTATGTTAGGATTGGCATTAGTTTTCTCATTCTTTGGATTTATATTTGCAGCACCAGGCGGGGTTTATATCAAAGGATACTTGACAAAAAGAAAGACTGCTTATATCTCATTAATAGGGCCTGTGATTAATTTAGCAGTTGGTCTTGTGTTTGGATTAATTGCATTGCTTGCGCCAGTAACACAAGTGGTGTGCATACCTGGAATGATGATAAACTTCTGGCTGGGATTATTCAACCTTCTGCCCTTCCCGATGTTTGACGGGTTTAAAGTATATATCTGGAACAAAGGAATATATGCAATATTCCTTGTGCTGGCCATAGTGCTGACATTTGGAAGCGGATATTTTTTCAAGACAACACTGGGGCTATAACCCAAAAAGTATAAATAGTCCATATCAAACTTCTTGTTCAGGTGATAATAATGAAAAAAATAATTGTGTTGCTTTTGGTGTTAGCTGTGCTTTTAACAGCCTGCCAGCCGGCAGCAGAAAAACCAATGGACAAAGATGAAAAAACAGGAGAACAGCCAGAAAAAAAAGAAATCATTGTAGACAAGAGCCAGATAAAATTCAAGATAGATGATGAAACAAAAGAAAAAATAGAGATACAGCAAAAAGAAGATGGTGTTGAGATAGAGGGAGTAGAGCCCACAATGGAAGCACTTGCAACAAGCAAAGGGCCTGAGTGGTGCAAGGCAGGAGAGCAGTGGAAATTCTCAACAGCACACGAAGGAATAGATGCATCTGCAGAGTGGGAGATACAAGGAATAGTGGAGTCTGGAGAATATGCAGGACTGTGCCATGTTGTATCAACTGCACAATCCCCTCTTGGAGAGACAAAAATGGATTACTACTTTGCAGAAGACGGGGAATCAGGATATTTTGAGATGAAAATGCCTGACGGCAAAGTAATCAAGCAAGAGTGGACTGGATGAATTTATTTATTTTGTTAAATTCTTTTTCTATACATTGAAAAAAGTCAATACCTTTTTAAACCCCTGCTGCCTTTCCTGCAACAGGTGGGAAAGAATGACTGGATATAAATTTGAAAAATGCACTAAAGACGGCAGTGTACAATACAGGCTGATTCATACCGGAAGATTTTGGAACACCTCAAAAGATGTTTTTCTCTACAGGAATTCTTCTGGAGTTTATGTATGCAGTGCAAGTTATAAAGGGGACTCTGCTGATTCCAAATTTTTGGCTGGAGAATCTGCAAACAAGCTTGCAGAAATACTAAAAAAACAAGGACTTAACAGAAAGAAGCTGATGAGTGCCAGTTTTCCAAAAGGAGCAGACCAAAGAGCACTAGACTGCTGGGGAATGATACTCAGCTGCATTTCTTTCTCTAGCAAACGCTAAATTATTTAAACAACTTCTATATTCTATAGGAAAAACTAAATTAATGCGAATTATTTACAATATGGAAAATAAAATAACTGTAATGGAAAAGCCGCACAAGGCAGAACAAGTAGAGAAAATACTAAATCCAACTGTAAAGAAATGGTTCTTCAGCAGATTCAAGAAATTCTCTTTACCGCAATTATACGGAGTGATGGAGATACACAAAAGAAAGAATATACTTGTCAGTGCACCTACTGGAGCTACAAAGACACTCACTGGCTTTCTTTCAATACTTAATGAACTGGTAGACAGTGCTGAAAAAGGAGTGCTAGAAGACAAGATATATTGCGTATACATAAGCCCGCTCAAGGCACTCAATAACGATATCTCCAAGAATCTGAAAGAGCCTTTGGCAGAAATAGAAAAAATCTCAGGAAAAGAACTAGGCATAAGAGTTGCTGTAAGAACAGGAGACACAACACAAACAGAAAAATCAAAAATGCTGAAAAAACCTCCGCATATCCTGATAACAACACCAGAATCCTTGAGCATTGTCTTGAGCTCTCCAAAATTCAGAGATCACCTGAAAAAAGTAGACTGGTGCATCATAGATGAAATACACGCTTTGGCAGAAAACAAAAGAGGCACACACCTGTCATTATCGCTTGAAAGACTGGATTACCTGTCAGGCCACATGTGCAGAATAGGATTATCAGCAACAGTGGCACCATTAGACGAAGTTGCAGGATTTTTAGTAGGGCCAAAAAGAGACTGCGAGATAGTTGACGTGCAGTTCATAAAACAACTGGATTTGCAGGTAATGAGCCCGGTTGATAATTTAATTGATGCGGATCATGGAATCCTGCATTATAAAATGTATGAATTAATCGACAAATTGATTCAAGAGCACAAGACAACATTAATCTTTACAAATACAAGAGCTGCAACAGAGAGAGTTGTAGACCATTTAAAGAACAAGTTTCCAAAAAAATATTCTGACAATATCGGAGCACACCACGGCAGCCTTGGAAAAAGACTGCGGCTACAGATAGAGAACAAACTAAGAAACGGAGAACTAAAAGCAGTAGTGTGCTCAACATCACTGGAATTAGGAATAGACATAGGATATGTTGACTTAGTTATCTGCCTAGGCTCACCAAAATCAGTGGCAAGATTCCTCCAAAGATCAGGAAGAGCAGGACACCAACTGCATGAAAAAGTAAAAGGAAGAATAATAGTAATGGACAGGGACGACCTTGTTGAATGCGCTGTTCTGCTTAAGTCTGCTGTAGAGAAAAAAATAGACAAACTACACATCCCTACCGGAGCATTAGATGTTCTAGCACAGCAAATAGCAGGAATGGCAATAGAACAGGTATGGGAAGAAAAAGAACTGTACAAAATCATCAAGCAGAGTTATTGTTACAAGAATTTAACAAAAAAAGACTTTAATGAAATACTTGACTACTTGTCTGGAAAATTCGTTGATTTAGAAGACAGGCATGTCTATGCAAGAATCTGGAGAAAAGAAGGCAAAATCGGCAAAAGAGGAAGGCTTGCAAGAGTAATCTACATGATGAACTCAGGAACAATACCAGATGAATCATTTATCACAGTAAAAATAGGAGACCAGACAATAGGAAAGCTGGACGAGGCATTCCTGGAAAAAATGAAACCAGGAGATGTCTTTGTATTGGGCGGAGACACTTATATGTTCAGGTTCTCAAGAGGAATGGTGGCACAGGTACAGGCCTCTTCAAACAGGCCGCCAACAGTCCCAAGATGGGTCTCAGAAATGCTTCCACTAAGCTTTGACCTGGCACTGGAGATAGGAAAATCAAGAAGATTCATATTTGAAAAATTCAATTCTAAAAAGAAAAAAGAGGCAATACTTGGCTGGCTGAACAAGTATCTTTATGTTGATGCAAAAGCAGCAAAAGCAATTTACTCTTACTTCAGGGAACAGCATGATTATGCAAAACAAATACCCAATGACAAGATGATACTCATAGAACACTTTAATGACGACAAAGAAAAGAAAATAATATTCCATTCATTATTTGGAAGAAGAGTGAATGACTGCCTCTCAAGAGCAGTGGCCTATGTAATCTCCCGAAATGAACACAAAGATGTAGAGATAGGCATAAGCGACAACGGCTTTTATCTATCAGGGGATAAAAAAGTAAATGCAATGAAAGCATTCAAGCTATTAAAATCAGACAAGCTTGATTTGCTTATGCAGTTGGCAATAGACAAGTCTGAGGTGTTTAAGAGGCGTTTTAGGCATTGTGCAGGCCGTGCATTGATGATACTAAGAAACTACATGGGCAAAAAGAAAAACGTGGGAAGACAGCAGGTAAGCTCAATGATACTCATGAACGCACTGAAAAGAATAAGCAATGACTTCTCAATCCTGAAAGAAACAAGAAGAGAGGTTTTATCTGATTTAATGGATATAGAAAACACAAAAAAAGTCCTGAAAGGCATTGAGAACGGCAGCATAAGAGTGGTTGAGATCGATACAAGAATACCAACACCATTTGCATTTAATTTAGCAATACAAGGCTATGCAGACATAATGAAAATAGAAGACAAGCACGAATTCCTGAAGAGGATGCACCAAAACGTGATGGCAAAAATAGGACTGAACAAGAACGCAGACAAGGAACTGCTTGAACAATACAAAAAAGAGCCAAAGGATTATGATGAAATATTTGATGAAATGGAAGAAAAAGAACATTAACTTTATAAATTTCCAAAGCAGCTTTTGCACTGGTGAGTGAATTGAAAGCAAATTTCAAGAAAAACCTAAAATTCTGCAAAAAAGCAGTGTTATATAATTCTGCACCAGACCAATTTGGCAATTATGATGCTGTTTTTGCTGCAAAAGAACAAGCTGATTTAGAAGCACTTGTAGAAGAAATCTCAGGCACAGTAAATCAACGAAACATAAAGCAGTTAACAGGAGGATTCTGGCTGGGTGAAGTGCTGCCAAACATGCCAGAGGCCTCTGATACCTGCGATATCCTGGAAGTAGAATTTGCGCCAGAAGATATTGCAGACTGCGGCGGCATGGCAAACCCAGTGCTGGCCAGACTAGCAATGCTTGCAGCCAGTTATCTTGCAGAGTGCGAAATAGACCATAAAGCTGTGAAAGAACCTCTTCCAACATATGATGAATGCACTCCAAATGAATTTCTTTACATATTTGATGAACTTCACGAAATGCTTGCATATCCACCTGACCGCGATGTAGGATTGATGGTGGCTGCTGACATGATGCAGGTATGCAAAGGAGCGCCTTTTGAAAACTCAGTAATACCCTCTATGTGCGGAACAGCAAACAAGGGCCACCCAAGAAGAGAGGAAATTCTCGGATTATATAAACAGTTAGTGCACAGCATTGTTGAACAAAAAACAAGCCTGGCTGAAGGCCTGCAAAGCCAAATAGAACAGATGAGCAAATATGAATACAGGCTTGCAAGATACACAAGAAAAGTGACAGGCAACACTTTCAAGCTGCCAAAAGAGATTGCAAAAGACATCTGCCTTAACCTTGATGTACTGCAATACCTTGAACTAAGGGGAAACTGCATAATAATGCGCACAAAAACAAAAGAAGAAGAACAAGAAGACTATTACCACGAAGCAGACAATGCAGTTTTAGTAGAAGCACCAAAGGAATGCACAACAATAGTTGAAATACCCTCAGAAATGGCTGAAAAAGCAGGAATAAAAAACAGAGTGGAGATTTACTCGCTGAAAGACAGAATAGAGATTTATGCCATAGAGTGATTACTTTCCTTCCATTTTTTTCCTGAAATAAGACTCCATAATCTTATCAAAATCTATTTCACCATTCTCAAGCCTTCTGATAAAGTCATCATTCCAGCGCTTGTAATCCTGCACAGAGATTTTCCTGTATCTTTCTTCTGCCTTGTCAATAAATCTTTCTTCATAAGCCTTAAGCACCTGGTCAACACGCTCTGCAAGAGGAATCTTGTGCTTAGCTTTCTTGTCTTTTTCATCTTCAGGAGGGTCAACCCTGTCTGCAAATTCATAGAACTGATAAATATAAGCACGCTCCTTCATATCCATCTTTTGCTCCATAGACTCCTGGCTTTTCTTTAACCAGGAAACACCGTAAAAAACACCAGCAGTCCCTGCAGCCATCATTGCAGCAAGCAGGAACGTGTTTGCAATAGCCAAGCCATACAAAAGCCTGTATCTTCTGGGCTTTGGAGCTTCAGGAACAGCGGCTGGCTCTGTTTTTTCTTCAGCTTTTTCCTGAAGTGTAATCCCTTTTTTTGCAAGGCCTCTTAATGCAGCCCTTCTCTTGTCATCATACCATGCAGCAATACTTTCTTCACTAATGTAGCCTGCCCAGGCACGTCTTTTTTTCAATTCCTGCAGAAAGGAATCATCTGCAACACTTGTCTGAAGAACCTCTTCAAGAACCTGCCTTGCGTTGTCAGGAGATGCAGAAGCAGCCTGAATCTCAATCCTTGCAAGAGAGCTTGTATAAAGCTCTAAAAAAGCAGAATCATACTTATTAGAATCAACCTGTGGATTGCCTTCATCATCCACATGCCTGGGTGTGGCAGCTTCAACAAACGCAAAACAGCCAAAACCCTCTGCCTGCATCTGCCTGCTATAGCCTACAAAGTATTCCCTGCCAACTTTTTTCTCAAGATCAGAAAACACAGGAAGCTGGTAATGCTGTCTGACACCCTCTTTTTCCACCATTAATGCATAAAAAACAAAATGAGTATAAATATTTTTTGACTTAGATAAGGCCAAACAAGGCAAGCAGATAGAAAACAACTGCTATTGCAACACCTGCAAGAAGCATCTTAAAGCCGTTCTTGTAAAGATTTTCTTTAGCAATCTTTCCTAAAAATATTCCCAAAAGAAACAAGACAACAGCAATCAGCACTATTGAAGAATAATATGCATGCATTACACTAATAGTCCCTGCATTTGCAAGAAAAAAAGGAATTATTATCACAAAAGCAATGATGAACGGGCTGAAACCATTAACAAGCCCTGCCAACAGAGTAATCAATATGTTTTCCCTGGATTTTTTTGTTGCATGAAGAGGCCGCAGCATGTGCTTTTCAAGCTCCTTCATCTTTTTCTTGACTTCAGCAGCCTCTGCAGCATAAGCGCTCCAGACGCCAGAAACACACAGAGCAACAGCAGCCCCAACACTTGGCAGGATGACCAAAGCAGGACTTCTAATCCCTGCAATGAAACTTGCCATCAGGATGCCCAAAATCGTAAGAGCACCATCAAAAGAATTAATAATCATATACCTGCGGATAATCTCGTGCTCTTTAATCACATTAAAAATATCTTTTAAGTTATTCATTTCAGGTCAGGTGCATTAATTATCCTGCTTTCGCCGATAACTGCCTTATCAATGCTGTGAATCACAGCACCATGGTCTTCTATAGTCTTCTTGATTTTCTTGTAATCCAAATCAGGCCCTTCAATCGCAAGCTTGACAGACTCTGTTTTTTCATCAACAGCATAAACACTCATGTTAACGCATTTCACACCCCTGCTCTTCTCAATAAGCAGCCCGAACTCGATAATATCCGGCTTGTGCGGTTTCAATATGTCAAGCACAATAATCTTAATCTTGTCAGCCATATTAGCACCTCTTTAACCTGTATTAAACCTGCAGGTATAAATATTTTACCATGGAACCAAAGACCTCAGTTTCTCCTTTAACCTGTTCCACTTCTTTGTTCTTGCAGCCTTTTCACCAGCCTTAACCCTTTTTTCATGCTTTCTGCGCATTGCCTGAATCCTTTTTGCCTGTTCACTCTTTGGAACCAGTCTTTTAAGCAATTGTGTCAAAAAAAACATTATTATGAACAGCAATGCTGCAGCAATGAGCAGATGCCTGTTAATATCAAACAAAATAATAAGAGATATGGCAATGTACGCAAGAATGTAATCAAACTCAAAACCAGAAAAAACCCGCATAATGCCTTTTGGAAGAGCATGGTAAAAATTAAGCAAAAGCAGCAGCAAAACAGATGCAATAAGTATAATCACCACAATGCCTGCCTCTATTGCAGAGGGGACAGTGTACATTTCAGTAAAAGAGTATTTTGAAAAAAGAAACTTAATCAGGAGAACACAAACCCAGAGCAAGGAGATGCTGTTTGCAAAAGCAGTGCTCCAGCCAATTTGCTCAGTAGGGTACCTGCCAAAGTAAACATGAATCAATACAAGCACAATAATCAAAGGAAGAATAATCCACAAAGTCTCTGCATGCTGCCAGGGCCTGATGAAAATCTCCCAGGCAAGCAAAAAATAACCCAGAACATACTGCGCAATCATCTGGCCCGCCCTCTTGGAAACTTAACCTTGCCAGGATGCTTCTGAAACTCCTCAAGAATATCTTTAGTCACTTTAGTGAGCACATTAGACTGCTCTCTTGGATCCAAAGGAAAAGTAACCCTGAACTCAACCCAGGTCCAGGAAGGCGTTATGTTGAACTTGATAGGCTCAAATTCATCCTTGAGGCCAAATCTTCTAGTAAGTCTGTTAAAAGAATTCTCCATGTCTTTTCTATCATTCTTGATGTTCTTTGATATAATGTCCCTGACAAGCTTGAAAACAAAATTAAAATCAGTCTCATAAGTCAGGTGAAAAGGAACATCTGCAAAAATATAAGGAAAAAACTTTGAATAATTTAAGATTTCATCAGTCAAGAGCATGCTGTTAGGAAAGGTCGCAATCCTTCCGCTTGGCAGGTCAGCCTGAACATACTCTCCCCCAATCTCCAGCAGTTTGGTTCGCAAAGGGCTGACATCAATCACATCACCTTTTATGTTGCCTAAGCGAATGCGGTCACCGGTGTTATAGACACGGCCCATGGAAAGATAAATCCAGCCCACAAGGCTAAGCACAGGAGTCTGAAAGATAAAAGTGAAAGCAGCAGCAACAATACCCAATGAGACGCTTGCAGCAATTAGCCTGTCCTGAAAAATGAAAAAAATAGCAAGGCCTGTTGCAATAAAAAGCATGTAATTCGCGATTCTCCTAAGCGTGTAATCCCTTACAAAGATCGCAATAATCTGGGAAATCACCAAAACAAAAAATATCAGGATAATCGAGTGCGACACGTGAGAGATTGTTTTTGTCCAGATGAAAAACGCCTGGTTAGGCCCAACTATCCTGAGAATTAAAGCAACAATGAATAGAAATGAATATATTATAATCTTATTCTCCTCTTTTTTCATACATAAAGAAATACAATTACTGCTATTTAAAGCTTTCTAAGGCAAAAAAGACTTTATCCTCTTTTTTTGCACCAGCAGATTAAGCAGGACAGGAGAAAGAACAGTGGTAATCACAGATATCAAGACAATGCCTGTCACCAGTGTGCTGTCAAGAAGGCCAAGGCTTGAGGCTGCATAAGTGACAGCCAAAGTTGTAGTCAGCTGTGTTGTTGATGAGACACCAAAAATCAAGGAATTCTTTTTAGAGAACCTGTCCCACCTTGCAGCAAAATAACCGCTCAAAAACTTGGCCAAAAGAAGACCTGCAACAAGACAGAACACAATCACTTCCTGAGAATCAATAAAGGCAAATATTGTCAGGTCCATCTTCATTCCCACAACAAAAAAGAAAACAGGAACAAACAAGCCATACGCCAGAATATGCAGCTTATTATACAATTCATCTGAAGTCACAACATCAGCCAGCAGGATGCCGACCAGGAAAGCAGCAGAAATAGGGTGCACTCCAAGCAAAGAGAAATAAAACAATACCGCCATCAAAAGCACAATGACAAAACGAAGCTGGCTTTCCTCTTCATCATGGTCTTTCCACCTTCTGAACATGTACTTTGCAAAACCAGGCAGGACCATCTTCAGAATCACTACAGAGATTATCAGAATCGCAAAGTAGATAAGCAGAGGAAACTCTGTGATAGGAGCAATTGTCTGAAGAATAATAGCAAGCAGAAGCAGGCTAAGAATATCCTCTAAAATAACAGCAGAGGCAATAGTCTGGCCAATCTGCTTCTTGAAAAGACTGGCAGATTTCAGGATAGGAATAATAATTGCAAAAGAGGATGAAAGAAAAACAATACCCACCAAAAGAGCAGCCATCCAGGAATACCCAAAATACCTTGTTATGGCAACACCAATCCCAAAAGGAATAATGCCGTTTGCAGCAGCCATTACATAGATTTTCTTTTGCAAGTTCTTCAGCTGGCTGAGCTTTGCCTCCATGCCAGCCATCAACAAGAGAAACGCAGCACCAAGAAAAGCAAAAAAATCAATAATGTTGTTTGGCTTAATGTAATCAAAGGCATTAGGCCCAAGAACAGCACCCAAAAGCAGCAAAACAGTAATATACGGAAGCTTGAATTTCTTTGCCAGCTCAGGAATAATAAGGCCTATGAAAAGTATGAATAACAGGACTAATACCGGCCCGTCTATTTCAAATAGCATATCATTTGTTCATAAAATAACATATATAAATTTAAGTCGTAACTCCTGCGTAACACAAATCTTTTTAAAATAAAAACAACTTCTTGCATAAAGGTGAAGCAAAAGTGAGAGAAGAGCGGACAATAAGTGAAATAGAACAAATACTTGAATCACACAAAGATGATGCTGTTGAAGGATTTTATATTACAGGCCGCCTGATAGAGGATAAAATAGACAAAAGAGGCGCTGACTGGAGTTATGTGCAGGAGCTTCTTGAAACCATCAACACAAGACACATTGATTTAGAGGCAAAATATGCTGTCACTCCAGAGAAAGAAGGCAAGCACCACCAAGTGCACATAACTGGAAGAGCAATGGCTGGTTCTATCATGCATGACATAACAATCAACTATTTTGTGATGGATACAGAAGCAGACGAGACAGAGAGAGAACAGCTTCAGGAACTGCTTGGCAAAGGAGAGCCAATGTTGTTTGAGAATCAAAAGGCAAAACACGGAATTCTTGATGCAAGAGTGGTTGACGAATATGAAATCGCAGCAAACCTTGGTGCAATGGTAGGATATGTTATTTCTCTTGGTGACAAGCAATATGCACAATTACTTGGAGTGCGGTGCGCTGCTTTTGCAGAAAAAATATTTGGAAAGAAAAAAGAATAATTCTATTCATACCTAAGCGCAGACTCAACTGGCGTTTCGTAGCTTTGCATTACCCAGGTCATTCGTAACGCAAAGCAGACTCAACTGGCGTTTCGTAGCTTTGCATTACCC
>WJJT01000051.1 GCA_014729555.1 Candidatus Woesearchaeota archaeon
ATGGATGCCTGTTTAATCAATGTTCTATACTGTTCTTCTGCTTCTGGCGAAAGTATAATTTGTGCAGAGATTTTCATGATATTACATTCAAAAATAGTCTTTATAACTTTTGTGCAGAAAAACTCAGAAGATTTCCGATTATAATCTTGTGCCGTTAGCAATTGCTTTCCTTAATCTTGGATTATCATTTTGTATCCAAGTAATGCCATTAACTCCAATCAGAATCTTGTTGCTCTCATCAAGATATTCAAGAATTATTTTCAAAGTGTTATGATTAACCTGCTTTGGGAGCCGTCTCTTTAATTCAGCGATGGTGATGACGTTTTCATCCATGTTCTTTAGAGTCTCTTCTACCATGCGAATCGTGTTGAGTGTTGGGGCATGTTTTAATTTTTGTAACATATTTATCACTAATGTTTATTAAATAATAACTATTGAGTATTAACTAATATATAAAGGTTTTGGTTGTTTTACACTGATAACCACTTTCTAATGACAAATATATCCTAAACTTTATAAAGAGCGATAATATCTTACCTTATACTACAAAATACGATGAAGCAGAAACTATCTATCACAGTGGAGAAAAAACTCATATCTAAGATAGAGGCCAAGCTAAAACAAGGCCTGTTCAGGAACAAAAGCCATGTGATAGAATACGCAATACAGGAGTTTTTGAGAAATGGCAAAATCTAGAGAAGATTCACTAACAAGAAAAATCCGGGAAGAAATATTAACAAATAATAGCCCGCAGACCCTCACTGCAACAGGCGCAAAATCACAAGCTGTTTCTGAAAGAGACATTGGAGAGCGCAAAGGCATGGTAGAGAGGCTGCTAAAAGAAGGAACAAACATAGTTCACAGAAAACTGCCGGGGAATTCAGCAAAAAGAAAATACAGAAAAGTAAACACAACAGACAATATCTGGGATTTCCTGATATCAATGGACAACAGAGACAGAGAAGACATGACTCCGCAAAGAATACTGGGCATGGGCGCTTTTGGAGCGGTATTTGAAGGAAGAACAGTATATAACCCCTACAACTGCAGGGAATTCTATGCACAAGAAGAGGCGCACGAGTTCCTGAAAACAGGCGATATGGTGGAAAAACTACAAGAAATACTTAAAGTTGATGAAATAAAGCCAGAAGAGCTAAGAGGAGAGCACAGAGACATGGTCTTTGATGCTGTTCATGATGAAGTCCTTGAAGAGGCAGAGGCAATGAGTGACAAGGAAATCGTGGAAATAATGAAGAAACGCTACAAGAAAACAGCGCCAAAAGGGAAAGTCTGCATCAAGCTGGCATGGCTGCCCCAAGGCTATCAAAGGCTCTTTAAACGTGAAAAAATAGTAGCAGGACTTGACCACAAAAACCTGGCATATATTTTTGCAGTTGATGAAGTAAACAGGCCTAAAGCTGATGAAGACGAATCAAAACTAATCATGAACGCACAACAGTTAATTGACAATGCAATGACTCCATACGAGTTTGCAACAGCAGGTCTGGAGCAAAAAATGGACTTTGCAGTGCAGATTGGAGACGGCCTGAGAGAGCTGCACAGATTAGGGCTGATGCACAGGGATTTCAAGAGATCTAATGTAATTATCACAAAAGAGGGAGTGCCTAAAATAATTGACACAGGCTTCCTGAAAAAACTAGACGGCAAGCAGTCAAGCGTGACAGAACTGGGCGCAGTCCTTGGAACACCGCATTATTTCCCCCCAGAGCAGGCAGTTGGAGATCCTATTGACGCAAGAGCAGACATTTATGCAGTAGGCGCAACAATGTATGAATACCTTGTTGGAGAGACACCAAATGCGCTGATAACCACCAGGCGGGACGGCGTGGTTTCAATGCTTTTAAGCAATGACACACTTCCCTTAATGCCAAGCCAGACAAAAGGAGTCAACCTTCATGTAGACCAGTACATAGAAGAGAAAAAACTTCCTAAATCAGAGAAACGAAGAATCCTGCAAAACATAGACCTTGTGATGGCAAAGCTTTTGCACAGAGACAAGAACAGGAGATACCAGACAGTAAATGCATATATGGCAGACCTGAATGCCCTGAAAAGAGGAGAAGACCCTCCTTTTGCAAATGAAGATTTAAAAGCAAGGGAAATCTCACCGCAAAAATTCACACTAGAATCATTCACATACTACAGAAGAGAGTTTGATGAAGAATTATACCAAGACCGCGCCAAAAGCCAGATGATTAAAGAAAGGCTTGCAGGAGGAGGCATTGCAGCAAGATACCTTCTAAAACCAGCAATAAGAGTGCTAAAACCAATAGGAGCTGCAGCAGCAATAACAGCAACAGCAGCAGTGGCAGGCGGAGCAGCACTTGCAATAGCATACCCTGACCTTGCAAAACAGGCGCTGGATTACATTGTGGGGAAATAAAAACATTTTTATAGTCCACTTTACAGCTCTTTCTTATGGACAACGTATTTGAAGAGTGGAAAAAAGAGATGGACAAAAAGCTTAAAGACTTTAAAGGAGAGGTAGAGATACCTCCAACAAAAAGCAGGTGCCCTAAATGCATGAAGCCAACACTTGAGTTTAATCCAGACAAAGGATGCTTAAGGTGCACAAACTGCGGATTTGAATATTGTGTAAAAAAAGTAGGTAGTAAGTAGATAGTAGTTGTCGAATACCAGTTCTGAATAACTACAAACCATAAACTAAAAACTACCCACTAAAAACCAAGGTGAATTAAAAATGGCAATACAATTAAGAAGCCCTAAAGCACAAAGGGTAGGAGTTTTTGTTGACGTGCAAAACATGTTCTACAGCGCAAGATACATGTACAATGCAAAAGCAAACTTCAAGGCAATAATGGAAGCAGCTGTAAAAGGAAGAACACTGGTGAGAGCAATAGCATATGTTATAAAAACAGAAGAAACAACAAGAGAAAAATTCTATGACGCGCTAACAAAGATTGGATTTGAAGTAAAAGGAAAAGAGCTCCAGATATTTGCAGGCGGATCAAAAAAAGGAGACTGGGACGTGGGAATAGCAACAGACGCAATAGAGCTGGCACCAAGACTTGACACAATAGTGTTAGTGTCAGGAGATGGAGACTTCAAGCCATTACTGCAGCACCTGAGAAGAGCACAAGGCTGCAGGGTAGAAGTGGTTGCATTTGGCAAAAGCGCATCAAAACTAATAAAAGACGAGGCAGATGAGTTCACAGATTTAGACAAAGACTCAAAAAAATACCTGATAAAAACAAGGGGGAGATAAAATGCAGGAAATAACAAAAGAAAATTTTGACAAAGAAGTAAAACAATCAGACACACCAGTAATAGTAGACTTCTGGGCTTCATGGTGCGGGCCATGCATGGCAATGGCGCCAATATTTGAAGAAACAAGCAAGGACTATAAAGGAAAACTACAGTTTGCAAAGGTTAATGTAGAAAAAAACCAGGATTTAGCAGGAGAGTTCAGTGTCAGAGGAATCCCCTGCCTGATAGTATTCAACAAAGGAGAGGAAGTTGACAGGATAGTTGGCTCGATGGAAAAAGATGCACTTAAAGAGAAAATAGACGCAATACTTGAAAAGATCTAGTCAACAGGCTTGACATCTTTTCTTCTTTTAATCATTTTCTTATACATCCTGCAGACAGTTGTCAGAACAACATCCTTAAAACCCATGCTTACTGCAGAGGCAATGCTCCTGTTAAGGTCAGCAGTTGAGTCAATAATGCCTGTGAGACACTGCTTGATTCTTGAAGGGTCTGATTCCTCTTTTCCAGAGTACATCATAATCACTTTTTTCTCAGGAGGGTGAAACTCAACAGGCTCAAGCTCTTTTTCCATTCCTTTTCTTGCTTTTTCCATCAAAGGGGTGTGAACAGGGGAATCTGTAAGAACAGGAATACAGTATCTTTTAGGGGCATTATGCCTGCTGACAAGATAATCAGCAGCATACTTTACAGCAAGGATCTCCCCGCCTATGCCATTACTTTTAGCATCATTGCTCTTTGAAACCCATGCTTTTCCCAATTCAGGAGGTATTTGTGCAATAGCATTTTCAAGCAGAAACTTTTCAATGCCAATAAACATCATTGTGTATGGCCTTTCTTTTGTAGGGGCTTCACCATTAGGCCTGCACTGTGCATACCATTCACCGCGGTTAAGCATAAGCTCAATACACTGCCTGACTGTCTGCGGGTTTCTTCTGTCACCATGAACTCCTGCAAAAGCAGTCATAGCGTGCTCACCAGCAGAATCACCAATACACACGTCACACTCTCTGCCTTTTTCTTCTTCCTCAATAATAGCTCTTGCAAGGCTGTTAACAAAATTAGCAGCCTGGCTTTCTGAAGGATCAAAATCAACAGGCGCATGGGTGAAAATTTTAGTATGAGAATAATCAGATATGCCATATCTTGCACGCAGGACATCATCAAAAGTTTCGTAAATATATTCTGTAGCAGGAGTCAAAAGCTCTTTTTCAGATGCCTGAATCTGGGCAGCCTGCCCTGGAAACATAAAAATACTCAACATATCACCTCAATGCAATAGTGCGCTCTTTGCCAGCCACATAACTGCAATACCAAGCAGGAAAATAAACAATTGCAGGGTGGCTGTTTTAATATTGGATTCTTCCTTTAT
This sequence comes from Candidatus Woesearchaeota archaeon, assembly GCA_014729555.1. Classification (GTDB taxonomy): domain Archaea; phylum Nanobdellota; class Nanobdellia; order Woesearchaeales; family ARS49; genus WJJT01. The sequence goes on from WJJT01000051.1 coordinate 4,622, forward strand.
CTCAGCCATCAAATCAGTAGTAGCAATATAGATAAAACCGCCTGCTGCAAAAGGAATAAGATACAACGTAAAGTCCTGCACATAAGAGGCGAAAAAGTAAGTCAGGACAACACCTAGAATTGCAGCCAAGGCAGAAATGAAATTAAACAAAAGCGCATTGTGCCTTGAAAAACCACTGTAAACCAAGACACCAAAATCACCAATCTCCTGCGGAATCTCATGCAGGACAACTGCAAAAGCAGTCACAATCCCTAATTCCATATTAACCATGAAAGCAGTGGCAACAATCATGCCGTCTATAATATTATGAACACCATCACCAAAAAGATTAAGATAACCCATAGGCCTCACAGGACACTTATGCTCTCTGTGCTTATGCTTATGGATATGACCTGCATGGCAGTGATACCAGTAAAGATAAACCTCCATGACAAAAAAAACAATAATTCCAATAACAGTCATAAGAAAAATAGGGCCGCCCTCATGCATGGCCTCCGGAAGCAGGTGAAGAAATGCTCCGCCTAACAACGCGCCTGCAGCAAAACTGACTAGTATAAGGACCAGCTTCTGCATCAACTTCTTCTTGAAAAACAATGTTATTGCGCCAATAAAAGAAATCAAGCTAATAATCACAACAGCAATCAAGGCATAGTAAAAATTCTGCAGCATTTCTTCATAACCTCTTTAATAGAGGGATTTAGAAAAAGACTATTTATATGTTTCGATTGATATTAACATCCCCAAAACCAACCTGTTCTGGGAATTCCTGGCTGATTAAAACACCATACGGATAAGAGACAGAATGAAACAAAAGTAACTTATGTCCTTTGGATTCTTCAAGCCAGGCTTTTGCCTGAGTATAATCATAAGAATTGAAAACCCTGGAGGCAACAATGTCTGCATGAGCCTCTCTTGCAGCAGCATACACTCTTTCTGTCTGCCTGAAATCATCAACAGTGATTGTGATAATTTCTAGTGGAAAAGTCTTGCTGACTTCACTGAAATACATGTAAGGAGCATCATAATACCAAATAGCATAAGTCTTTCCAACATCTGCTTTTGTAACAACAATCTCTTGATTTTTTCTTATGGTTATATGTTTATTACCAAAAACCAATTTGTTTTCCTTGAATTCAAAAGCCGCACTGCCAACAGCATTAACATCATGGCCTAGTGCCAGATACAATTCTAAATCACTAAAACACAAAGCAGAAATTCCCTTATTTGAGAGATACTCAACTGCCTTGATCTTTCCAGGATGGTCACAGCAGGCAATAACAACATCTGCATTGTTTCTAACAGCCTGCTCAACAAGCATATTCGTACCATGAGAGTCAATAATCATAGCTAAATCTTCTGTCAAGAATCTTGTGGTAGGGTAAGAAACCTTGTCCAAAGGAACCTCAAACCTAAAAACACCGTTTTCATCAGGAGCATACCATTTATTGTCTTTTTTTGCAGCCAAGGTGCCGACAGCAGGAATATGCTCAACATCCAAAGCATTCTCAATATCCCATAATCTTCCACCTTCATGCCACCCAATATCCTCTCTTAATTCTTCTTCAGAGTATGTGAGTCTCTCAGAGAAAACTCTTAAGATTTCTCCATCAAAAGGAGACTGTCTTAATTGCAAGCCAAGCCAGTCTCTCAAGACCCGGTCTGCCTGTGTTACAATAATATCATCCTTTTTAATTTCCACTTTTGTACTGCCGATAATTATTTCCTCTTTGCCAGAAAGGTCTAAATTAGGACTAATTTCAGAGGTCTCAAACTCAAGATTAAGCTTTTTATCATTAGCCAGTTTTTCAAGAATATCTGCACGCCATTTGAGGCCTAAAATCTTCCAGTAATGCGCAGCCTGCCTTAAGTAATGAATCCTTGAACCCCTGCAGTTCAAACTGGCAAATGTTTCATATAATATTGCTTTTTCTTCAACAGTTTTAGGAGAATACCTCTTGAAACCATCACAAGCATACTTGTAGTAATCAGTATTATTGTCCAGCCTTGCCAAGACCAGTAAAGAATCACCAATAGCCCAGGGATCTCTTGTTTTTTCAAAAGCATCAATCAAGGAATTGAAATACTGGTCTTTATCAACACCAGCTGCATCAAGAACATAATAAGAATCAATAGATAAATTTGCATCATACTCAAATTGTGGGTTCCATACTAAAACAAAAATGACCAGTACGGCAATGATTGCCAATTCTTTCTTCATAACAGTATATATAACAGCAAAGTATTTAAAGATAAATGTTGCGAAAGAAAGCTGGCAAGAATTATTCGTCAATCTTCAAAGGTATTTCTTTCACTTTCCCGACACTTGATGAATCATACTTGTATGCTGTGATTTGAACTTTTTCTTTAGTCATGGTCTCGCCAGCACTTCCAAAGCACGGATGGACAAACAGTGCATATTCCAAACCCGCTTTTTGACGTAAGGCTTCTACAACATCTCCGTCGTCAGTTTCTGCGCCAGATACTTGAATAAATTGTCGTTTCTCTTCGGGCGATTTTGGTTCTTTTTTAATTGACCAGAATGGATCGCACCATCTGATTTTATCACAGAATTTTACGGAGTGAGAATGAACTGAAAGTAAAGCGTATTTGTCTGGTTCGGCATGAACTTTGTCCCAATATTTTTTAGGAATATAATTTACAGAAGCACTATTTGCGGCAGTTTCGCCAATCGCTGCATTTACGAGTTTTACTCCTTCAGGTGTTAATTCTCCTAAAAGATATCCTGAGTATTCATTACTGCTATTGCTAGCTTCAATAAGAGCATTATGCAGTTCCTCAGTTATTATGATTTGTTCTAACATTTTAGATATCTGACCAATTGACTTGGTCCCCTATGCCATTTAAGTAAATGTTATTTTTAATTTCAAGTATTGCCTGTTTCCTATTACAAGCAAATGTGATATTGTATGCTTCTTCCTTTATCTTATCTATGTCTGTTTCTATAAATTGAATTATTGTTTTCTGTTCTACAGGATCTACTTGTTTAAATTCTTTTGTTTGCATATATTCTGAAAATGCTTTTCTTAAAGTATCAACTGTCTTGTCAGTCTGCTCTCTTGTACCAGTATGATATTCGGCACGCTTGTTAGCGTATTGACGAACTCTATCCAACATGAACGGTGACCATGGTGCTTCGCAAAGCTGTTCTATAAGAATTTGAAATTCTTCATCTAATTCATCTAGTTGATTATCCCTATTAACATAATTAGACTCTGAGTTTTGTGGATGATACGCATTTAAATAAGTATCTAATCTGCCTATTTGCTCCATTGCTTTTGATTGTTTTTCTTCAACCTTTTGTTTCAGGTTTTCTCTTCTTTTTTCAGACCAGTTTGCCAAGTCAGTATCATCAGAATGAACTGTTAAAACACTGTTTCCAGTATTGATTCTACGAATTTTATAGATAAGTTCACAATTATCATCACAGCTAATATCAAACTCTATGCCGACTTCTCTTTGGCGATATGGCATTTTTTTATCAGAATAAACTTTATACTCTACATCGGGAAAAGCCGGACCTAAAAGTGCTGGTTGATCTTTCCAGACAGTAGCATTAAATATTTTCTGCAGTCTTTCGTGAGGCATCCTTGAAACTAGAAAATTGGGTGTTTCAAGAGTTAACCACTCTTTTTTAATTGTGTGATCCAATCCCATGACAAAGACCAAGCAAGAACGCTATTTAAAGCTTTTGATTATTTACCACTAATAAGTGTTAATAATATTTTTATGCAAAAGTATTTAAAGCTGAATGTTTAAAGCAGGCATATGATAATAATCAATTTCAAGAGATACAAAACAGGAAAACAAGCAGTAAAACTGGCAAAAACCTGCGAAAAATACAAGGCAGTATGCGCAGTATTGCCAGAAGATGTTCCTATTGTTTCTAAAGAAGTAAAGACACCAGTGTATTATCAATACATAAAAGACAAAGTGCCCTATAAAGGAGCTAAAGGAACACTACTCAATCACTCTGACCATCCGATATCCAACAAAATAATCAAGAGAAGACTAAAAACAGCAAAAAAAGCAGGACTGAAAACAGTGGTGTGCTGCACAAACACAAAAAGAGCAAAACAAATAGACAAGACGAAGCCTGATTTTATAGCAATAGAGCCAAAAGAACTAATCGGAGGCAAGATATCTGTCTCAAAAGCACGGCCAGAACTTATCCGAGAAACTGTTAAGGCAGTAAAAACAAAAGTATTATGCGGAGCAGGCATAAACACAAG
>WJJT01000052.1 GCA_014729555.1 Candidatus Woesearchaeota archaeon
AAGAAGAAAACAACAAGATCTAGAAAATATCAACTGTGAAGAAATAGTGTCTAAGAAGAAAAAAGTTGCGGATAACATCATTTTGTTATACAACTTTATTTGCAAAAATCCTGGATTGTCCAGTTATAAGATTAGCAAATACCTTGCATGGACTAATGGCAAAACGCAAAAATATTTAGCAAACTTAATTATGCAAAATAAGATTTTCAAAAAGAAAATTATAGAAAAAAATTTAATAAAGTTTGCTATTTTTCCATTAAAGAAAACAATTAGATAAAATTAATAAAGAAAATCAATTTTTATCTTACTATGATAAGCCCAAATGATCCTACAGCAGAAGTTGTGGACGTAGTGTATGATGCATTTACTAGTGCTGAACAAACAAAAAAAGAGATTAATTTCATAACGTCACAGCTTAAAAAAGGTAAAACAATTTTAGATGTAGGTTGTGGTTCTGGCAGACATGTTTTGCCTTTGTTAAAGAAAGGGTATCAAGTTATTGGACTAGATAATTCCAAAGGAATGCTCAAGCTTCTGAAAGAAAAATTAGAGAAAAATAATTTACAAACAGAAATAATCTATAAAGATATACGTAAAATAAAGAAATTTGATCAAAAATTTGCAGGCATAATCTGTTTCTGGGGAGCATTTTGTGAAATTGCAAAAACAGAACAAGAAGCAAGGAACGTATTAGAATTATTTTTAGATTCTTTAGACACTGGCGGAAAACTCATCATTGACATATTTAATCCGAAGGTAATAAAGCCAGAAGCTTTAGAATATAAATCAAAGGTTAAAAAAGAAGGGCAGATTTATGAGACATCGTTCAAAGCAATTAAGTTTGACAAAGAAACAAATATAACTACTTCTAAAGAGCTCATTGAAATCAAAGAAAATAGAAAAATAATCAAAAAATTAGAATCTGAGATAGTCCAGAGGTGGTGGAGAAAAGAAGAATTAGAGAAATTAGCTAAGAAGGTAGGCTTCTCAAAAATAGAACTCTTTGGAGATGATTTTCTTCCTTTCAAAAAAAGTTCAGAAAGAATGGTTTTGGTGGCTACAAAATGATATCTGTGAAAGAAAAGAAAAAATATCCTATGCCTGAAAAAGACGATTTTGTAATACTGGATTTAATACATGACCTAGAGAAACACAGGATGTCTTCTACAGAAAAATTCATAGTTTTATGGACCAGAACCCAACTAGAAGATGACTGGAGAAAACCGCTCATTCAAATCCTGCAAGTCATGAAAAAGAACATCAACAAACCAAGCAAAGAAAGACTCAAGAAAATACAAGAGTTTGCTGATAAGAATTTCTGGAGACCTTAGCTTTGAAGAGATTGAAAAGCTTTTTATATTATCTTAATTTACTCTGTTCTATGGTGGGAGCAAAGGGACCAACACAGCCATATGGCGGGCATATTAGTAAAGTGCAGCAGGTTGTAGATTTCTCACAAGACAGGGCCAGGGCCATTTCCTTAGTTTATTTCTGCAGTGTAGGAGACAGAGCAGACAGAGCAAAATACGAATGGGACCGTAGCCCGATGGATATGGCTGAGTGTTTTGCAGTGCTGGCAGACAAATTAAAGAGATACAGCGATGGCAGAGCAGTATTTGCAATATCCTTTCCGCCAATAACAAAAATTGCAGGCTGGGAGATAAAATCAAGAGAATCTAACCTGCAGCTAGTAGATTTCTTAAATACTGCAAATATGGAACCAATACCAAGAAATGAGTCAGAGATAGGGTGTCTACTAGATCTGAAGATATTTGAGGCAGAAGCAGACCTCTGGGCAAAAACCAAAACACCTGAAGAATACTTTTCAATACCAAGAACAGACCAAGTAGAGATAGGATTACAATACCCTAATAAGCTGTTTGAGCAGAAGAAATGGGGCTAGTTTTTCCTAATACTTCTTAACTTTCTCCTCGAAGCCAAACCCCTGAATTCAACCATTACAGCTCTTCTAACCCCAGAATTCAAGCAAAAGGTTTATAAATGACCAGGCTTTTCAAAGTTATAGAGAAAAACTAGTTTCTCGTGCTAAAAATGGATGCAGCTGAAGACAAGACAGAAGAAAGAATCATGCCCAGAGTGATTGAGGATGAGATGCAGCAGTCTTTCCTAGGATATGCCATGAGCGTAATAATCTCAAGAGCACTCCCAGATGTAAAAGACGGGCTAAAGCCTGTACACAGGAGAATTCTCTATGCAATGAATGAAATGGGAATGCTGCACAACAAGCCATTCAAGAAATCAGCAAGAATCGTAGGAGAAGTACTGGGAAAATACCATCCACACGGAGACACAGCAGTATATGATGCAATGGTGAGAATGGCACAGGAATTCTCACTAAGATACCCCTTAGTGCAGGGACAGGGTAACTTTGGCTCTGTAGACGGGGACTCTGCAGCAGCAATGAGATACACAGAAGCAAGACTGAACAAGCTAAGCGAGGAGATGCTGCAAGACCTGGACAAAGAAACAGTTCTATTCGTGCCAAACTTTGACGGAAGCCTGACAGAACCAGCAGTACTGCCAGCAAAAGCACCAAACCTGCTAATCAACGGAAGCTCAGGAATCGCAGTAGGAATGGCAACAAACATACCACCACACAACCTTCCAGAAGTCTGCGACGGAGCAATAAAAGTCATAGACAGGCCAGACATAAAACCAGAAGAGCTGATCACAACAATAAAAGGACCAGATTTTCCTACAGGCGGAATCATTCAAGGAAGCGCAGGAATAAAAGAAGCATACAAAACAGGAAGAGGAAAAATAAGAGTAAAAGCAAAAATACAAGTAGAAGAAGCAAAGAAAAAAACAAGATTAATCATCACAGAAATACCATACCAGGTAAACAAATCACAACTAATAGAAGAAATCGCAAGATTAGTGAGAGACAAGAAAATACAAGGCATATCAGACCTAAGAGATGAGTCAGACAGAGAAGGAATGCGAATAGTAATAGAACTACGGCAAGGAGCAAACACAGACATAGTGCAAAACCAGCTGCTAAAACACACAAGACTGCAGACAACATTCGGAATAATAATGATAGCCCTTGTAGACAATGAACCAATAACACTCAACCTAAAACAACTTCTTGAGGAATTCATAAAACACAGAAAAACAGTCGTAAGAAAAAGAACAGAATACGAACTAAAACAAGCTACTGAAAAAGCACACATCCTAGAAGGACTAATAATAGCATTAGACAATATCGATCCTGTAATCAAGCTGATAAAAGAAGCAAAATCAGCAAAAGAAGCAAAACAAGGATTAATCGATGACTACAAGCTGTCAGAAAAACAATCACAAGCAATACTTGACATGAAACTGCAGAGGCTGACAGGCCTGGAACAGGAAAAAATAAGACAAGACCACAAAAAACTACTGCAGTTAATCAAAGAACTAAAAGAAATACTAGAAAGCGAACAAAAAATACGAGACATAATCAAAAAAGAACTAACACAGCTAAAAGAGGAATACGGGGACGAAAGAAGAACAAAAATAATAGCAGAAGAAGCACAAAAATTCGAGGAAGAAGAACTAATCAAGCCAGAAGAAACAGTAGTCACACTAACACACGCAGGATACATAAAAAGACAGCCACTAGACTCATACAAGAAACAAAAAAGAGGCGGCAGAGGAGTCATAGGAATGGAAACAAAAGAAACAGACTTTGTAGAAGAAATATTCTCAGCAAACACACACGATTATCTATTATGCTTCACAAACAAAGGAAAAATACACTGGATAAAAGTCTACCAAATACCAGAAGCAGGAAGATATGCAAAAGGAACAGCAATAGTAAACATGCTGGAAATGGGAAAAAGCGAAAACATAACAGCATGCATACCCATAAGAGACTTCAAGAAAGAAAACTACCTGTTCTTTGTGACAAAAAAAGGAACAGTAAAGAAAACAAGCCTTGAGGAATTCTCAAAACCAAGAAAAGGCGGAATAATAGCACTAGGGCTCACACCGGACGACGAACTAATAAGCGTGGACTGGACAGGCGGAAACAAAAAAATCATAATCGCAACACAGCAGGGAATGGCAGTGCACTTTGATGAAAAAGAAGTAAGGCCGATGGGAAGAACAGCAAGAGGAGTCATAGGAATAAAACTAAAGAAAAACGACAATGTCATCGGAGCAGTGGTGGCACAAGAAAACAAAACACTGCTTACAGCAACAGAAAAAGGATACGGCAAAAGAACACCAATAAAAGAATACAGGCTAACAAGCAGAGGAGGAGTAGGAGTAATAAACATCAAAGTAACAGACAAAAACGGAAAAGCAGTAACAATCAAAAGCGTTAATGAAGACGATGAAATAATACTAATAAGCCAGCACGGCATAGTCATAAGAACAGCTGCAAAAGGAGTAAGCATAACAGGAAGAGCAACACAAGGAGTAAGAGTAATGAAACTAGAAGACAAGGACAAACTAGTGGCAGCAGCAAAAATCGCAAAAGAAGAAGAAATCGAATGAAAGCAATAGTTCTAACAAACAAAGGCATAGAAGACATCTCTGCAAAAGAAATAAAAGAACTGATAAACAAAAAAGCAGAAAAAAAAGACGGATTCCTGATATTTGAAGCAGAACAAAAAGAAATAATACAAATCTGCTACTTAGCAAGGTCAATAACAAAAGTAATACTGCTGGTTGAAGATGCACAAGAATGGACTAAAGGAAAAACATTCGCAATAAGAGGAAAAACAGAATATGCAGAAAAACACCAAATAAAAGGAAAAACAGACCTAAAAAACCCAGACACAGAATTCTACGCAGTAAATGAACAATACTGCGGAATAGACCTGACAGGAGAAGACCTTGCAAAACGAGACTACAGAATATTCCTGGGCTCAGAAAGCATAAAAGGCAACATAGCATATGCCTTGGTTCGATTATCTGGTTATTCTTCTGATAAAAGAATAATAGACCCATACTGCAGAGACGGAATAATACCAATAGAAGCAGCACTATATGCACTAAATATTTCACCGCATTACTACAAAAAAGACAAGTTTAACTTCCTGAAACTGTTTGATGTTAATCTAGCGGAATTTGACAGTATTCACAGAATAAAAACAGAGATTAACGCAATAGACATTAAAATAACAAGCGTGAATGCAGCAAAGAAAAATGCAAAAATAGCAGGAGTCAATAAAAACATCAACTTTGCAAAAATACAGACCGAGGATTTAGAGTTAAAATTTCAGGAAAACTCAGTAGACTGCATAGCAACAATGATGCCCTACCTTGGAAAACTCTCAGAAACAAAAATAAAAGAAATATACAGAGAATTCTTCTATAATGCAGAGTTTATTCTTGGCAAGAAAGGAAAACTGGTTCTGCTTACAAGACCACAAAGAAAAGAAGTACTTGAGCAAAAAGCAAAAGAAAACAAACTCAAGCTAAAAGAAGAAAGAACCATAAGCATAGGAAAAGAAGAATGGAAAATCCTAACTTTCATCTGCGTTTCTTAGCAATTGCTGTTCTTTTGTCATAGAGCGGATTCTTATAGTTATGTCTACCATTTCTACCACTAGATTTCTGCTCCCAAGGCTTTTGGCCATTATCCCAGCCATAAAACCTGCTCACCCTTTTCAAAGCATGATTAGTCCCTTTTTTCTCAGAAGGCTTTAGCTCTGCAAGCCCTGCATATTGTTGAACTTTTTCTGCAATGTCTTTTGCCTCTTTTTCAGGAAGTACAGGATTACCATTCCTGGCAGCAGGGTCAATTGCAGGCAGTAGTTGATTAATCGCAATCCTGTAAGCATTAGAATTCAAACGCGCAACAGGATGCAATCTATTTTTATCAATATCTTTTTTTGAAATATCCAACTTAGCAAAAACCCTGTTATGCTCTTTAGCAATCTTTTCCAGCTCTACCAAGGAAATAACACCCAAAGCAAATGCATTAGCATGATTCTTGAAATGGTTATTATAACATCTTCCCTTATAAATATCAATCCTGCCTTTTGCTTTTTCCTGCAACTCAGCAGGGGTTTGTGCCTTATCCATTGCTTCATAACTTTTTGCACAGGCATCTTCAAACTCTGCAACAAGACCCTGAAATGAAAGACCCTTCAGGTTTGGGAGAAGTGCGCCAGCCAAAAGTGCATTAATCTCAATAATTTTCTCCTGCTTTTCATCAGGAGTGTAATTTGTGCACTCAAGAATCTTTTCAGCATTCTGAGCAGTTGAATACGCTGAATCAACAGTTCCTGGCTGGCCAGTAATATTTCTAATACGCTTTTTAGCATCACTAAACAGCTGCCGATGAACAACTTCCAGAAACCACCTGCCATCCAAATTCTCTCCTAAACACCTTTCCTGGCTTTTTGCAGCATTATGAACTATAAACGCGAGATTTGCAGGCTCAACACCATGCTCTTCATAAACAACAGATACCTTTTTTTTCCCAATGTTATAAAAAAAATTCTTGACTTGTTCAGGAAAAAACTGCTCTTCTTGCGGAAGACCAACATTATTTTCAAGAATACCAGCTAAGCTTTCACCAATTTCTTCAAAAGTATCTTGTTCTGCGTAACTTTTGAGCTTCTCAATTCTATCTCTCTGAGCCAGCACTTTTTGAAACAAATCTTTTGATTCTTTTTCTGCTTTTTCACGGGCTTTTCTTTCCTCTACAACTTCTTTCCAAATCTGCCAAGCCTGCTTCACACGATTAAATAGTCCCATTTTCGTCTCTGTTCTGTTGTTTTTCTTCAGAATTCATCAATGCCTTGTATGCCAATGCAAAAGGAGCTGCAATTATTGCAGTAAGGCCTGCTGCTTCCAATAAGTATGACTTATCTGCAGCAGATTTCACATACAATGGATTTATGAAATACTCTGCACTGTTTCTTGTTGTTTCGCAATCAAGCGCAAGGCCTGTTCCAAGAACAATTGCCCCGCCAACCATTGCTGCCAAACACTTTTTTGCTGAATGTGCTGTTGTCATTCTTCACCCGAATATATTCTCATACGATTTAACCCTTTATAAATCTTTTGGTTCTTTACCACTTTTAAGTGAGTAACAAACAGGTGCTAAACTGGCTTTAGAAAAGCTGAAATGCCTAAATTCAAGCAATTTAAGCGCTACAAGCCTTTTTTCAAGGCTGTATACAGATACATTTAAATACTAAGAAGCACTACTATATGTTGGGTTGGGAAAGCACGTGGCTTACGGTTTTCAAAGGAGCAATCCGGCGAAAACTGAGGAAAGTCTGCCCACCACTAAAAGGCCACTTTCGAAAGGAAGATCCAGCAATGGATGGCAACATCACAGAAACGAAACGGCCCTTATTCGCTATGAGGCTGCGACACCCTGGCGACAGAGGTTAGATAACCAGCTGAGTTTGCTTAAGGGATGCGATGAAACGGATAGGACTGGCCGGTGCAAGCACAAAACGTGCGCTAAGTAAAATGCCACACAGCCTGCCCAGACAGGTAAAACTGTCAGCGTTGCTTGAAGATCAATGCTTTGGAGGCTGACAAAAGGCAGCTTATGCTTACCCAACTCAAATTTTACTAACGTAAAATTTGAGAACTTATCTTATAAATAAGCCAAGCAACTCAAAATTTTTTATTTTGCAAGCAAAATCCAAGCAGCCCCTTTTTGCATTCGTGAGACAAAATAAACCAAACTTTTTTATAATTACAGGAGATACCTATACAAATGGCAGACAAAAAAGTCCAGATGCCGACAAGCACAGCAGGATTAACACGATATTTTGAGGATTACAGAAGCAAGCTAGAGTTCAAGCCAGGGACAATCATCATTTTTTCAGTCATTGTAATACTGATAACAATAATTCTGCACATTTACGGCGGTTCAATTTTAGGGTTTTAAAAACAAAATGCTTAAACAATTTTCACGAGGTGAAGGCATATCATTCCAGGAATGAATTCTAGAAACATGGCAAAAGCCATGAAGAGAATGGGAATCCAGCAGACAGAAATAGATGCCAAAGAGGTAATCATACGGCTGAAAGACAAGGAACTGGTATTTGAGAATCCACAGGTGGCAAAAGTAAACATGATGGGGCAGGAAACATTCCAGGTGATAGGAAAACCGCAGGAAAGAGAACTAAGCACAGAACCGGAAATATCAGAAGAGGACATCCAGACAATAATGGACCAGACAGGGGCGGAAAAGGAAGCAGCCCTTGAAGCTCTAAAAAAACAAAAGGGCGACATTGCAGCTGCAATACTCGACCTAAAAGGGGAAGAATGAGTAAAGAAGCACTGCAAGAAACAATAAAAGAATCCATTATCAATGCAAAACAAGAACTAAACAGAGCAGACCACCTGTTCCATGTAACCCTAAAATACACAAGAACAGTTGATGTCCTGAAATCAGTCATAGAGAGGCTGATAAATGCATTTAACTTTGCAATGGATGCCCTGCTGTATCATGCACAACTAAAAGGAAAGATAGCCAAGGTTCCAAAAATACCCCTTGTAAAAGCAGAGGAAATCAAAAAAACCTACAAAGACGAAAAAAACATCTGCGATTTCCAGAATTTCTTCGCGCTCTTAAGAAAAATAGACAAATCAAAATTCGAGAGAGACAAGGAATACAGAAGACACGTAACAATGACTGCAAAAATAGACGACAAAGAAGCAGAGATAACAATAGACATAATAGGAGACTATTTTAGAAAAACCAAAGAATTTATAAGTTGTGTTGAAGACCTAGTTGAAATAAAGAAAGGTTAAAAATGGAGTCACTAAAAGAGACAGTCGCACAAAAGCCCTGGTCTTCTGAAGAAAAAGAGAGAGTTCTTGGAATAATCGAGAGAGGCAGGGAGAAAAAAACAAAAAAAACAAGATTTCTTGATGAATTCGTTTACTGGGTATTCTTGTTCATATCAATACTGGGCAACTTTGTGCTCTCAGTAGTACTGGTGCCATTCATGCTAATATTGACAGGATTTTACTTGTTTGCGGTTTTATTTATCATAGGATTTGCATTCGGACTACTGATAAACTCAATAATGAGAGAGATACAAAAAATAGAGGCAAAAAAACACATAATACCGATATTATTGATAGTTGCACTAGCACTAATTAATGTGTATATCATAACAACCTTCACAAACAGACTAGAGGTTTTACTAGAGGTAGCTACACCCGCACACAACCCAATAATAATAAGCGCAACATATGCACTGGCATTCATCCTGCCGTACTTATTCTCAGAATACAGGCTGGCAATGAAAAGAAGGGCGGCAAGCAGTTAGGTTTATAAATAATCCAGATTTCATCTTATTCTATGCCTTTTCATGGCGACAGTGGCGTAATGGTAGCGTAGAGGACTGTGGTATAGTCATATAGACATCCTCTGGCCCGGGTTCGATTCCCGGCTGTTGCCCTTCTAAAGAAAAATTAATAAATAGCGTGCCAATTCTTTGCTTACATGAAACTCTAAAAGAATATCAAGACTTCTGCAAAGTAACTGCAAAAAAATTTGACACACAAGAACAAGAGATCTTGACCTGGGGCTTAGGTATCACTGGAGAAGCAGGGGATGTTGCTAGCTGTATCAAAAAGACGTTTGCGCATGATAATAACCAGCGTGAGGGAATCAAAGAGAATATAGGGGATACACGGTGGTATGCTGCGATGATCTGCAATTTTTTTGGGCGGGACATGAATGAAATCCTCAAGAAAAACGTGGAAAAGCTCCAAAAAAGGTACCCTGAAGGATTCACCTTAAAAGATGCAGGCAGAGAAGGCACTATTATAGACTGGAACGAGAAATAAGAGCAGCCTATACCGCAACCTTTATAAACAAACCCTGATTCCACAGTGTTATTAGCCCGAGTCGAAAGGCGTGCAGTAGGGTTGCAAAACGCTAAATTCTCTCGAGCTGATAGGAGTTAACTAAATGGCTGAAGAACTAAAACATTTAGTAAGAATCGCAAATACCGACATGAAAGGAACGCAACAGATACTCTACGGTCTAAAAAGAGTTAAAGGTGTTGGGATGATATTTGCAAATGCAATCTGCAGGATGACAAAGATAGACCCCGCCAAAAAAGCAGGAGCGCTTTCTGATGAAGAAATCAAGAAAATAGAGACAGTAATAAAAGAGCCACTAAAGCATAATTTTCCGGTATGGATGCTAAACAGAAGAAAAGATATGGATACCGGAGAAGACAGGCACCTGACAACAGGAGACCTTAAATTCACAATCGAACAAGACATCAAGCAAATGAAGAAAATAAAGAGCTACAGAGGAACAAGACACATGTTCGGACTTCCAGTAAGGGGCCAGAGAACAAGAGGAAATTTCAGGCCAAACAAAGGAAAAGTAAAAGGAGTCCAGAAAAAGAAAGTAGGAAAAAAAGGCGGTAAATAAAAATGGGCGACCCCAGAAAACTAAGAAGAAAATACAGCGGGCCAGGAGATCCCTGGCAAAAAACAAGAATTGAAGAAGAAAAAGCCCTACTAAAAGAATACGGACTAAAAAACAAAAGCGAAATCTGGAAACACGATTCTAAACTCAAAAACTTTGCAGCACAAGCAAAAAGACTGGTAGCACAAAGAGATGAACAAGCTGAAAAAGAAAAAAAACAGCTATTAAAAAGGCTGCAGAGACTCGGATTAATCTCAGCAGGAGCAGACACAGAAGCAGTGCTAAGCCTTACAATCAAAGACATACTTGAGAGAAGACTACAGACAATCCTATACAGAAAAGGGCTTGCAAACAGCATGAGTCAAGCAAGACAATACATTTCACACGCTCATGTACTTGTCGGCGGAAGACAAATCAAAGCGCCAGGATACATAGTAAAAACAGAAGAAGAGCCAACCATCACATTTGTAGAGGCATCAGCCCTGGCAAATTCAGAACACCCAGAGAGAAAGATAGAGAAAAAACCAGACGCAAAGCCAGAACAAGAAGAGAAAACAGAAAAAAACAGAAAAAAGCCAAAAAGAAAAAAAGATCCAAGAAAGCAGCCAAAAAAACAGCAAAAAAAAGCCGGGAAAAAAAAAGAAGAACATAAAAAATGAAAAAACCAAGACAAGAAAGATGGGGAGTTGTACACATTTACGCCAGTTATAACGATACAATCATACACATAACAGACATATCTGGAAGCGAAACCCTGGCAGTTGCATCAGGCGGAATGGTAGTAAAATCAAACAGAATGGAAAACAGCCCGACTGCAGCAATGATAGCAGCAAAAAGAGTTGCAGAGCAGGCACTGGACAAAGGATTAACAGGACTGCACGTCAAAGTAAGAGCACCTGGCGGACATAACGGGCCAAACAATCCAGGACCAGGAGCACAAGCAGCAATAAGAGCATTATCAAGAATGGGCCTAAGAATAGGCTTAATCGAAGATGTAACCCCACTACCGCACGGAGGTTGCAGAAAAAAAGGCGGAAGAAGAGGCAGGAGGGTATAAAAACAAAAAATGGCTGAAATCCAAATGCTAAAAAAAGACAAAAAAACAGGACGTGTGAGCTTTTTAATCAAAAACACAAATCCCGCGTTTGTAAACTCCTTAAGAAGAACAATCATAGACACAGTGCCAACAATGGCAATAGAGGATATAGAGTTCAGAAAAAACAGCTCAGTATTATATGACGAAATAGTCGCGCACAGACTGGGGCTGGTTCCCCTGAAAACAGACCTAAAAGCATACACACTTCCTGCAAAATGCAAATGCGAAGGAGAAGGCTGCGCAAGATGCACACTAAAACTGACACTAAAAGCAAAAGGCCCAGGAACCGTGTACTCAGCCGACTTAAAATCAAAAGACCCTAAAATAAAACCAGCATATCCAAAAATGCCAATAGCAAAATTATTGAAAGGACAAGAGCTGGAACTGGAAGCAACAGCTGTACTAGGAGAAGGCAAAGACCACGTAAAATTCAGCCCGGGCTTGGTGTGGTTTAACAAAGAACCAAAAATCAAAACCAGCAACAAACAAGAATTACTTGAAAAACACAAAGAAAAATACCCTGCAGAGGTATTTGACAAAGACGGAAAAATAAATGCAGATTTAATTATTGACAATAACCTAGTAGATGCATGCGACGGTGTCTGCGATGACCTAATACA
Source organism: Candidatus Woesearchaeota archaeon (assembly GCA_014729555.1). GTDB lineage: Archaea > Nanobdellota > Nanobdellia > Woesearchaeales > ARS49 > WJJT01. The sequence continues at coordinate 12,095 of WJJT01000052.1, forward strand.
AATAGAATACAATGACAAAAACTTCATATTTTTCATAGAACCATGGGGACAATTGACTCCAGCAGAAATGGTTTCAAACGCAGCAGTGCTATTCAACGAATCACTGGAAGAGTTTGAGAAAAAACTCAAGTAAACCCGCTTTCGCTTTGCTCAAGCGGGGGTGCCGACGAATCTGAACAAAATTGAAAATTCCCTGAATTTTCAAAGTCACAAAATCAGGGATTTTGTGAAAGTTCAGAAAGCCGCCACCCACACGCTCACTGCGTTCGCGCGGGCAGCGCTCAAACGCTCAAAAACTCAAAAAAGTTTTTGGTGCACAGAAAAGCTTCGCTTTTCTTGTGAATCAAAGATTTTTGGCTGGCCCACAAAAACCTGCGGTTTTTGCGGGGGTGCCGGAGTGGCCAAACGGGCTAGGTTGAGGATGCAAACCAGCAAAAGCCTAGTGGCTTAGTGCCTGCGCGAGTTCGAACCTCGTCCCCCGCATACAATAAAATGAAGAAGACAGGACCAACAAACGAAAAACTGCAACAACTCATACAAGAGTTAAGAAAAGAATCCAGTAGCCAGAAGGCCGGCATCTGGAAAAGAATAGCAAATGACCTGTCCAAATCATCCAGGCAAAGGAGAGTAGTGAATGTATCCAAAATAAACAGGCACGCAAAAAAAGAAGAAACAATAGTCGTGCCAGGAAAAGTACTTGGCTCAGGAGCACTAAACCAGAGCCTCACAATAGCAGCATTCAGCTTTTCAGACTCAGCAAAAAAAATAATCACAGATGCAAAAGGAAAATGCATCACAATACAAGAACTGCTAAAAACAAACCCAAAAGGAAAAAACGTGAGGATCCTAGGATAAAATGGCAGAAAGATACATTGACGCAGCAAACGCAATCGCGGGAAGAATCGGGGCCTTTGCAGCAAAAAGGGCTTTGTTAGGGGACACTATCAAGATAATGAACTGTGAAAAAGCAATAATGTCAGGACGAAAAGAACAAATAACAGAAAGATACTACCACAGAAGAAACAAGGTAGGACAGCCCCAGAAAGGACCTTTTATCTCAAGACTGCCAGACCGGTTCCTTAGAAGAACAATAAGAGGCATGCTACCATACAAAAAAACAAAAGGAGCACAGGCATACAAAAGAATAATGTGCTACCTCGGAGTTCCAGAGCAATTCAAAGACAAAAAACTTGAAAAAGTGCCAGGAGCAGATGCAGAAAAACTACAATCACTCAAAAAAATAACAATAGAAGAGGTTTGCAAGAAAATATGAAAGTTATACACGTATCAGGAAGCAGAAAAAGCGCAGTAGCAAGAGCAACACTAAAACCAGGAGCAGGAATAGTCAGAATAAACTCAAAAATATTAGAAACAATAAAACCAAAAATATACCAGATGAGAATAAAAGAGCCGCTAAAAATAGCAGGCGACACAGCAAGCAACATAAACATAGACGTAAAAGTCAAAGGAGGCGGAGTGGCAAGCCAGGCAGATGCAGCAAGACTGGCAATAGCAAGAGCACTGGTAGCACTTGACAGCAACTTACAGAAAGACTTTCTTACTTACGACAGAACACTGTTGATTGCAGACATAAGAAGAAAAGAAACACACAAGCCAAACACCCATGGAAAAGCAAGGGCAAAAAGGCAAAAATCCTACAGGTGAGGAAACAAAAAAATGATAATACCAATAAGATGCTGGAGCTGCGGAAAACCAATAGCACAGCTGTGGGAAGAATTCAAGACGAGAGTAGAGAAAGGAGAAAACAGAAAAGACGTGATGGAAGACCTTGGCCTGGAAAGATACTGCTGCAAAGCAATAATGCTGGGCCATGTTGACCTGATAGACACAACAACAAAATTCAAGAAATCTTAAATTTTTTTATTTTCTTACAGCTATCTTAACAATTTTATCAATCATATCAGGATAATCAACACAATAATTCTTTTTCAAAGAAAGAGCAGTGTCTGATTTAGGGCCAATCCAGCAGTTAGGATTAACCTCAATAACAAAAACATTACCCTGCTTGTCCAGCCTGGCATCAACAGTAGCATAACCAGAACAACCAACAGCCCTGTAAGCTGCAGCTGCAGCTGACTTGACTTTCCTTAATTCGTTTTTAGAAAAACGCCTGTCTGCATTCTTGACCAAAGTAATACTGTCCTTGTAAATAGGCTTGCTCTTATGCCACTTGGCAGCATAAGAAAGAATCTTCGGCCTTTTACAAAAAGAGCGCAGATATCTTAATTCAGTAGGATCAAGCACTTTAATCTTTCTCTTGCCCATAACAGGAATAATCAAATCCCTTCCCTCAATATACTCAGAAACAAGAGCAGCAGGCTGTTCATGCCTCTCTAAAACCCGTTTAATCCTCTGCCTTAACTGCTTTTCATTATTCACAACAGAATCAGCGTAAATACCAACAGCAGCATCTGCACAAACAGGCTTGACAATCAAAGGAAAATGCATATCAGAACGAAGCTTTTGCTCAAAGGACTTGAACACCTGAAAATTAGGAGTGCTAATCCCCTTTTTTACAAGAACCTGCTTTATCCTTCTCTTGTCATTACAAAGCTTAATTGTTTTCAGGGAATTGCCAGTAAAAGGAATGCCTGTTTTTTCAACACCCTTCAAAACCTGAAACTCAACAAATTCATTATCATCTTCAAGACCATCGCACAAATTAAAAATAACATCATACTTTTTATCCAACTTAATTGATTTTCCAGGAGTGTAAGCCAGTTTTGTGACTTTATGGCCCTTAAGCTGCAGAGCCTTGCAGATAGACCTGTCAGTCCCAGGCATGCAGGCAACAACCTGCTTTCTTCCATTCACCCTTTTTTCGATAAATTCCTTTAGGTATAATGCCAAAACCCGCATTTTAGGAGAATAAACAACAAATATTATAAAAAAGTTCCTTAATCAGAAAGATTTTTAAAATAACCTCATATTCTCCTGAGTCATGGAAAAAACAGATTTCAACAAAATAAGCAAGAAATGGCAGAAGAAATGGGCAGAGGCAAAGATATTTGAGGCAAAAGAAGACCCAAAAAAGAGAAAATGCTATGTCCTGGAGATGTTTCCATACCCATCAGGCTCAGGACTCCACATGGGGCATGCATTCAACTACATCATAGGCGATGTCTATGCAAGATTCAAAAGAATGAGCGGTCTTAATTTACTTTACCCCATGGGATATGACTCGTTCGGGCTTCCTGCAGAAAACGCAGCAATAAAAGCAAAAACACCACCAAAAGAATTCACAACAAAAGCAATAACAAACTTCATAAAACAACAAAAAAGCCTTGGATTAAGCTATGACTGGAGCAGAGTGATATCAACCTGCCAGCCAGACTACTACAAATGGAACCAATACTTCTTCCTGAAATTCATGGAAAACGGCTTAGTATACAGAAAAGAATCCCCAGTGAACTGGTGCCCTGAATGCAGCACAGTGCTTGCAAACGAACAAGTGCACGACGGAAAATGCTGGAGGCACAAGGAAACAGAAGTAGAAAAGAAATTCCTGGAACAATGGTTCATAAAAACAACAGCATATGCAGAAGAACTTCTTGATAAAATCCCAGAGCTAGACTGGCCGGAAAGAATAAAGATAATGCAGGAAAACTGGATAGGAAAAAGCTACGGCGTCACATTAAAATTTGATGTCATGGATGAAAAAGGCAAAAAAATAGACGAAATCAAGACATTCACAACAAGACCAGACACAAGCTACGGAATAACATACCTTGTTCTTGCAGCAGAACACCCAAAAGTAACAGAGTGGACAAAAGGAACAAAGTATGAAAAACCAGTAAAAGACTTCATAAAAAAAGTAGAAAAACAAAGCATAATAGAAAGAACAGCAGAAGGAAAAGAAAAAAACGGTTTATTCCTGGGAAAATACTTCATAAATCCATTCACAGGAGACAAGTGCCCATTATGGGTTGCAGATTACGCATTATATGATTACGGCACAGGAGCAGTGATGGCTGTTCCAGTGCATGACCAAAGAGACTTTGAGTTTGCAAAAAAATACAACCTGCCGCTAAAAGCAGTCATTTCTCCGCCTTCCTGCGAATTAGACACAGAACAAATGAACAGGGCATATGAAGGAGACGGAACGCTCATAAACTCAGGACAATTCAACGGCATGAACAACAGGGATGCAATAGGGGAGATTGGAAAACTTGCAGAGAAAAAAGGCTTGGGAAAAAGAACAGTAAACTACAAACTAAAAGACTGGCTGGTATCAAGGCAAAGATACTGGGGGACACCAATACCAATAGTGCACTGCAAGAAATGCGGAACAGTCCCTGTGCCAGAAAAAGAGCTTCCAGTCAAGCTTCCAGAAAAAGTGAAATTCGGAGCAGGAAACCCGCTTGCATCAAACAAGGAATTTGTCAAAACAAAATGCCCAAAATGCAAAGCAGAGGCAAAAAGAGAAACAGACACAATGGACACGTTCTTTGACTCAAGCTGGTACTTCCTAAGATACACAGACCCACAAAACGACAAAAAGCCATTTGAAAAGAAAAAAGCAGACTACTGGATGCCAGTAGACCAATGCATAGGAGGGGCAGAACACGCCTGCATGCACTTAATCTATGCAAGATTCTTCACAAAAGCACTAAGAGACATGAAATTCGCGAAAATAGACGAGCCATTCAAGAGACTATTCAACCAAGGCATGCTTCATGGAGAAGACGGCCATGTAATGAGCAAATCAAGAGGAAACGTAGTACTGCCAGAGACAGTATCAGAAAAATATGGAATAGACACAGCAAGATTTTTCTTGGTATCCATCGCTTCACCAGACAAGGACCTTGAATGGAGCTCACAAGGAGTAGAGGGAAGCTCAAGATTCATTAAAAAAATCATGAACTACTTTGAGAATATAAAAACAGGAAAATCAAGCAAAAAAACAGAAAGCAAGCTGCACAAAGCAATAAAAGGAATAACAGAAGACATTGAAAACTTCAAATACAATCTTGCTGTAATAAAGATAAGAGAATTATTTGACTCCTTTGAGGAGCAGGAAAGCAAGGAAACACTGGAATCCTTTCTAAAACTATTCAGCCCGTTCTGCCCGCACACAGCAGAAGAGCTATGGGAAAAACTAGGAAACAAGGATTTTATTTCGCTTGCAAAGTGGCCAAAATTTGATTCCAAAAAAATAGACGAAACAGCAGAACAAAAGGAGGAGACAATACACCAAATACTCTCAGACATAAGCCAGGTACAGGAATTAACAGGAAAAAATGAGATAAACAAAATAAAGTTCATAGTGGCGGCAGAGTGGAAGTATAAATTCCTTGAAGAACTGAGAAAACATATGGAAAAAACAAGAAACATTGGAGAGATACTAAAAAACATAATGGAAAGAGACCTTAAGAAATACGGTAAAGAAATAAGCAAAATGGTTCCCAAACTAGTCAAGAACCCGGCAAGAATACCAAAAGTCATACTGAGCCAAAAAGAAGAAATGAAAAACATCAAAGATGCAGAAAAAGACATAAGCGAGCAATTCAATGCAGAACTTGAGATAATTCCAGAAGAAAAATCAAAAGAAGCAAAAGCAAAACAAGCACTGCCGGGCAAGCCTGCAATATTAGTTTACTAATCCAAAACCAAAGAATCCTTATCAGATTTCAAGGCATAAACACCAAAAGAGCGATAAGTCTCTTCTCCAGATGCGTCATCAACAGTCAAGACACCCTCACGATAAACAATAACGTCGTCTTTATGCAAGGGAACTACAGACTCTTTAACAAGATTGTTAACACTAATCTCCAGTGTATCCCCTTTAACCTGCGCATGCTTTAGAATTCCTGGCTTTGGTACAGAAGCTTCCTGCACTGCATCTTTGTTCCTTGGTTTTATTTCAGAATACTCCTGCTGTGCATCAGAATACATCTCTTTAAAACCAGGATCAACAATAACACTCACCAAAGAACTGTCAGGCCCGCGCTCAACCCTGCCAACAACAAAAACCCTCTGAGCAATGCTCGCAGCACAGCCATCCTTAATACCCTCTTCATAAAGAAAAACATCCCTTAATTCAGGGCTTGGAAACAGCTGTTTTCTTGTGTGAACCTCTGTAACATAATCTTTCCTGCCGTCCAAAATCTGGGAAAGAACAACAGGATCATCAACAGTAACAATTTTTCTCTTATGCTGAAAATCTGTCCTGTCAAGTTCCATTAAAGCCACCCTAACCAGAATAGATAGCATTTTCTTAATAAACTTTACTAAAAATAAAGATGGGCAGGCACAAAAGGATCGACACAAAACAAACCAATAGGCTTATCCTGAACCTTCCTCAATTCCGCTACCCTGCAAGCATTGACAACAATAGTTAGCGCTGCTCCGTTCCCGGCCTGACGCGATTCCTACAGCTGCAATCCTGCAGGACAGAATCTCACAGTAGAGTCCAAGACCTACAAGCCTGTGCTATGCCTCACCTCCTGCATAACCCAGTCATAAAGCCGATGTACTGTTACAAGAGACGGCTAACCTCCCGGTATAGCCTGCCCAGAGGAATATAGCTTAAAACTGTTTAAAAAGGTTTCGTAAAACTCCTGCAAAAAACAAACAAATAAATATAAGCAGCTTTTTCAAGTAATTATGCCACCTGAAAAGGCGCAACAATAGGGGGAACCTTTTTCTTTTATCGACGACATATTTACTGCAGCACAATAAAACATTAATACAAGTTGTGTTTACGTTCATTTTTAGGATGAAGACCGACCTAAAACAATCATTCTCTTTAAAATTCTGCAATTCACTTTTATTTTATTTCAATTTTTCAAAACAATAAACGCGTGCAATGCACGCACATTTCTAGGGGGGACTTTTTTAAACTGGTTCTAGCCCTAGGCATAAGCAAAAACAGGAGGTAAGACAAATGGAAAATAAGACCCAGATAGGCGCAGCCCCAGACCGCGCAAGCGTCGCGAGAATAGAAGGTGCATTATACAGAGGTGCAGAACAGTATTTCAAGAAAGAAGGATTTGTGCACGTCGCATCAGTGCCGCACATGGTGGACATAACAGGAGCCTGTGAAAACGTGGACACGCTTTATGAAATAGATTACCATGGAAAAACGGCTTTCCTGACACAGACCGGCCAGACAGGGCTGGAAATACTTCTGGCAGACGGCCTTGAAAAAGTTTGCTGCATGATACACAGCTTCAGAAAAGAAGAACAGGCAGACAACAGGCACTTAACAGAATTTCCACTGGTTGAGCTGGAATTTGCGTATAATCCATCAACAGAAGACGGTTTTGAGCAATTGTTAGGCCACATAGAAAAAACAATTAAATCCATGATCAGAAATGCAGTTGAGACAGAAGGAAAAACACTGGAAATGCTGGGCACAGATGTTCTAACATTAGAAAACGTGCTGAAACACCCGTTTTACAGAATATCCTATGATGACGCTGTCAAGATGCTGCCTGTTGAATGGGGCAGAGATCTTGAACAAAGAGACGAGAGACTGCTTGTAACCTCCCACGGGCGGCGGCCTTTGTTTGTAACAAGATACCCTGAGGAGATAAAGTTCTTTAACATGCAGAGAAATAAAGAGAATCCGCTTGTTGTGAACAGCACAGACCTTCTGCTGCCATACAGCGGAGAAGCAGTAGGAGCAGCTGTAAGAGAGAGCAACTATGACCTTCTTGTGGAAAAACTAAAAAAATCAGACATGTTCAGAATACTGTCTGGGAAGGGAAAAACCCTGGAGGACTTTAGAACATACCTTGATGCAGTGAAGGCAAACCCTGTGCCTCATGCAGGATGCGGAATAGGGCTTCCCAGAGTGACGCAATTCGTGCTGGGGACAAAGGACATCAAGAAAGCCACAGCATATCCCATGAACAAACACTCTTTATAATTTTTTTATTATCTTTTGCAGTATAGAAATCCATATTAACAAGCAAGGCCTACATGATACCAATGGAAGCCAAAATCCTATTTCTGGGCACAGGAGGAGACATAGCAGTCACAAGCAAGCAGGCAAGAGCCTCAGGAGGCATAATAATACAGGTAGATGACTGCCAGTTCCACATAGACCCAGGACCAGGAGCACTGGTGCAGGCAGCAAGACACGGCATAAATGTAAGAGACCACACCGCAATATTCGTGAGCCACTCACACCTGGGGCACTGCAATGACGTAAACGCACTAATAGCAGCAATGACACTGAACGGAATAGACAAGCACGGAGTCCTGGTAGCAAGCGAATCCTTCCTGAAATCAGGATTCCTGACAGAGTTCCACAGAAACTGCCTTGAAAAAATACTCCCAGCAAAACCAGACAAAAAAATAGCAATAGAAAACACAGAAATAAGAAGCCTGGCAGCAGAACACACAGACCCGGATACAGTCGGATTCAAGCTGTTCACACCAAAATTCGTGCTAAGCTACTCATCAGACACAGCATACAAAAAAGAACTAGTGGACCAATACAGCAAATCAGACATACTGATACTAAACCACACACACCCGTTTGACACAAAAAGACCAAAAACACTAAGCAGTGAAGACATAATCAAGATAATAAACAAAGCAAAACCAAAACTAACAGTATTAACACACTTTGGCAACAAACTGCTAAACACAAACCCAATATATGAAGCAAGAGAGATACAGAAACAAACAGGAGCACAGGTAATAGCAGCAGAAGACGGCATGACAATAGACCCAATATCATATTCAGCAGACATGAAGCAAAAAACATTAAATTTGTATTCTAAAAAACAAAAAGACTAAAGCACAATCAATAAAATACCAACAACAAGCAAGCACAAAGTATTTTAAAAATCATATTCTTTTCCCTGAAAAACAAACCTCCTGCAACAACACTAAGCAATACCTTTAAACCAAAACATAATATCGTCTAATCAAGGTTTTTATAAAAAACTTTCTTAAATCAAAGAAGCAAGAACAATAACCAAATAACCAACAAAACACCCTGCACTAATGAAAGGCATGGCAGGATAAAAACGGTCTTTTTTGCCCAAGAGCAGCAAGATGAGCAGGGCTGCTGCTGCAAAAAAAGGAATAATCAAGGCATTATACAAGCCAACACTCTTGAAAACAACACCCGCAAAAATCAAGGGAAAACCAATATCCCCACCGCCAAGAATAGCGGTCTTAATCTTTTTAACCTTCTTGCCTTTGACTTTCTTAGCAGCTTTCAGCTTATAAGGCATAAGCACTCCTGCAAAAACACCGCTCTTTGTCTGAAACTTAGCCATGTTAATCATGTGCTTAGACTTCCAGACAGCATACATGTCATAAAAAGACAGCAAAACCATCAAGGCAAAAGCAGCAAACAAATTCATAACAGGAACAAAAATAACGGCAAGACCGCTGTAAATAAACAACTCTGTGAAATTATGAACATAAATATTCGGCCGGTAAACCTTCAGCCCGCCAAGCACAAGAGCCAGAATAATAGATATATTTGCAGTCATAAATGCAGAAAACGCGACATGCAGGCAGAGCACAACTGCAACAACAAACCACAGCTTCCACAAGTTAATCCTGCCCCACTTAATCAAGGCCAAAATAAGAAGAGTTCCAATAATAATCGCACCAAGAATATACAGGAAAGACTTTTCAGGAGAGATATCAGGACGCTCAATACCAACACCTGCAATACTGGGCAGGGGCTTCCAGGAAAGCTCTCCAGTAGCCACGGTCTCCTCAACATTCACATACTTGCTGGTAATAACCAAACCAATAACCTGTGCTGCAAGAAACAAGGCCACTAAAAACAACGTCACTTTAAGAGCATGCTTCATAATTCCAATCAAAAATCGAAAACATATATAAATATAACCTTTTTTAATGAAATCATGAAATACCTGAACAAAGCAGTTGCTTCTGTGCTTGTAAAAGAGAATGAAGACTTGGAAGAAATAAAAACAGCACTAGAATGCCTGATTCCGCTTGATTTAGAAAAAGAAAAAATCCCTGTAAAAAGACAGACAGCAAAAGGCTTTGAAGATAAAAAAATAGTAATACTGAAAATAGAACTGGAAAAAGCAAGACACACAAACACATTAATCAAAGACTTGTTAAACAAATTAACCAAAGGGCAAAAAGCACTATTACTAGACCAGGCAGAATCAAGGCTGGACAATCATCAGCACTTCTTCATAAGGCTGGACAAGGAAAAACTCCTAAAAGAAGGCAGGTATGAAATTACAGACAAAGGAAACTGCTTTCACATAAAACTGCACATAGCAGCATTCCCAAGCAAAAGACAGGAAGCACTGAAAGTAATAGAAAAATTATTAAAAGAACAAAGAGAAAGATAACACTATGACAAAAATAATAGACCCCTGGGGAAGTGAACTTGCAGAAGACTATGACAAAATAGTCAAGAGCTTTGGACTAGGTGTATTTGACAGCTCAATGTTCCCAGAACCAAACAGAATAATGCGCAGGGGAACAGTATTTGCAGGAAGAGACCTTAAAATAATAGCAGAGTGCATAAAGAAAAAAAAGCCATTCTACGCCCTGACAGGAATAATGCCAACAGGAGACAAAATACACTTTGGCAACAAAATGGTGGTGGAAAACCTCAGGTATTTCCAGGAACATGGCGCAGAGACATATATTTTAGTTGCAGACCTGGAAGCAGCATCAACAAGAGGAGTAACACTAGAGCAGGCAAGACAGAGAGCAATGGACTTTCACATACCAGCATACATCGCCCTTGGGCTGGACCCTGAAAAAACAATATTCTACTTCCAGTCAGAAAACAAAGACGTAATGAACATGGCATACGAGTTTGCCAAAAAAATAACACTAAACGAATTCAAGGCAATATACGGAGACGCAGACCCAGGAAGAATAATGGCAGCAGTCACGCAGGTAGGAGACGTTCTATACCCGCAATTCAAGAAAAAAATGCCAGGGATAATACCAGTTGGAATAGACCAAGACCCGCACATAAGACTTGCAAGAGACGTAGTGTCAAGAGTAAAATCCAAATACGGATTCATACCAGTAAGCTCAATCTACCACAAATTCACACCATCACTGGAAGGAGCAATCAAAATGTCCAAATCAAGGCCAAGCGGAAACATAGACCTGCCAGAAGACATAAAGGAAGTATGCAAAAAACTCAAGAGAGCAAAAACAGGAGGCAGGGAAACAGTAGAGGAGCAAAGAAAAATCGGAGGCCAGCCAGAGGAGTGCATGATATTTGAGATGTTCAAGCAGCATCTGATAGAGGATGACAAGCAATTAAACCAGATATTCCAGGACTGCAAAACAGGAAAGATACTGTGCGGAGAAAACAAGCAGAGAGCCTGCGAGCTAATGACAGAATTCATGAAAGACTTTGAAGAAAAGCTCAAAAAAGCCAAAAAAAACGTTAATAAGCTAAATTTCATTAAATTCACATAGAAAATAATATAAATCCAGACATATTAAACCAAATAAGAAGGAGGTAAGGACCATGCCATGGAGAGCAGCACCACTAAAATCATCATTCATGCTGGCAGGAATAATAGGATTCCTAATATCAGTGATATACATACCAAAATACTCACTAAACTGGGCATTTGCATTTGGACTGGTGTTCCTGATAATGATTGTAGCAACACTGGTATCAATGACCCAGTCAAGACCAATACTGCCACTTTACAAGAAAAAGAAAAAATAAGCAGGGGGAGAAAAAAATGAAAAAAGCATACTTGCTAATAGCAGCAGGACTTTTGCTGGCGATATTGGTAGCATGCACGCCAATGGAAGCAGAAGAAAAAGACAATAC
>WJJT01000053.1 GCA_014729555.1 Candidatus Woesearchaeota archaeon
ACCTCAAAACCATTAAGAACCAAATCATACTGATAAGACTTAACCTTGCCTGCATCTTTCTCATTCAAGAATTTAAGATCCTCTTCCTTAGGCATGGTAAACATGTGATGAGAGGGAGCCCATTTCTTTCCAGCACCGTGAAAAAAATCCTCTTCTGTCTGGGGCGTGAAAAGCGGAAAATCAATTATCCAGCAGAAAGCCAATTCATTCGGGTCATCCTTATTTTTTCTTAAATCCGGACTGTCTGTATTGTATTTTTTCATAACCTCATCATACTTCAGCCTAGGAAATTTAGTGAAAGTCAATTTTTTATCAGGAAGAATCTTCTTGACCAGCTTGCTACACAAATCCTCAATCAAATTCAAGATATCCTCTCTATTGACAAAGGCCATCTCTAAATCCAGCTGATAAAACTCCCCTGGACAGCGGTGCGCCCTGGCTGCCTCATCCCTAAAGCAAGGTGCAATCTGAAAATACTTGTCAAAACCAGAAACCATCAACAACTGCTTATACTGCTGCGGGCTCTGGGGCAGGGCATAAAACTTTCCAGGGTGAAGCCTGCTGGGCACAATATAGTCCCTTGCTCCTTCTGGAGTTGACTTGGTCAAAAGAGGGGTTGAAATCTCAACAAAGTTTAGCTTGTCTAAATAATCCCTAATGAACTCAAGAATCTTATGCCTTAATTCAATATTCTTCTGCATCTCAGGCCTACGCAGGTCCAGATACCTGTACTTAAGCCTTGTATCCTCGTTGGATTCAATATTCAAGTCCAGAGGCAGTTCTGCTGCTACAGACAAAACATTAATTTCCTGCGCCTCAACCTCAACCTCACCAGTAGCCATATCCTTGTTTATCTGCTTTTCAGGCCTGGCATTAACCTTTCCCTTGACCTGAACAACAGACTCTTTACTCAAATGCCCAAATTCCTTTGTAAGTTCAGGATTAAGAAAACACTGAGTAACACCATGCCTGTCCCTAAGCAAAAGAAAACCAATCTTGCCCTGAATCCTCAAGGAATCAACCCAGCCAGCAAGAGCAACCTCTTTGCCGACGCATTTCTTGTTCAATTCCCCGCAGGTATTAGTACGATACATAAGCAGGAGAAAAATAGCATTATATTAAAAACTTTCTATATCTGAACTTTTGTATTACACAGAGTTTAGCAAAAGCTCAGAAGAGTAAATTTTTGATCAAATCAAAAATTTACCGTTCTTCATAACGCATTTCTTGTCGAAAAAGATGGTTGGTTTTTTCATGACACCATCAAGATGGCATTTAGCATAAATCTTTCCGCCAAGCGCAGTGCTGTTGCCAAGAGCAATGTGGCAGGTTCCCTTGACTTTCTCATCCTCTAAAACCTTGCCAGTGACTTTTGCCTTAGGATTAGTGCCAATGCCAAACTCTGCAATATTAAAAGCAGGCTTTCCAAAAGGCTTAATCATCTTTAACAATTTTTTTGCCTGAGCGCCGCCCTTGATATCACAAGCATAGCCTTTCTTGACTTTTATTGTGATAGGCTTTCTAATCCTCTCATCAAACATAGAGGCATCAACAGCAAAAACACCCTCTGCAGTAGCCTCAGCCGGAGCAACACAAACCTCACCAGCAGGAAGATTGCCAACATCACCTTTCTTTGTATAGATTCCATTATCATCACATAATTTTCTTCCTTTAACACCAAGAGTTATATCAGTTCCTTTAGCTGTAGTAATATGGACTTTGTTTGTTTTCTTCAGATATTTAATGAGTTTCTTGTTGAGAGCAGCCATCTTCTTGTAATCAACAGGCAGGCACCTCTTGGCCATATCCTCAGTAATACCAGGCATTGAAGCAATTCTTGCGCCTTTTTTAGTTGCAGCTTTCCTTGCATTAGTGTGAGTCAAGGACTTGGCGGTAATCAAAAGAACAACATCATACTTTCTCATGACCTCTGCAACTAATTTAGGAGGCTCTTCACCATGAATCTTGCCAACAGGAATAGTGACAAGCAAGCAATGCCTGCACAAGGGAACAGCCTGATAAAAAAAAGACTCTGCAATCTTTTTCTTAGGCTTGTCAGTAACAATCAACAAAGACTCTTTTTTCTTAATATCCATGCACTGGGTTAAAGCAATATGCGCTGCTTTTTTCATTTTATCTTTTTCTTCAGCTTAAGCTCAAGAATCAAATTCTCCAGCTTGTCCAAACCATACTTGATAGAATCAAACTTTCTTCTGACAGGGCTGTTCCTGAAATCAAACATCATCAACTCCCCATAAATATCAGAAACAAAATCACGAATCTTTAATGCAGTCTTGAAATCACCCGTAATACTGGAATTAATCGCCTTTCTCACTAATTCTCCAACCAAATCACACAAGCCCTGAAGATAAACAACAGTATTAACACCAAGCTCTTTAGCAGTAGGCAGCTTATTGTTCTTGATAAAGTTATAGTAACAAGCAGCCTCAACATATTCCTCCAAGGCCTCTGAATAAGCACCAACAGAAACAAGCGCGGCATCTTTCTTGATAAAAGAATTCATCTTCTTGATGATTGTCTTAGCCTTTGTCAACTGCTTGGAAGCCTCTGAAAGATTATGCCTGTGAATATTGTAGATAGCAGCCTTTGACAGCTTAAGCAAATCCCTTGAAGTCTTAATCAAATCCTCCCTGAGAGAATCAAACTGCTCAAGCTCCCTGCGCATGGCTGCAAAAGACTTTTTGTTAATCATAAAGGGATTTATAAAGCAAAACAATATAAAACTTTTGATTTAAAGCATGGTTTGCCAAGAATGCAAACTAAGCAATGACGCGCTACGTCCTGCTTTTTTTATCGCAGTTTTCCCAGATTTATGTTTACTCACACAGCATACTGCAGACTGCGCCAGGCGTCATTGCTTTTATTGACAATATAGCGAAAAGTTTATATATACTAAAGAGAATTTTTTTCATAAAGAAAAAAAGGGATTGATCATGGCATCAGTATTAGGTAATGTAATAGGCTTTTTGCAAAAAATAGGGATTTATGACGTTGTTCTGCCATTCTTACTGACATTCACAATAGTATTTGCAATACTGGAAAAAACAAAAATACTCGGCTCAGAAGATATAGAAGGCAAGCAATACACAAAGAAAAACCTGAATGCAATGGTGGCATTTGTCATTGGCTTTCTGGTGATAGCATCTGGAAAGCTTGTAGAGGCAATAACAACAGTGTCTGCAAACATCATCATTCTCTTGCTGCTATCCGTATTCTTCCTAATGCTTGTAGGAACATTCTTTAAGTCAGGTGAAGACGTGGCATTAACAGGGTGGTGGAGATATTTATTCATGATAATAATGTTTGTAGGAATAGTGGCAATATTCCTATCTGCAATAAAAACAGACGCAGGAATAAGCTGGCTGCAAGTCATGCTAAACTGGATAAGCATGTTCTGGACAAGCACTGCAGTTGCGTCAATAATCCTCATAATAGGAATCATAGTATTCGTATGGCTAATGGTAAGCCCGCCAAACTGGGGCAAAAGCGAAGAAGAAAACGAGAAAGGCAAAGGAGGCAGTTAAAATGTTATTCCAATACGGCGGAGGCATGTTTCAAGACACATTCTATTACTTACAGCAGTGGGGCGTACTAGACGTGCTAGTGCCCTTTGTATTGATATTCACGATTATTTATGCAGTCTTGCAAAAAATACAGCTATTTGGAACTGAAGGAAAAAGATTCAATGCAATAATTGCACTGGCAATAACACTCACAGCAATAGTGCCGCACATACTAGGAACATACCCTCCTGGAATGGATGTGATAGCAATAATGAATGCGTCACTGCCAGAAACAGTGTTATTGATAGTAGCAGTTGTATTGCTAATGGTAATGATGGGCTTAATGTATGGGAATTGGCCTGAAGAAACGCCGTTATCAGGAATAGCAGCAATAATCGCAGCAATAATACTTGTCGGAATATTCTTGTCCAATATCATAGAAATACCAATACTAAGCTACATATCACCAGAAGTCCAGACATTAATAATCGTATTAGTTGTGTTTGGATTAATATTCTTATATGTGACACACGAACCAACAGAAGCAAAAACAATCGGACAACATGTATCAAGCTTATTCAAAAAAATAGAGAATAAATAAACAAATGGCAACACCACTAGACATTGGATTACTGCAAAAGTTTGATGTAATTTTTCCATTCTTACTCATACTTGTATTAGGATATGTAGTCTTGACAAGAATAAGCTGGTTCAAGGAAAACCAGGCAATATGCCTGATAATATCTTTTGCACTGGCAGTGCTTTCAATGTTCAACCCAATAGTTGTCAGGACAATAAACATGATGGCACCATGGTTTGTGCTGTTATTTGTATTCATGCTTTTAGTATTCATGGCATATATAGCATTCGGCGTAAAAGAAGAGACAATAATTGGAACAATAACATCAGGAGAGTATGGCAAAGACTTTGGTTACTGGGTCTTGGCAATCGTGCTAATAATAGGCCTGGGCTCGTTATCAACAGTTATTTCAGAAGAAAAAGGATTCCAGCCATTAACAACAGGAGAAAACGCAACAGTAGTGCCAGAAGGAGCAGGACCAGAAGAAACAGGATTCTGGGAAACACTGTTTCACCCAAAAATGCTGGGACTTGTACTGATATTACTTATTGCATTATTCACGATACAGAGACTCGCTGTTGCAAGCGGAAAATAACCTATTCTGACGCTTTTTTCTTTTTTCCTTTAATACCTTTAGTTATCCTGCTAAGCTCAGCAACGCTTCCAGTAAGCTCTGGAAGAACCTTTTGAAACACTTTCTCCATGGCCTTTATCTCGGTGCCGACATCAAGAAGATTCCTGTCATACTCACCAATCTTTGCAACAATAGCCTTATGAAGATTCTCAACATCATCCTTCATATCCTGCAGTTCCTGCTCAACCTTGTCAACGCGAGACTCTGTCTTGTCCCTCCACTCATTGAATTTGGCCAGTTCTTTTGTGAGCTCGCCCCATTTTTCCTCAACAATAGACTCTGCAATCTCTTCAACATTCTCAGAAGGCAATTCACGAGCAGAAGGCCTTCTGCCAAAAGCAGGAGACGGCATCTCTGGACCTGGAGGAGGCATCCCAGGAATATCCTGCCTAGGTCCTGCAGGAGGACCTGCCTCTACCTGGGCAATAGCATTATTAATTGAAACAGGATCATAACCCTGTGCCTGCAAAGTATTTATAATCTGATCATTTGACATACCTTTATCCCTAAGCGCCTGAACCTGATCAGCAGGCAGTCCAGGAGCTGCAGGAGGCGGAGCTCCAGGAGGAGTACCAGGATAAGGCAACGGAGGAGAAGGAGGCACTTTCTTCTTTTTTTTGAAAACATCCATAAATGCCATTTTATACCTCTTTTTTAAAATTTAATTAATAATTCGTTTTATAAATCTTTTGGTGATTTTTCTCTTTAACAGCACTGCCCTGCTCTTGATTAAGAACTTCCTGAACAATATTCTCAACCTGTTCTTTGGTTACAAAACGCATAGGATTCCATAACTCCACATATTTCTTCATAACATCAATATCCTCTCTCTTAGCTGTAAGCCTTAACTCCTTAACAATCAGCAAAATCTTATCCTGAATCTCATTAATCTTTGAATTAACATCTGTAATCTCTGAATGCAGAACCTTAATCTCACTCATTGCCTTTTTATGGTGAGAAAGCATGTTCTGCTCTATCAGCATCAGCTTTTTCCTTAACGCATCATACCTTTCTTCAGAAATCTTGAGCCTTGCAGCTAAACGAGTCATATCTTTGCTTAATCCGCTGTCCATAGGCTCTGGTGAGGGGGATTTAGCCCCAAACATGCCTCCTTTTGGCGCTTCGCCTGGATTTGATGCTGGAATATCTGCCATTTTACTGCTTAAGCACTACTCAAATAATAAACTTGTGTAACCATACAATAGTAGTTGACAAAACTAATAAAACATAACATAAAATATATTATATGTTAATAAAAAGCATAAAATATATAAAATAATATACTTTCAGAAGTAAAAAAAGATGAAAAAACCAGTATCTGCCACAATAAATGAAGACCTAGTCAAGTGGCTTGAAAAAAAAGTTTCTAAAGAAAGAAAAAAATACAGAAACAAATCACACCTTATAGAAATCGCGCTTGAAAAACTAAAAGAGGAGGAAGAAAGCTAAAATGGCGTGCGGAGATTATGAAATAGCAAGGGAAGGAGAGGAAATAACAATCAGGATTAACTGTGATGAGTGCACATTCTTTCCATCAATAGAAGACTCGCCAAAAACAATGGCAATGGTGATAGACATTCTTGCAGAAACAGGAAATGCAACAAGAATAGTCATCACACAAAAAAGAGACTATGAATACGACTATGACCAAACCAGAATGCTCCTTGAAATAGCAAGAGTGTACAAAGACATACTCTCACATAAACTCAAAAAAGGACTGCTGGCATCACCGCAGTGCAGGAGATATGTAGACCCAAGATACATAGCACTGCAGAACCTGATATTCCAGCACCTGAAATCAGACCCAATAGGAACATATGTGCAATTAAAAAGAACACAAAGACACGAGCACAGCCTTGTAGAAAGAAAAATAATTCCCAAACAAGGCATAGAGTGCCTGAAGCAATATTTCACATTATTAAACGACATAGTATCAAGCCTTGAAAAAACAAGAATAATCAAGCTGGCAGAACCACACCTCGCAGGCTACAAAGTA
Organism: Candidatus Woesearchaeota archaeon; assembly: GCA_014729555.1. Lineage (GTDB taxonomy): Archaea > Nanobdellota > Nanobdellia > Woesearchaeales > ARS49 > WJJT01. The sequence goes on from WJJT01000053.1 coordinate 6,735, forward strand.
GGGGACAGAGAAGTATACCGTCTCTTGATAGCACCAATGGTCAAGCCAGACTTCATGTACACAAAACTAATTTCTTCTTATCCAACAGACGCAGAAGAAATCGATTCTTATGAAGTAGACGGAACAGAGGTAACAGTATTTTCAATGCCCAACACAGTACAAAACCTGTACCATATCATACCTCCAGAATTCCGGCTGACAGAAGACAAATATGAACTGCTAGATGCAGCAAGAAAAATAATGGCAGAACACAAGCCAAAAAGAAGCGAATTCGTAGACCCAGAAAGAATGAGAGAGGTCTTCACAAACGTAGGAACAGACCTGCTCGATGAACTGGCAGGCTACAGAAACTACACTCTAAGAAAAAAAGACAGGGAAGAACTCGCAAGAATACTTGTAAGATACACAGTAGGCTTTGGACTGATAGAGGTCCTGCTGCAGGACAGAAAAGTGCAGGACATAACAATCAACAGCCCAATGGGCAGAACACCAATGTTCATCAATCACGCAGAACACGGAGACTGCTACACAAACATAATTCCAACCCCCACAGAAGCAGAGTCCTGGGCGTCTAAGCTCAGAATGATATCTGGCAGGCCATTGGATGAAGCAAATCCAATACTAGACACAGAACTAACCCTGCCAGGAGCAAGAGCTAGAGTTGCGGCAATCACAGAGCCACTGGATCCCCAAGGGATTGCATTTGCTCTGAGAAGACACCGTGACAAGCCCTGGACCCTGCCTTTATTCATAAAAGTAGGAATGATAACATCACAAGCAGCAGGAGTAATGAGCTTCCTGATAGACGGCGCAAGAACAATGCTGATAGCAGGAACAAGAAGCGCAGGAAAAACATCCTTCCTTGGCGGAGTAATGGTAGAGATAATGAGAAAAGGAAGAATAATCACAATAGAAGACACACTAGAACTTCCAGTAAAAGCATTAAGGGACCTGAATTACAACATACAATCAATGAAAGTAGCAAGCGCAATGACAAGAGGAACAACAGAGGTTAGCGCAGATGAGGGAATCAGAACAACGTTAAGATTAGGAGATTCAAGCCTGATAGTAGGAGAGGTAAGAAGCACAGAAGCAAAAGCACTATACGAAGCAATGAGAGTGGGCGCACTTGCAAACGTAGTCGCAGGAACAATACACGGCGACAGCCCATACGGAGTATTTGACAGGGTGGTAAATGACCTGGAAGTGCCAAGAACAAGCTTCAAAGCAACAGACGTTATATGCGTCGCAAATCCTGTAAGAAGCCCTGACGGACTGCACAGAATGAGAAGAATAACACAAATAACAGAAGTAAGAAAACACTGGGAAGAAGACCCAGTAAGAGAGGGAGGATTTGTAGACCTGCTGAAATACGATGCAGTAACAGACAAGCTAACAGCCACAAGAGACCTGTTAAACGGAGACTCTGAAATCATAAAAAACATCGCAGGAAGCGTAAGAGAATGGGCAGGAAACTGGGACGCAGTATGGGACAACATAGAACTAAGAGCAAAAATAAAAGAAGCGCTTGTAAAAGCAGCAGAAAAAGCAAAAAACGACCAGATACTAGAGGCAGACTTTGCAGTGCTTGCAAACGACCAGTTCCATAGAATATCAGACGAAGTAAAACAAGAAGCAGGAAGCCTAGACAGCAAACAAATACTATTCAGATGGAATGAATGGCTCAAAAGACACATCAAAAAAATGAATTACTAACATGGCAAACCAACCAGATGCAAAGGACCTAGTAGCAAGATACAAGAGAAAACTGCAGGCAGAACTAGAACTAAAAGAACTAGGGACATCTGAAAGAACAGTCACAAGAGAATACAAGCAATTCAAGACAGAAGCAATGCCAAGAACAATGACGCTTTATGAAAAAGCATGCAATTTCTGCGGAAAAATACTGAAAATAAAAGTAAAGCCAGAAAAAGCAGCAAAACTCCAGGAATCAATCAACATATGCCACCTGAACATAACACCCTCAGGAGCACAGGCACTGGCATACATGCTGCCAATCGCAGTACTGATCATAGGAGCATTATTCAGCCTGCTAATAGGCTCATTATTCTTTGTAATGATTTTCATATTATTCAGCATCGCACTGATAGTAGTACTGAACAGGCTGCCTGACTTTTTAGCAAACAACTGGCGGATGAAAGCAAGCAACCAAATGGTGCTGTGCATATTCTATGTCGTAACATTCATGAGACACACATCAAACCTGGAAAATGCAATAGAATTTGCTTCTGAACATCTCAGCCCTCCATTATCACTTGACCTGAAAAAAATAATATGGGATGTAGAGGCAGGAAAATACGAGTCAGTAAAAGCATCACTAGACGCATACCTGGAAACCTGGAAAAAATGGAACAGTGAATTTGTAGAAGCATTTCATTTAATTGAGAGCTCACTCTATGAATCGTCTGACGAAAGAAGACTGGCAATGCTTGACAAGTCCCTGGACGTAATATTAACAGAAACATATGAAAAAATGCTCCACTATGCACAAAACCTGAAATCACCAATTACCATGCTGCACATGATGGGTGTTATCCTGCCTATCCTGGGATTGGTAATATTACCGCTTATTGTAAGCTTTATGGAAAACGTGAAATGGTGGCACATAGCAACACTATACAACGTAATACTGCCAGTAGTTGTTTATTACTTTGGCAAAAACATACTATCCAAAAGGCCAACAGGATACGGGGATACAGACATTTCAGAAATCAATCCAGAATTGAAGAAGTACAAGAACATAATCGTAAACATAGGCGGGTTTGAGCTGCAGATACAGCCAATATTCATTTGCGTGGTAATCGGAGCAATATTTGCCTTGATTGCACTGACTCCGGTAATACTGCACACAATCAACCCCTCACCAAGATTTGATATTAATTTACCGTTTGGAATAAAATTACTGGAATACAGGGAGAGCAACATAACGCCAGGAAAAATAATAGGGCCATTTGGGCTAGGAGCAGCACTTCTTAGCTTATGCTTTCCACTGGCACTGGCGTTCAGCCTGGGCCTGTATTACAGACTACGAAGCAAAAACATTGTAAAGATAAGAGAAAAAACCAAAAAACTAGAAGATGAATTTGCATCAGCATTATTCCAATTAGGAAACAGACTGGGAGACGGGCTGCCAGCAGAGATAGCATTCCAAAAAGTAGCAAAGGTAATGGGAGACACAACAAGCGGAAACTTCTTCAAGCTAGTTTCAAACAACATATCACGGCTAGGAATGAGCGTGAAGCAAGCAATATTCAACCCAAAAACAGGAGCACTAGTATATTTTCCATCAAACATAATACAAAGCTCAATGCAGGTCTTGATACAAAGCATAAGAAAAGGACCAGTAATAGCAGCACAAGCACTAATGAACATTTCCCGCTATATCAAAGAGATACATAAAGTAAATGAGAGGCTCAAGGATTTAATGGCAGACGTAATATCTGACATGAAATCACAAATACACTTCTTAACACCAGCGATATCTGGCGTAGTTATTGGCATAACATCAATGATAACATATATCTTGGGTGCATTATCTGGCAATATCCAAAACCTAGGAACATCAGAGATAGGCGGAAGAATAACAGACATTGCCTCTTTGTTTGGTGACGGCATACCAACATATTATTTCCAGGCAGTAATAGGAATATACGTTTTCCAGATAGTGTTTTTATTGACACAATTATCCAATGGAATAGAAAACGGAGCAGATAAATTAGGAGAGAAAAATGCATTAGGGCATAATTTGATAAGAAGCACAGTTCTGTATTGCTTGATTTCAGCAGTTGTAATGCTAATCTTTAACATGATAGCATCAAGAATAGTAACTGTGACGGGGGTTATTGGTGGTTAAAAAGACACATCAATCCTTTCTTGCCAAGGATATGGCAAAAGCTCTCTTAATTTCGCTTTTTTATCTTTGCTGACAATTACTCCAGTATCAAGATTTTCTTTGTTTAATTGAAACATTAATTCCCTGCACCTGCCGCACGGAGGAAGAACAGTTCCATCAAAAGTGGCTGCAACAATCTTCCTAATTCTAGTTTCTCCATTCTTAACCATTTCTGCAATAGCACTATGTTCTGCACAAAAACCTATCCCACAATAACAATCCAAGCTAACACCAGTAAAAACATTATTTTTATCTGAGATTAACGCAGCACCCACATAGCCCAGTTTATCAGTGCCAAGAACTCTTGCTTTTTTCGTGCTTTCAATGGCTTGTTTAATTAAATCTGCATCTTCCATTTTTAAAAAAAAATGGGGCGAGAGGGACTTTCACCCTCTTCTGAAAGAAGTTTTGAACCCTCGATTATGGAGAAACACAAATTTTGTGCATTCTTCACCACGGTAACTGAAAGCGAACTTTCAGGTGGAGTCCTTACTTCAGCCGTGTGCTCTCCCAGGCTGAGCTATCGTTCTGGTTCACCAAGATAGTTCTTGAATGAATCCCCATAGATGCTCAGCCGAGCATATTTGTAAGAAAAAACAGCTATTTATAAGCCTTTCGCCCAGTATTATTGCCAGAATCACAAAGAACAGCGAGGTACTCCACATCAGCAAGAACTGGAACAAGCGCTCCATCAGAGAGGCGCTTATGCATAACTGCTTCAAACTGTTCGCCCATGTATTCAGCAAAACTATGCAGAAACCCTGCAGGATGATTAATATCCAAAACTGCTTGCGCTGCTTTTTCAGGATTATCAGACAATATTAAAACAGATTTCATATCAACAGGCACATCGCTGACAGAATGGCTCACAACCACCAAATTAGAAGCCCATTCTTCCTCGCTTAAACAAGCATCATCTGCAACCTGCCTGTATGCCTTGCCCACACCAGAAAGAACCTCACCATACACAGCAGCAACATAATAGTGAAGGCCTTTTTCCTTAAGCACAGCTTTTGCATAATCTTCAGAAGAAGCAGTAGTCACTATAGTAGTCAAGCCTGCAGTCCAAAGCGCCTCTAAAGCCTGCTTGGATAGATGCTCATGATCATTACCAATAAGCATCTCATCTAAATCCGAGCACACCAGCTTAGGACGGTCAGGCAGTGCAGAGTGTCTTTTACGTCTCAACTCTCGTCTAATAGCTTCCCCTATCATAGCAGAATATAAGACCCGAAACTTTATAAAGCTTATGACCGATTGATGCTCGCATGCTCGGTTTTCTTGCCATTAACCTGTTTAATTACAATAAGTGTCTTGAACGGCACAGTTCCCTTATTAATCGCATTCATACAGATATCTGCCGCCTTATCTAAAGTCCCAGGATCATGCGGGCAATTTGCAGGCTGCAATTCATACTCTATGCCGGAAAATCCAACCATACAATTCAAAACATCACCACCTGTTTTGGTTATCACGCCACCAACAATTTTGTTCTGCAGCCCCTGCAGTATATCAAAAAGCTCATCTCTTGTTGCAGGGCGGGTTTTGCCCAACATAGCACAGCCAATGTCAAAATGATCAACCCCAAAATCATGAAATATTATCTCGCCAGTATCTGTGTTTATGCAGAACTTAAGACAGTTATCGCGGGCAAATTTCTTCCAAATATTTTAGTAAACTTCATTTCAAATCCTTAAACTTAACAATTCCTGTCAAAAGCTGGAACAAGACATTGCGCAAATCATCAATCTTAACACGCTTTTGGTCTGTAGTATCCCTGTCTCTAATGGTGACATCATCATTTTCAAGAAAATCAAAATCAATAGTAACGCAATAAGGAGTGCCGATCTCATCATTCCTGGCATAACGCTTTCCAATAGAGCCAGACTTATCATACACACACTTAAAACAACACTTAATGGAGTCATACAATTCCTGAGATTTCTTAAGCAATTCAGGCTTGTTGGACAACAAAGGAAGAACAGCAACATTAACAGGAGCCAATCTTGGATTAAGTTTCAACACAATGTTCTCCCTGTCCTTATCATAAGTATACGCATCATACATGAAAACAAGAAAAGACCTTCCAACACCAAGAGAAGGCTCTGCAACAACATGAGGAACAACCTTTTGCTTGGTCTCTTCATCAAAAACAGACATGTCCTTCTTAGAGTGCTTTGCATGCTGCTGCAAGTCAAAATCAGACCTGTCAGCAATACCCTCAATCTCTTTCCAGCCAAAAGGAAAATTATACTCCAAATCCCAGCAATCAGTGCTGTAGTGCGCCAGTTCATCTTTCTTGTGCTGACGAGCGCGAAGATTCTCAGGATTAACACCCAAATCAACAAACCATTTATGACAAGCCGCAAGCCAGTAAGCATGCCAATCATTCTTAATAATCTTCCTGGCAAGAGCATCCTTCATAGACATCTGCTCAGGCTCTTTCTTATTTTCCTGCATATCAGCAGAGTAAACAAGCACTTTATACATCTCAACAGACTTTACAAAAGGACAAGCCTGCTTAGGCCTGATAAAATACTCAATCTCCATCTGCTCAAACTCCCTGCATCTGAACAAGAAATTCCTCGGCGAAATCTCATTCCTAAAAGCCTTGCCAACCTGGGCAACACCAAAAGGAAGCTTTAAGCGGGATACATCTGTAACCGCCTTGAAATCAGTAAAAATCAACTGCGCAGTCTCAGGACGCAGATAAGCAACAGACTCATTCGTAGGCTTAGGCCCCACCTGAGTCTGAAACATCAAATTAAACCTGGACGCCTTATCCAACCCGCCCTTGCATTTAGTGCAGCGGATATCATTATCTGCAATCAATTTATCAATAGCAGGAGCTTTCAAGCCATCAGCCTGAATCCCAAGAACATCCTCCACCAGCAAATCAGCCCTAAAACGCTCATGACACTTCTTGCACTCAACAAGAACATCCTCAAAACCCTCAACATGACCAGAAGCCTCCCACACCTTTTGATTAGTTATGATGCAGCCGTCAATGCCAACAACATCATCCCTATCCTGAACAAAAGACTTCCACCAGGACTGCTTGATATTATTATTCAATTCAACACCAAGCGGGCCATAATCAAAGAATCCGGCCAGGCCTCCGTAAATCTCTGAATTAGGAAAAACAAAGCCCTTTCTCTTGCAAAACGTAAACATCTCATCAATAGATACCATAATAAAAAAAGAATAAATCCTTTATTTATATACTTTGCTTTTTCATTATTACAAGAAAGGCAAGTTTATATAACCTGCACTGTTAAGATACCACAGCACAGCAAGGATAATCAAAATAATAACAATCCATTTAAGCCAGCCTTTTTTTGTTGCTGTTCCTGCTGCTGGTGCAGCTGCTTCTGCCACAAATATCACCTCAGCAATAAAAAAAGAACAAGCAGTATAATAAACTTACTTTTTCAGCCACTCAACCTCTTTCTCATCAAGATCAAGCTCAAAAGCCAGTTTAGCAGCAATCTGTGAATCATTCCTGAAAACCTGCTGCAGGTAAGGCAAAGAAGAATCCAAAGCACGCCTGGTGCTGCAGTGCGTTGTTTCGGCAATCTTAGAAGCAATAGACTTTCTCAAGCCATACTTCATCTTAGCCTGCCACATCTTCAACAACCGCGTGGTCTGCATATACTTAATAGAACCAGCATACTTTGCATCCTTTGCAACAGCAACACCGGCAGAAACCAACGCAAAAACATAAGCCAAAAACCTCCAGTGCTGCCTCCTCCTAATCCTGCCGCGATAAACATCTGCCCTGCTCAAGGCATCAAAAGCACGAGCAATATCCTGCGGACTCTTGTATTCACGAGGACAGTTGTATTCAACCCAGAACATAACATCATCAGCATTCATGTTAACAGAATCAAAAGCACTCCTTGCAACAGCGGGATCTGTGCTCTTAAAAACCTTTAACAAAGCCTGATTAATGCTCTCCTGCCTGTTTCTCTCACCAAGAGAATCAAGAACCTTGCTTGTTATCTTATTATTTCCATGGCTCAATGACTGCAAATCATTAATAGCACCACGCAAGTCACCGCCAGAACGCCTGGCAAGCATCTTCAGAGCAGGCTCATCAAAGTTAATACCTTCTTTTTCACAAATATTCCTAAGAACACTAAAAACAGCCAGATAATCAAGAGCAGAAAACTCAAGCAGAACAGAATTAGAGCGAATCTTATTGAACTTCTTGTTCCAGGGGTCATTTGCAGTCAAGACCACAGGAAAAGCACTCTTAACCAATAGCTTGACCAAAGCAGGAATACCGCCCCTGTCCTGATTGCCGGAGATACCATCAACCTCGTCAACAAGAACAATCTTGCCCCTGAAACACAAAGACTGCTGCTTCAAAGCATTACCTAGCTTTTCATTGATTTGGCCAGCATTACGAACATCAGAGGCATTAACCTCAACAACCTCAAGATTCAAATCCTTAGCCAAGGCATAAACAGCACAAGACTTGCAGGAGCCAGCAGGCCCGTACAACAGAGCAGCATTCTTTTTCTCTTTCTTAAAGCCCTGAACAAAATTCTTAAGCTTTACAGCATTAGACTGAGGAATATCGCAAATCTTTACAGGAGCATATTTCTTAATCCATGGAATCATTTAAACAAGGAAGATTACCTGTTTTATATATTTAACCCGAAACTTATTTAAACACACCATTAATCAAGAGCAATACCATGACCAAAGAACTAAGAGAAGAAGGTGTTAAACAATATAACAAAATAAAGGGAAAAACAGGACTTCCAGAACTAGATGAGTTTGAAAAGGAATTTGAGTGCAGAATACAGGCACCTGCAATACCTGCAGTGATAGGCGTGTTAATGGACAGGCTGGGGCAGTGTGCAAGCCACATAGAAATCATATTCCAGCCAGGAAGAATGGCAGATATAATAGAATCAAAATTCCACGCAGAAGAAGAGAAAAAAGAACTATTTGACTTCTACAAAAAAGTGCTGTCCATGGTGCACTATGTGCACGCGGCAATGTTTGACAGCAGAGAAGCAAGACTAAAAGAAATTAAAAAACTGCACCCCTTCTACATGAAAGAAGTCAAGCCAACAATGAGAAAATACCTGCAAAAACAAGGAAAATCCTGGCTTGAGGAAGAAAAACCAGAAACAAAACAATACTTTGGGTAAGAATGACTATTCCAAAAAAATACGACCCGCAGGAAGCAGAAAAAAAATGGGCAAAACACTGGGAAAAAGAAAAAACATACCAGTTTGACCAAAAATCAAAAGCAGAAATTTATTCTATTGACACTCCGCCTCCAACAGTATCTGGAAAAGTCCACATAGGGCATGCATTCTCATACTCACAGCAGGATTTTATAATAAGATTCCAGAGAATGCTGGGCAAAAACGTATTCTATCCATTTGGCACAGACAACAACGGCGTGGCAACAGAGAGACTGGTAGAGCAAACAAGAAAAATAAAAGCAAGAGACATGCCAAGAGAGGAATTTGCAAAAATCTGCCTTGAAGAACTAGAAAAGAATCTTATCCCACGGTATAAACAAGGAATGAAACGACTAGGCCTAAGCTGTGACTATGACATATTCTACACAACAATAGACCCGCACTGCCAAAAAATATCACAAAGAAGCTTTATAGAACTATACCAGATGGGAAGGGAATACAGAAAAGACGCTCCGGCAATGTGGTGCCCTGAATGCGAGACAGGAATAAGCCAGCAGGAATGCGTAGACCAAGAAATAAAATCAACATTCAATGACATCATATTCAAAGTAGATGGAAAAGATCTGGTGATTGCAACAACAAGACCTGAACTGCTTCCAGCATGCGTGGCAGTATTCTACCATCCAGAAGACAAAAGATACCAAAAACTTAAAGGAAAACCGGCAAAGGTTCCTTTATTTGACATTGAAGTTCCAATAATGCCTGATGAAAGAGCAGACCCTGAAAAAGGAACAGGAATAGTGATGTGCTGTACCTTTGGGGATCAGACAGACATGGAGTGGCAAAAAGCACATAACCTAGAAATCAAGGAAGCAATAACAAAAGACGGCAAGATGACAAAGCTGGCAGGAAAATATAAAGGAATGTACATAAAAGATGCAAGAAAAGCAATAACAGAAGACATGAAAAAGCAAGGCCTGCTAGTCTCACAAAAACCAATAACACACGCGGTTAATGTCCATGAAAGATGTGGAACAGAGATAGAAATAATAAAATCAAAACAATGGTTCATCAAATATCTTGATTTAAAGAAAGACATGATAAAATGGGGAGAAAAACTAAACTGGTATCCGCAGCACTTTGTATCAAGATACAAAAACTGGGCAGAGGGGCTTCAATGGGACTGGCTGATATCCAGACAAAGATATTTCGGGGTTCCATTCCCTGTATGGTACTGCAAAGCATGTGATGAGCCAATACTTGCAGAAGAAAAAGACCTTCCAGTAGACCCGCTAAAAGACAATCCCCCAGTAAAAAAATGCTTAAAATGCGGAGTCGCAGAGTTCGTATCAGAAAAAGATGTTCTTGACACGTGGGCAACAAGCTCATTAACACCAAGACTTGCAGTAGAACTTATGCCCAAAGAGATTCAGAAAAGACTATATCCGATGAATTTGCGGCCACAAGCACATGACATAATCACATTCTGGCTGTTCAATACAGTTGTTAAGTCAAACCTGCATTACAAAGTAAATCCATTCAAAGACGTAATGGTTTCAGGCTGGCTTTTGGATCCTAAAGGCAAAAAAATGAGCAAATCAAAAGGAAACGTGATAGAGCCAACAGATGTTATTGAAAAATACTCAGCAGATGCATTACGATTCATGGCAGCAGGAACAAAGCTCGGGGAGGACCTGCCATATCAGGAAAAAGACGTAGTGACAGGAATGAAAACAATAACAAAACTGTGGAATGCATCAAAATTCTCATTCATGCACCTAGAAGATTATAAAAAAGCAAAACCAAAAAAAATAGAGCTGTTTGACAAATGGATATTATCAAAGCTAAACAGAATAATCAAAAGTTCGACAGAGGCGTTCATGAAATATGAATATTCAAGAACAAGACTAGATGTTGAGAAATTCTTCTGGCAGACACTATGCGACAATTACCTGGAGATTGTAAAAGACAGAATGTACAACCCAGACAAAAGAGGCAAACAAGCCAGAGAAAGCGCACAATACGCGCTTTACAATGCATTACTATCAACAATAAAACTACTTGCGCCAATAATGCCTTTCATAACAGAAGAAATATACCAGGACTTTTTCAAGAAAACAGAGAAAGACAAAAGCATACACATCTCAAAATGGCCAGAGTTTGACAAAAAAATAGTTGATGACAAAATAGAAGAAGCAGGAGATGCAATGATAGAGATAATAGGGGCTGTCAGGAGAGAGAAGACAAAAAACAAGAAATCATTAGGAGCAGAGATGGCAAAACTAGTGATAGAATGTGATAACAAGTTACAAAAAAGCATAGAAGCTGCATTGGAAGATCTTAAAGCAGTAACTAAAGCCCAAACAATAGAATTCGGCAAAGGAGATATAGAAACAGGAACAGAAATAAAAGTGAAAATCGTATTCTAAACTTATTTTTCTTTAAAAACTTGATTTATTTTAGTTTCTAAGCGCGCTTTTTCTTAAAATCTCTTTTTTGAGGCATTTTCTGATAAAATGCGGCTTTTTCAAGATAAACCTTACAAAAGTTAACAAAAAACCTTACAAATGGTAACATTTATATATGAAATACACTGAAAAAACACTTGTTTTGGATTCAAAAAAAGAAAAGGCTCTAGTCAGAGCAATAAACAAGATTTCTGAACAAGGTTTGGTTAGAGAATTTCTTCAAAAACAGCTTAAAACATCAAAAAAACATCTAAACAAGCTTTCTGATGAAGAACTAACCAAACTAATTCTAACAAAAAAAAGAGGGTATCCCTGTTTCTATATTCAAAACAAAACTAAACCCTCTGGAGGCAATAACAAGATATCTGAAACAAAAAAACAAAAAAAACAAAGAAATTGCAGAACTGCTGAATAAAAAACCATCTGCAATCTCAAGAGCACACAAAAACTCAAAAAACAAAAAATTCAAGATAAAGAAAACAAAAACCTACATACCACTATCTGAATTCAAGACACCCAAATTATCAATTCTAGAAACAGTTGTTCAATACTTCAGAGATAAGAATCTCAAATTCACAGAGATAGCCCTAATTCTAGACCGAGACCCAAAAACAATCTGGACCATCCAACAAAGAGCAAAGAAAAAATTAAAACCTGCAAAAGCCAAAAAAACAAGCCTTGAGCTATTAAAGAAATCAATACAATCTATTTCTAAAGAAGAATTGATCCAATACGCATTGAAAAAAGAAGAGGGAATACCTGTTTCTATATTCAAAACAAAACTAAACCCTCTGGAGGCAATAACAAGATACCTGAAACAAAAAAACAAAAAAAACAAAGAAATCGCAGAATTGCTGAATAAAAAACCATCTGCAATCTCAAGAGCACACAAAAACTCAAAAAACAAAAAATTTGTCATAAAGAAAACAAAATTCTGTGTGCCCTTATCTGAGTTCAAAAAACCGAAACTCTCAATTCTAGAAACAGTTGTGCAATACCTCAGAAAAAATAATCACAAATTCACAGAAATAGCCCGAATTCTAGACAGAAACCCCAAAACAATCTGGACCATCCAACAAAGAGCAAAGAAAAAGCTGCGCGAGGCAAAGAACAATGAATAAGAAACTAGTGCTAATGCTGGCCATTGTTCTCTTACTTAGCTTCGCTGCCCAGGCATTTGAATTTGACATTGCGAGCCAGCTAGAAGACAATACCAGCTTTAACCTAGACCTCGCAAATAAACTACAAGACAACAAAACAATCCCACAAACACAAGACGCACCATACCTGGGACTCTCAGACAAGCTGCAAGACCATAAAAAACCAGATTCATCACTTGACTTTGCAGAAAGACTGAAAGATAAATCTGCCTCAAAGACGATTGAACTAGAACAAGCCTTGCTAGACAAACTTAAAGATAGAATCACCCCAGAAAAGAACCTAACTGACTTCAATCTTGCAGGCAGGCTTAAAGACACAGCAAGATACCTTGCAAAACCAGGCAGGAAACTTGAATTCACAGAAAGAATATTGAGAACCCGCGCAGCACACTACTCAGGAAAAACAGAATCCTACAACTACACAATAAAGAAAAGAACAGGACTGCATGATATTGACATACTCGACACAGATGCATTAAAGAAAAGACAAAAAACCAGCAGAGCAAGAATACGCGGCATCACAGAACTTAAGGACATCACAGTATTCTCAGACAAGGCACTGCAAGAGAAAGTAAAAGCAGGATACAAAGGAAAAACAACAAAAGCGCCTGCAAGAATAAAAACAGACATCTTTGCAATAGCTGAAAATCTTGCATTTGAAAACGCAACAATCACACTATCAAAAAAAGGCCCTATAAACACAATACTGCGCTGTCCAGACTTTAATGAAGAGACCGGAACCTGCCCAAGATGGATAAAAACAGACATGCCTTTCACAGAAGACAATGACACAATCACGTTCACAGTAAATAAGTTCTCAGGATATGCAGGAGCATACATAACAATAATCAACGTGCAGTCCTACCCAACAGTAGGGGGAAAATGGAAAGTCAAGTTCAACACAACAGGCACAGCAAACCTGACAATCCAGGCAGTAAACGGAACAAACTGGAGCAATACAAACGAAACAAAAGACCTCAAGTTCCTATCTGTAAAATGCGGAGGCAAAACACAGAATTACACATGGACTAACAACTCTGTGTTTATCCAGAACTACAACTGCAGCGCCATTGGATATGAAACAAGCAAGGTATTGACAGAAGGCAAGCACAAGCTTGAATTTAAATTTGGCTCTATGAAAGTGTATGCGCAGAACTGGGCAACAGCCAGTTGTAACTACAGAAGAAAACTAACTTTCAACAATTCAGCATCTTCACAAGACTTAATCAACTTCACAGCAATGATTAAGTTAAACTCTTCAAGAATAAATTATGCTAAAACATCTGATACAGACATACGCTTTTATGATGACGATGACACCACCTTACTAAAGCACCATTGGGAATCCTGGAATGAATCAGGAGACAGTTTCGGCTGGGTAAAAATACCGCAATTAAATAATTCAGACACTGATTACATTTATGCATACTATAACTGCTCCGGAGCCGCCACAATAGATGAAAAAGGGACATATGACAATAATTATGTTTCTGTCTGGCACTTAAATGATGTCGGCGGAAACACTCCAACACAGCATGACTCCATCAATAACTACAATGCCACACCACAGAACACAGAAGCAGCAGACTTTGGAATCCCTGGAAAGATAGACGGTTCTGAATCTTTTGATGGAACAGATGACTATCTTTCAGTCAGCTCTTTCAATGGATTAAGCGGAGCAAATCAGTTTACAATGGAATTCTGGGCAAAGTTCGACTCGCCGCAGGATTATATATTCTGGAGAAACCTTGGCTGGCTTACAGAAGTACGGGCCAATGATTACCGTTTCAGATTCAACTTAAACGGCAGCTGGAGAACATCCTTTTATGCAAATCACATAACAGGAGCATTGCATTATGTCGCAGCCACCTGGGACGGAACAAACACCTTGATTTATGTAAACAATGCAACAGAAGTGAATTCCACTGCAGACAGCGCCTGGTCTGCTATGTCTTCAACTACCCAAAATCTGAACATAGCAAATAGAAACACTTATTTCGGCGGCATCATCGATGAAATAAGGATATCAACTGCTGCACGCTCATATTCATGGATAACTGCCTCTTATCTGTCAATGTCAGATTCTTTAATAACATACGGCGGAGAAGAGCCCCGCAGTGAAATACTAGTAACATTAAACTCCCCTCAGACAGGAACAAAAACAGCAAATGCAACAGTCACATTCAATTGCTCAGCAACCACACAAACAACCGAATTAGTAAATGCAACACTATACTATAACTACACAGGATGGCATGCAAATGAAACAAAGAACTTAAGTGGATCTTCTAATTCAACCACATTCACAAAGACATTACCAGAAGGAACATACAAATGGAACTGCCTTGTTTACAACAATGCAAGCAACTCGGCATGGGCAACCAACAATTACACATTCACTATCGACACGACACCGCCAAGCGTAACAATCAATTCTCCTGCAGGAACAATCGCAGACACAACACCTACAATAAACGTCACTTTTGGAGAAACAGTTGATACTGCATGGTATAACATTGATCATGGCGCCAACAAAACATTATGCACTTCCTGCTCTTCTGTTGATAATAAATACCTTGACCTGGCAGAAGGCAATTATACAATATATGTTTTCGCAAATGATACAGTTGGAAACTTGAATAACACAGAATTCAGCGCGTTCACAATAAACATGAATGGAAATTATTATGATGACTATGATGATAACTCCAGCATTGCTGAATTAAACAGGGCAGAATGGAAGCCCGGAGCTGTTGAATTTGATTTAGATACCTGGAACATTAACTGGAGCTACAGGAAAAAATTAAATGTATCAAATGAAGATGACAGCATACTGAAAAAAGGCTATTCTATTAATTTCACACTAAACACGCAGGCCCTTGTAACTGCAGGAAAATTAAGAGCAGACTGCACAGACTTAAGGATTATTTGGTACAATGGCAGCGAATATATTGAATTAGACAAGATTAACTCAACTGCCTGCAACACAACAAACACAGAAGTATGGTTCAAGATACAGGAAAATGTTTCTGTGAATGCATCTGACCTGAATTACTATATGTACTACGGCAATCCTTCTGCTGGAAGCCCTCCAACTAACCAAAGCAAAATCTGGCACTATTTCAATGATTTTGAAACCAAAGTCGGATTTGATGCAGGCGCCTTAAACCCAACAAGAAATACCAGCGCAGCAAAGACAGGAACCTACGGCCTTCGCGGAATTGGAAGCGCAAATTATGAGCAAGCCATAAGAAACAACACAAACAGCAGCAGAGACATGATTTTCGAAACCTGGATCAGAAGCCAAGGACCTGGCGGCTCAGGAGACACAAGCACTTCTCTTTCAGGCATTGCATTAGCGCATCCTCATGGAGGAAGTTCTTCTGGCGCAGGAACAAGCCTTGGCTATCAGGCAATAATCGATGAAAGAGATGCTGGAAGCATTCAAATCAGAAAAGACTATGACCACACAAACAGAATCGATAGTGGCAACTTTGGTCTTGATTTCGGAAACTGGTATTACTTACGCTTTATCTGGACATCAGAAGGACAATTCATATTCACTATTTATAACTCCAGCATGGGTTATCTGGGAAAACTAGAAGGAAATGACACCTATTGGGCCAGCAACTATACAGACGGGGAATATGGTGTTGGAGCATACAACAATGCAGACTGGGATGACTATAAATTAAGGATGTATATACCCAATAAACCAAGCATTGCAACAGGTTCTGAAGAAACATTCAGCGGCAGGTCTGGAAACTTCACCTCAACAGCAATAAACACAACAAAAAATATAACTCAAATCATAAATATAACCTGGACAGAAAACAACACAGACGCGAAAAACAACATAACTGTTGAAATAAGCGTGGATAATGGCAATACCTGGTACAAAGTAAACAACAACCAAGGACTGGCAGGATTTACAGCAAACAACAGCCTGGTTTACAGAGCTATTTTTGTCACCGAAGGAAATAAAACAATATCCTTATTAGACATAAACATAACCTGGATTGAGCAGGCAGGACTTCCAGACCTCACACCAATAAGCCTAAGCTTCTCAAACAACAACCCAGGCGAAAACCAGAACATAACAATATACACAACAATACTAAACAAAGGAACTGCAGCAGCAGACAACATAACAGCACAGTTCTACGACGGAAACTGTACAAACGGCAGCCAAATCAACAGCAATG
This sequence comes from Candidatus Woesearchaeota archaeon, assembly GCA_014729555.1. Lineage (GTDB taxonomy): Archaea > Nanobdellota > Nanobdellia > Woesearchaeales > ARS49 > WJJT01. The sequence goes on from WJJT01000053.1 coordinate 23,646, forward strand.
TGACAATATCACAACTGAACGCAAGCCAGAACACAACCATCAATTTGACCTGGATAGCAACACAAGTAGGACCTCATAACATATACGTCTGCGTAGACCCAGCAAACAAAATCAATGAAACAAATGAAACAAATAATAATGTCAATAAAACACTAAATGTCAAAGCATGGCAATTGTATTATGGAGAAGTCACAGGAAACATCACACTAGAAGACAAAGCAGGCTACAGAGAATACGCATGGAACGCAACAGACAACGGCATAGTATACGCAGCATACCTGAACAGCAAATTCAGCTTCGCAAACCTCCAAGCACTAGGAATAAACACAACAGGACAAAAATCAACAAATGACTTTGCAAGCGCAGACACAAACCTCAACATGACTGGATTCAATGATTCTGTGGTCGTGTACTTTGCAATAGACAACAGCACAGCCAAACAAAACAAGACTTGGACAGTATATAATAGAAACATACAATATGTCCCGTACATAAACAGCACAAACACAAGCAACTTCCAGACAGGAATACTATGGGACACGGCAGACGACACAGACGGACACTACAGCACAGCAGACAAAGAAGACCTTGTATTTGTAGCAAACATAAACAACAATGCCAAAGGCAAATACGGTATATATGACTATGAACTGCTAATACCAAGAAACCTAGCACTATACAACGGAACAGCAGACAAGGTCAAATTCTACACAGAACTAAAATAAGTTTTTGATATTTGTTTTCCCAATCTATCAAGAAAAAAATTCAAGCCCTTTTCCACCGCACGCCCTGCGGAGTGTCCTCAAGAACAATACCCATCTCTTTTAACTTATCCCTTATCTCATCAGCTTTCTTGAAATCCTTTGCCTTGCGCGCGGCTTCTCTTTCGTCCACCAGTTTTTGGATGTCTTCACTTATTTCTACTCTCTTGAAACCACGGATATCAAAACCAAGAACCTTATCAAAATCTAGGAGCAAATCATATTTTTCTTTATTGCCTAAATCCTTCTCTTTAATTAAATTCCAAACAACAGACATTGCAACAGGAATATTCAAATCATCATTAACAGCTGCAGTAAACTGCTCTTGGTATTTATTGTCTTTTGGCTTGGAAACTAGGTCTTCCTTCATCTCAATAATTCTGTTCTTAAAGTTTTCATATGCTATTTTAGCAGAATCAAGGGCTTCCCAACTAAAAGTCAAAGGAGTCCTGTAATGCGCAGTATAACAAAAATATCTGTAAGCCAAAGGATCATAACCTTTCTCAATAAGATCACTAATTGTAAAAAACTCTCCCTTAGATTTAGACATCTTGCCCTTAGGCACGACAAGCCACTCTGCATGCAGCCAGTAATTAACCCATTTCTTACCAGTAGCAGCCTCTGCTTCAGTAATTTCATTAGTGTGGTGAACCTGAATATGCTCTTTTCCTCCACAATGAATATCAAACTGATCCCCCAGATACTTCATGCTCATTGCAGCACACTCAAGGTGCCACCCAGGAAAACCCTTGCCCCAAGGAGAATCCCAGAGCATGATATGATTCGGCTGATTCGTAATCCATAAAGCAAAATCACTAGGATGCTTCCTTTCAGGATCTTCCTTGCCTCTTGCACCCTCTTTTATCTCCTCAAGATTCAATCTTCCAAGCTTTGCATAATCCTTGAATTTAGAGGTATCAAAAATCAATCCAACATTGGTTGTGTAGGTGTAGGTATTTTTTTCAATTTTCTCGATTAATTCAATCATTTCAGGAATATGCTCTGTAGCCTTACACCAAACATCTGGCATCAGAATGTGCAGCTTTTCAAAATCCTGCTTAAACTCATCAAAATACTTGTCAGCAAGCTTAAGCATTGCCTCTTTTGTAAGAGGCAGGCCTTCTCGCTTAAGCGCTTTAAGCAATTTGTCTTCACCAACATCAGCATCAGAAGTCAAGTGCCCAACATCTGTTACATTAATTACGTGCATGACTTTAAACCTGTTATACATCAGCACCCTCTTCAGAACATCCTCAAAGATATAAGTACGCAGATTACCAATATGCTGATGCCAGTAAACAGTAGGGCCACAGCAGTACAGGCCAACTTTTCCTTTTTCAATAGGCTTAAAAACTTCTTTTTTTCTTGTTAAAGTATTATACAACTTAAATGCCATAGTTCTTAACCAGCGACAGATGGTATATAAAATTATCTCTTCTTGCACACAAAAAGACAATGATCCTTTTGGTATGGCTTCAGAAGAACCTTATCTGCAACAATCAAGGACTTTTCAAGGTTTTTCCTGACTTCATCAAAAACAACAGAAGGCTCTTTTGTGACATCAATGCTTCTTGCCTTTACAGCCAATAAAGCAAAATGCCCTGGCTTAAGAAACAAATCAACATTTTTAAGAAAAATATCAACCTGGCTTTTCTGGGCAATATCCTGATAAAGCCAGTCAACCAGGGGAACTAGATCCTTATATGTATCAGGCTGATTAGCATCTGCAAGAACAGGAGCAATATTCGACCTCTGCTCACACAAGAAAACAAGCTCACGCACAACACGCGGAGCAGAATCCAGGGCAAAAACAAAACCGCCTTTTCCTACAATATCACTCACATGACTAACAGTAGTTCCTGTAGAAGCACCAAGATACAACACAACAGTGTCTGGCTTAAGATTAACCTGGTGAATGCCCTTTATAATAGCAGCAGCAAGCTTGCTCTTGTCAGGCCTCCACTCCCTATATTCAACATCACCTTTTTTAATCAGCTTTTCACCATACACAGAAACACCAGGAACAAGATTCTCAGTAAACAAAACCCTTTTCCTGCCTTTTCTAAGCTCAAAAACACCCCTAAAACCAGTCTCCTTAATCATTTGAACCGCTTCTCCAGCTCAGCACGCAATTTGTCACCCACAAAATCACCCTTGAAATAATCAACCTTAGAGGCAATAGCAATCTTGTCAGCAAGAGCCCGTGCAATTTTTCCTTTTTCCCTGAACTGAGCATTAATAACAAGCTCATGATTAACCAGAATACCATGCTTAGGGCTCTTGCCCTGGCCATGTAAATGCCTGAACAAAGCCTTTTCAGCACCCAACAACTGAACAGTAGAGGAAGTCATCTCAGAAAGATTCTTCAGAGAACCTGCAAAAGCCAAAAGCCTTGCACCAATAAAAGAGCCTGCAACAGCATTCAGATTAGGACAGACTTCTTGCATTGTATTCTCAAGATAACCTGTTAAATCCTTTTTTAGCTTATGCAAAGAAGCAATCTGCTTAGCTAAAGCAAGAATAATATCATTGTCTTTTTTCTCAATATCAGCACCCATGCTGTCCTTCTTTTTTTCAGCAGAAACAATTCCTGCAGCAAATTCCTCAGTAGAATGCATCTCTTTAACAAACTCAGGATTATAAAAACCATACCATTCTCTTAAACGATTAACAAGCATATTAATAACAGTATTAAGCTCTTCAACAGAATTAACCGCCTGAATAACAAGCAAGTCTCTTGAAAAAGACTGCTTAACATCCTTTCTAGCCTGCCTAATACTTTCCTCTCTCAGCTTTTTAAAATCAACCATATGCAAAAAAGTATTTAGTGCCTTTAAAAAATTATTTGTTTTCAGGCTTCTGAAAATCAGAAACACTCAATCTTTTCTTTTTTCTGCGCTTAGGAATCATCTTCTTAAGCCTGATACCAAGCTTTTCAGCCAGCTTCTTGTCTTTTGCAACATAGAAAGATGCAAAAGCACAAACCCCGAAAAGAACAAAGTAAAACAGCAAAATAAGAAAGTTGGCGCCAATATCAAAAAAAGTAGCATTATAGAGCATTGTGCTCCTGAGCAGGGTCCCTCCCAAAACAAGGGGGCTGTACTGCGCAACATGGTACATAAAAGCAGGCATGCTCTCAATAGGAATAATAATATCTGACAAGAACAGCATGGCACTCCCCACAGAAATTCCGGCAAGCATTGCAGTCTCTTCTGAATTAAACAGGTATCCAATAATCATTCCCATAAAAACAAAAATAGAAGACAGCAGGACAAGAATGGCAAGAGTTGTACCCATTCCAGAAAAAACCTGTGTGCTGAAAACAATCGCAGCAACGGCAAGAATAACCACCAACTGAACCATCAAAACCAGGAAGCTGGACAAGAAAGTGGCTAAAATAAAAATCCATTCTTTTACCGGCATCATATAGTTCCTGAAATATGCTGAAGAATTTTTCTCCAGCAAGATCAAGGTAGGCGCTAAAAGAAGAGCAGTAAAAGAAAGGATCAATACAATCAGGATAGGGGTGATGTAATTAAGATAGCTTTTCTCAGTAGTGATAGGCTTTATGTGCGTCACAACAGGCTGGACAACAGCAGAAGGATCTGTAACCTCAATTGAATTAACCATGTTCTCAATATTATTAAATGTCCTCTGCAGGTTCAGCAGGTTCTTCAGGCTTGTGTCAAGCAGTTCACGCACAGTGGCAAGCTCATCAAGAGAGGTATCGCGCTCAGAAGCTGCCTGGTCAAGAGTAGTCTTTGTCTGGGTAAGCTTTCCAATCAAGGAGTCAATAGCCTCATTAAAATCCTTGCTTTCCTGGCTAACCAAAGATTCTGTAGTGTCAAGACGGTCCTGCAAGGTATTCAAATCAGCAACCCTTTGCTCAAGAGAGGCAATAAGATTCTCCTTGGCATCGCCGCTCAGACCGCTTCCAGGAACAGTGTCACCAAGAGCATCAACAGAGCTTTTTGCCTTGCTCAGGGCCTGCTGGCCCAGGCTCAAGGAATTATCAACCCAGTGCTTAACCTTTTTCTTTGCATCAGCAAGCGTATCTGCACCAAACTCTGCAGGATCAAAATCAAGCGCAACCTCCTCAAGCCTTACACTGACATCTGTAATCCTCCTGCCAGACTCATCATTAGCAGTTGTCAACTGAATAAGAGACTGCTTTTTAGAGACAATCTCACTGGTGGATGTATCAAGAGCATCAACAAGAATAGTGGTAAGATTCCTGCTAAGCTCCATGGAGCGCTCTGAAATACTCTCAGTCATAACATTCAAAATAGTCCAGACAAGATTAATCTTTGAATAATCAACATAAAACGTAATAGCATTGGAACCGTTCTTGGCAAGCTCAAACTCAGGAGCAAACACCAGACAAGTATTCACCTCGCCGATCTCAATACCCTTGTTGCAGGAAACAGCATCAGGATACCTGACAACCTTGAACTGCTTATCAGTCAGTTTGTCAATAAAAGAATTTGAGAGGTCGTTGTATTGCTCTGAAAACGTGCCAACCTTAACAGCATACAAGTTAGTGTTATCAAATGCAATACCTGCCAGAAAAATAACAAGCAAAGGACCGAGTATAACAATCAAAGCAGAACTTCTGGCACGAACTAACAATTTAATATTTTTTTTGACTAATGTTGCCAATTCCCCTGCTGAACTCTTCTTAAACTTCATTTTTCACAATAGACTCAAAAACCTCTGACAGAGAAGGCTTTGCCAGATTAAGCTTGTTTATTTTCTCTTTTTTTTGCTGGCAGTATTTTGCAAACCATGAAAGCAGCCTGCCCGGCTCTGGCGTGTAAACAACAATATTGTTATTTTTTTCAATAACAGCATCAACAACACTCAGCCTTGAAAGCGCCTTGTTCAGGTTAGAGTAATCCTTTTTTCGTGTTTCAATCAGAATCTCATAATTCCTGGCATACTCGCCTGCAAGCTGCTCTGCAGTACCCATCTTTTGTATGCGCTTGTTTGCAAGAACAGCAATCCTGCTGCAATTCTCCTCAATCTCATCAACAAAATGAGAGGCAACAATGACAGTAGTGCCTTTCCTGTTTATACTCTGAATAAGCTGCCACATCTGCTTTCTAAGCAAAGGATCAAGATCTGCAGTAGGCTCATCAAGAATCAAAATCTTTGGCTCATGAATCAAGGCACAAGCAATATCCAAACGCTTCTGCATGCCTCCAGAAAGATTGCTGGCAATAACATTTGGGGCATTCTCAAGCCCAACAAACCTGAGCAGTTCTTTTATTCTCTCAACAAGCAGCTTTTCAGAAATACCA